>PAGT01000020.1 GCA_002705485.1 Flavobacteriales bacterium | reverse complement strand
AATGACATAAAAAGGATTGTTGAAATCGCTAATGCATGTGCTGATCATATGATTTCTAAAGGAATTTTCCAATGGGATAAAAATTATCCTAATAAGAAAACCTTTGAAACCGATTTGGAAGATAATTCATTGTATATAATTGAGGATAAGGATCTAGTGATAGGCTGTATATGTATATCATTAAATATAGATGACTTTTATAAGTCTGTTAAATGGATCACAAAAACCAACAAAAACCTTTATGTGCATCGGTTGGCTATTCATCCAAAATTTCAAGGAAGAGGTCTTGCTTTAAAATTGATGAATTTTGCTAATGAATTTGCAGATCAAAATAATTGTGAATCAATAAGATTGGATACCTTTAGCGGAAACCCTAGAAACAACAAGTTTTATATTTTACAAGGCTACACCAAAATAGGTGAAATCTATTTTAGAAATCAAAGTGATATGCCTTTCAATTGTTATGAAAAAATTTTATAATTTGTTTAAAATTTCAATTCTTTTAGAATGCTTTAAACTATTTATAACATCCTGACTAAAATTGGTATGCAGAAATCTACTAATATTATAAAACTTCATATTGAAAAAGGTAAAAAAATTTACTTTGCTTCTGACAATCATCTTGGAGCTCCGAATTATTCAAAAAGTAAACCTAGAGAATTAATATTTGTTAATTGGCTTAATAAAGTAAAAGGTGATGCCAGCGCAATTTTTCTTCTAGGAGATTTATTTGATTTCTGGTTTGAATACAAAAAAGTGGTTCCAAAGGGTTTTATAAGGGTACTTGGCAAATTAGCTGAGATTTCTGATTCTGGTGTTCCAATTTATTTTTTTACTGGGAATCANGATATGTGGATGAATGGATATTTTGAAGANGANATGAATATCAAAGTTTTTGATACACCTCAAAGGTTTATTATTAATGAAAAGTCATTTTTAATTGGACATGGTGATGGATTGGGCCCAGGTGATANAGGTTTCAAAAGAATGAAGAAAATATTTAGNAACCCCATTTCTAAATTCCTTTTTAGATGGATACATCCAGANATAGGAGTTAGAATTGCACAGTACCTATCTACAAAAAATAAATTATTGTCTGGTAGTGAAGACATCAAATATAAAGGCGATGAGAATGAATGGCTTTTTCAATATTGTAAAAAAGTTTTAATTGAAGAAGATTTTGATTTTTTCATTTTTGGTCACAGACACCTTCCTTTACAAATTGACATAAACGATCAATCAAAATACATAAACTTGGGTGACTGGATCACATATTTTTCTTATGCTTTGTTTGATGGAAAGGATATTGATCTAAAGTATTTTGATAAAGAGTCTCNGAAATAAATGATTGAAAAACCCAATTTGGATTTAGAAAAAGCCATTTTAGTTGGTATAATCAGTCCAAAACAAACNAANGAGATTTTAGATGAGTACTTGGATGAGTTGAGTTTCTTAACATTTACAGCAGGCGGAACAGTTNTCAAGAGGTTCACTCAAAGATTNGAGTCACCTGACCCTAAATTTCTTGTTGGAAAAGGAAAAATTGANGAGTTGTATTATTATGTAAAAAATCATTCGATCAATTCNGTGATTTTTGATGATGAATTGACTCCAACTCAACAACTGAACATNGAAAAATATTTAAAGACAAAAATAGTTGACCGAACTGGACTGATATTGGATATTTTTGCTCAAAGAGCAAAAACTAGTTATGCAAGAAATCAAGTTGAATTGGCACAATATCAGTATATCTTACCNAGATTAAAAGGGTTATGGACTCACCTNGAGAGACAAAAGGGAGGTATTGGNATGAGAGGCCCTGGTGAAACTGAAATAGAGACNGATAGAAGGATAGTTAGAAATAAAATTAATCTTCTTAAAAAGAAGCTAATTTCCATAGANAAACAAATGTCAACTCANAGAGGTAACAGAGGTTCGATGGTTAGAGTTGCACTCGTTGGCTATACAAATGTTGGAAAATCTACACTGATGAACTCTATCTCAAAAGCTAGTGTATTTGCCGAAGATAAATTGTTTGCTACATTGGATACAACGGTGAGAAAAGTNGTAATAGAAAATATGCCCTTTTTACTCACAGATACAGTCGGGTTTATCAGAAAACTACCTACCCAACTAGTTGATTCCTTTAAAAGTACTTTGACTGAAATTACTGAAGCTGATCTTATAATTCATGTAGTTGACATCTCACATCCCANTTTTGAAGACCATATTGAGTCAGTCAATGTGATTTTATCAGACATAGGTGTCGAGGAGAAGCCTACAATCATGTTATTTAATAAAACAGATATGTACTCTGTAAAAGAATTAACTGATAAAGATATTTTTGAAAGTCAGCAGGAGATTGTTTCATTAAAAAATTTAAAAACAAACCTGAAAAACACATTTAACAATAAAGTTTATTTTGTTTCTGCATTATGTAAAAAAGATATAAATAGCTTTAAGAAAGACTTATATAAAAATGTTCGTAAAATTCATGTTACAAGGTTTCCTTACAATGCTTTTTTATATCCAGATATAAAGTGAAGATCAATTGTAAGTCCAATGCCTAAAACCTCTCTTGCCTGAAGCTTTTGGATTTCATTGTCATCATAAACAAATTGAAAAGTTAAATTAGTTGATATGAATTTGTTGACTTGCATTGAAATATTCATGGTATAGTCAAAATCAATATTTTGTGGCTTATCTAAATAGTCAGAATAGAGGCTAAGTCTATTTTCCATAATGATATTTTCGAAAATTTCCTTTTTAAAAAAAGATCTTATTGAAGCTCCCATTTCAAACCTGCTATTCCCATTTTTTTTTACACCAAAATAGGACTGATTTTCATTTAAATTTCTTGTAAAAAATTTATTTACCAAAATCAACTTTCCAGTAATAGGCGCAAAGTTTACCCACAGGTCATCATTTTTTTTCCAGTAGATACCAACACCGAGTTGGGTGGTAGCAGGTGAAAAAAATCTGGATTTTTCGGTTTTAATTTCATTTCCCTCAGAATCTTTACCAAAACGGTATCCACTGGCAAATTGTGTTTGGAAGTTAACAAAACTGGAGTAACTCCAATTCCCAATAATATTATTATTAAATTTTTTTCCTACTACTGANTTTATTTCAATCTTATCATCGGTTTTTTTCAAAAAATCACTTCCGCCAATTTTATTTAACCCAAAAGCTGCATTAATTTTTGTATCCCATGCCCATCCATTGTCATAATAATTTAAGTTGTAATTAACTTTTAGTGTTCCTGAAACACTACTTTGACCACCTGATGTCCAATTACTAAAACTGGATTGGTTGACTAGAAAAACCGCTTTACCATTCATTTTCCATGGATATTCAAGGCTTATACTGTCCTTATCAGTCTGTGACCAAATAAAATTCATTGAAAGAAATAAAAAAATAATTTTAATATACTTTGAATAATATTTCAATTCTGAACTCTTTTAAAAATTGGTACCGAAGAACAGGCTTCTCCAAATAGAATTTTTTTCACCATTGGTTGTAGCTTATTAATCAATGAAGAGTAACACGACTTNGGGAAAGATTCGTTAGAACANCCTTGAATTATGACANTTTTATTTTNATAAANNGAAAAATCAGATTTTCTNATNGANTCAATNATTAAATACTCTTCCATGGATTTCAAAGACCCAATGAAGTTTGAGATTTTATTTTGCTTTAGAACACTTGAAACCAAAATAAATGCCCAATCTGGAATTATTGCATCATTTGAGCATTGTATTGAAACAAATTTATTTTGATATACTTTCCAATCAAAATTTTTGACTTTGTTTCTGAATTCTTTTTCAATAAGAACTAAATCGTTTTTAAGCCATTTCTTTATGTCTAAAATCACTCTTTCGTTTTTTGGAATAAATGAGCTTACATCAATATTCTTNACAGGAATTTTAGCTATTCTATTTACAATCTCTTTTTCCATTTATAAAAAACCAAGCTCTAATTTAGCTTCTTCACTCATTAAATCTCTATTCCAAGGNGGTTCAAATGTAAGNTCTACTTTGGCATCATTGACCTCATCTAATAACCTAACCTTATCTTCCACATCTTTTGGAAGAGAATCGGCCACAGGGCAATTGGGAGNNGTTAAAGTCATTATAATTTTAACTTCATTATTATCATTTACAAGCACATCATAGATAAGTCCAAGCTCATAAATATCAACGGGAATTTCTGGATCGTAAACTGTTTTTAAAACTTTAATTATTTTCTCTGCTAATTTTTCCGAATCCATAGATTTATATTTTACTAAATGCTAGTGCATAATATTTTAGTTGCTTTACCATTGAAACGAGTCCATTTGCCCTAGTTGGTGAAAGATGTTCCTTTAAACCAATTTTATCAATATAGTCAACATCTGAGTTAATTATATCAACAGGTGTTTGATTAGAAAAAACTCTTAATAGAACTGCTGCAATNCCTTTAGTTATAATTGCNTCACTATCAGCNGTATATATAACTTTACCATTTTTTAGTTCAGCATGTAACCATAATTTACTTTGACAACCTTTAATGAGATTAGAATCAACTTTATTTTTATTGTCAATTGGTTTAATNGTCTTACCTAATTCAATTATGTACTCATATTTTTGCATCCAATCCTCAAATAGAGANAATTCTTCAACAATCTCATTTTGTATTTCATNTATTCTCATAAAATTAAGAAACAATCAAAGATACAAATTAGCTCAACATAGAAATCCCTTTCTTAAGCGAATCAAATAATAAATCGATTTCTTCCTTTGTGTTATAGAATGCAAGGGAAACACGTATTGTCCCAGNGATATTAAAAAAATCCATGATGGGTTGAGCACAGTGTTGCCCTGTACGCACAGCAATTCCAAATTTATCCAAAATAGAACCCAGATCATATGCATGTATACCATCAATATTAAATGATATGACACTGGTCTTGTCTATGGATTCACCGTATATTTTAATGCCGTCAATTTTTTTTAGTTTTTCAGTTGCATATTCCAACAAATGATTCTCGTANATCAAGATGTTTTCAAAACCGATGTTATTTAAATAATCCAGAGCGACTCCAAATGCGATAGCACCTGCCACATTAGGTGTACCAGCTTCAAATTTTTGAGGAAGTTCTGCGTAAGATGTTTTTTCGAACGTAACATCAGAGATCATTTCTCCACCACCTTGATAGGGAGGAAGTTTGTTAAGCCAATCTTCTTTTCCAAAAAGCATTCCAATTCCGGTTGGACCACACAATTTGTGAGCGGATGTGGTGTAAAAGTCAACATTTAGTTCCTGAAGATCTGTTTTAAAATGAGCACTTGCTTGAGCACCATCAACTAGAACTGCAGCATTATGCTTGTGTGCCTTGTCAATTATGTATTTTATTGGATTGATAGTTCCCAGAGCGTTTGAAACATGATTGACAAAAACAAGTTTCGTGTTTTTGTTAAGTAACTTGTCAAACGATTTCATATTCAATTGACCATTTTCTTTCAGTGGAATAACTTTAATTTTTGCTCCATTTTTTTCAGCCATCATTTGCCAAGGAACAATATTAGAATGATGTTCTAGTCCTGAAATTATAATTTCGTCCTGATTATTAAGAAGTTCTCTGAATCCGTGAGCTACAAGGTTAATTGAGTGAGTTGTGCCAGAGGTTAGAATAATTTCACATGATTTTCTTACATTAAAATGTTTCTGTATTTTTAATCTGGCTCCTTCATAAGCTTCTGTTGCTTCTTGACTAACAGAATGAACACCTCGATGAATGTTAGAGTTGTAATTTTTATAGTAATTTGAAATCGATTCGATTACTACATTTGGTTTTTGAGATGTAGCAGCNTTATCAAAGTAAACAAAATNGTTGCCATTCACTTTTCTTCCCAAAATTGGAAAATCAGATCGTATTTCTTTTACATCAAAATTCATATCAGAGATCAAAACCAATGTTAACACCTAATTTATTTGCAATAATTTTTTTGATTTTTGTTTTAAGTTCTGGAATTTGAACACTTTCCAGAACGTTGTTTGCAAATGCATAGGTTAACAACGCTCTCGCTTCTTTTTTTGGGATACCCCTAGCTCTAAGATAGAACAAGGCATCTTGATCGAGTTGACCAATTGTGCAACCGTGAGAACATTTGACATCATCNGCAAATATTTCTAATTGNGGTTTGGAATTTATTGTTGACTTATCGTCTAGTAGAATGTTATTGTTTTGTTGGAANGCGTTGGTTTTTTGAGCTATTTTATCAACAATAATTTTTCCGTTAAAAACGCCAGTGGATTTACCGGAGTAAATACCTTTGTAGTCTTGGTGACTTTCGCAGTTAGGATTGGCATGATGAACCAATGTGTGGTGGTCAACAAGTTGATTAAAGTCAATAATAGTCAGGCCTTTCATTGTTGAGTTAATTGACTCATTTTTTTGAAAGAAGTTAAGGTTGTTTCTTGTGATTTTACCTCCAAATGAAAAAGTATGGACTTTAACGTCACTGTTTCTTTTTTGGCTTATATATGTGTTGTCAATTAAACTTGAANTGACTACGTCGTTTTGGATTTTATAGTAATCAATATTAGAGTTTTTTTGCGCAAAAATTTCAGTCACTGAGTTTGTAAAAATTGGATTGNCAGTTAGACTCTGATGGCTTTCTATAATTTCAATTTCAGAGTTTTCTTCAACTACTATTAAATTTCTCGGTTGAAGCATGAGGGCAGCTTCATTTCCAGTACAAAAATGAATTATTTCAACAGGCTTTTTAACAACTATATTTTTTGGGATGTGAATATAAACTCCTTCCTTGGAAAAAGCAGTATTTAACGAAGACATCGAATCATCAAGATCAGTCGATTGATTAAAGAACTTTTTAACAGTCTTAGAGTATTTAGATTTACCTAATGCTGCTGACATAATACAAATGTCATAACCGTCGTGACTTGTTTGGGATAAAAAGGGATCAAAGCATCCATCTACAAAAATTAGTTTATATGATTCTATATTATCAACAAAATAGTCTTTGACTTTTTCAAAATTTATTACACTTTTCTCTTTGGGAAAAACAGTATAATCCTCTTTGATGATTTCATTTAATGAAGTGTATTTCCAGTTTTCTAATTTCCTATTAGGAAAGCCTAACTTTTCGAATCTTTTAATTGCATCAGTTCTAATCGAATGAAAAGAGGAGCTTGTATCAATATCGAGTTCGAAAGCTAAAAATGAAGATATTAGTTTTTCAGATAATGCCATTATTATGATTTAATCCAATCGTAGCCCTTTTCTTCAAGTTCATGGGCAAGTTCTTTGTTCCCAGATTTCACAATTTTACCATCGTGCATTACGTGAACATAGTCAGGAACAATGTAGTCTAATAATCTTTGGTAATGTGTAATCACCACAACAGCATTAGCTTTATTTCTAAGTTTGTTAACTCCATTAGCAACTATTTTGAGAGCATCAATATCTAAGCCAGAATCGGTTTCATCTAAAATAGATAAACTTGGTTCCAACATAGCCATTTGAAAGATTTCATTTCTTTTCTTCTCTCCTCCTGAGAAACCTTCATTTAAAGATCTTGATAAAAACTTAGAATCGATATCTAATAATTCTGCTTTCTCTCGAATTTTTTTTAACATTTTATTTGCAGGCATTTCGTCTTTTCCTCTTGCTTTTAGATTTGAATTTATNGAAGTTTTAATAAAATTAGTAACTGATATTCCTGGTATTTCAACAGGATATTGAAATGAGAGGAAAATACCTTTGTGAGCTCTTTCTTCAGGAGCAAGATCAATTATGTTTTCNCCTTTAAACATAATATTTCCTTTATCTATCTCATATGTTTCATTTCCAGCAATAACAGAAGACAATGTGCTTTTTCCAGATCCGTTAGGCCCCATNATTGCATGAACCTCTCCAGCTCTAACATCTAAATTAATTCCTTTTAAAATTGGTTTCCCATCAATACCAACATGTAAATTATCAATACTCAACATTTTTTTTATTTTAAATTTATCCAACTGATCCCTCTAGAGAAATTTCTAGAAGTTTTTGAGCTTCTACAGCAAACTCCATAGGTAGTTTGTTAAGCACTTCTTTACTAAAACCGTTCACTATAAGTGCGATAGCTTTTTCTGTATCGATTCCTCTTTGATTGCAATAAAATATTTGATCTTCACCAATTTTACTAGTCGAGGCCTCATGCTCAATCATAGCGGTGTTGTTTTTCGCTTCAATATAAGGAAATGTGTGAGCACCACACTTATTACCCATTAGAAGAGAATCACACTGAGAAAAGTTACGAGCGTTTTTTGCATTTGGGCTGACGTGTACTAATCCTCTATAGCTATTTTGTGATTTACCTGCAGAAATACCTTTGGAAATGATCGTACTTTTCGTGTTTTTACCTAGATGAATCATCTTTGTTCCGGTATCAGCTTGTTGATAGTTATTTGTTACAGCTATACTGTAAAATTCGCCTATGCTATTATCTCCTTTTAGTATACAAGAGGGGTATTTCCAAGTAACCGCAGAACCGGTTTCAACTTGAGTCCACGAAATTTTCGAATTTGTATGACATAATCCTCTTTTAGTAACAAAATTGAACACTCCTCCTTTTCCATTTTTATTTCCTGGAAACCAATTTTGAACCGTTGAATATTTTATTTCAGCATTATCAAGGGCAATAAGTTCAACCACTGCAGCATGCAATTGATTTTCATCCCTTGAGGGTGCAGTACAACCTTCTAAATAACTTACATAACTACCCTTATCAGCAATAACCAATGTTCTTTCGAACTGGCCCGTACCTGCTTGGTTTATCCGAAAATAGGTAGATAGTTCCATTGGACATCTAACTCCCTTAGGGATATAGCAAAATGATCCATCGGAAAAAACAGCAGAGTTAAGAGCACTATAAAAATTATCTTTTTGAGGAACTACTGATCCAATATATTTTTTTACTAGCTCGGGGTGATCTTTGATTGCTTCNGAAATTGAACAAAAAATTATGCCTTTTTCAGCTAGGGTTGCTTTGAATGTCGTAGCTACAGATACCGAATCTACGACAACATCTACCGCAACACCAGCTAACTTTTTTTGTTCATCAATTGAAATACCTAATTTGTCAAATGTCTTTAAAAGTTCAGGATCAACCTCGTCCAAGCTNTCGTATTTATCTTTAGATTTAGGAGCAGAGTAATAGGAGATTTTCTGAAAATCAGGTTTCTCATATTTGACATTGGACCAATCCGGTTCAGACATCTTTTTCCAATTACGGTATGCCTGAAGTCTCCAGTCTGTCATCCATTCAGGCTCCTCTTTTCTCTTAGAGATTTCTTTAATTACGTTTTCATTAAGACCCTGTTCAAAAGTTTCTGAATCAATATCCGTAACAAAACCATACTCATATTCTTGAGTTTCTAATTCTTTTTTTAATTCTTCTTCAGTGTATGCCATCTATTTTTAATTAAAGTGAAAAGCTTTCCCCACAACCACAAGTTCTATTTGCATTGGGGTTGTTAAATACAAATCCTTTTCCGTTTAGACCTCCAGAAAACTCAAGAGTTGTTCCTATAAGATATAAGAAACTTTTATTATCAACAATAATTTTGATTCCATTATCTTCAAAAACTTTATCGCTTTCAACAGTTTTTTTATCAAATTTGAGATCATATGANAGTCCAGAACAACCTCCGCTCTTGACACCAACACGAACATAATCGTTGANACTATCGAAACCTTCAGCTTTCATAAGTTTGTAAACTTCATGTTTAGCTTGTTCTGAAACTTTGATCATAATCTTAAAAAATCAAATACCATGCAAATATAACTTATTTGTCAGTTTTTTACCATATTTACCTCCTAAATAGATTATTTTAGAATCATACTAAATTGACGATTTAATATCCAATAATCACATTTAAACTATCTTTGAAATTAAATTGAAGAATAAAAAAAGCAATAAAACTTTCACAAAGCTTTCTGAAATTGGTGAATTCGAATTGATTAGTAAACTCACTAAAAACGTAAAGCTCTATAATAAATCAACAGTTTTTGGAGTTGGAGACGATTCTGCAATTCTAGATTTTGGAAAAAGAAATGTTTTGGTTTCAAGTGATATGTTGGTTGAGGGTGTTCACTTTGATCTAAGCTATATGCCTTTAAAACATTTGGGTTATAAAGCCATCATTTCTAATCTTTCCGACATTTATTCTATGAACTCGCAATGTTCACAAGTCTTGGTAAATCTGGGTGTATCTAATAGATTTAACTTAGAGGCAATTGAAGAAGTTTATTTCGGAATAAATTCTGCCTGTAAAAACTACGGTGTCGATCTTGTNGGNGGGGACACAACGAGCTCAAACAAGGGNCTCATAATTAGTGTCACTGCAATTGGCTCCAAAGATTCAAAATCGATCGTTAAAAGAAATGGTGCTAAAGTCAATGACCTCCTTGTAGTTAGCGGAGATTTGGGTGGAGCATTTCTTGGGTTAAAAATTCTTGAAAGAGAAAAAGAGGTTTTTAAAGTAAACCCTAANAATCAACCAGACTTAACAAATTACAAATACGTAATACAAAGGCAACTTAGACCTGAAGCAAGAAAAGATGTAATTGATTTTCTTTCAAGTTCTAAAATCATTCCAACTTCGATGATAGACATTAGTGACGGATTGTCCTCTGAAATATTACATATTTCTAAAACATCAAATGTTGGAATAAACTTATATGAAAATAAAATTCCAATGAGTGATGAAATGAAATTAGTTTGTGATGAGTTTAATTTGAATCCTACAACGATAGCACTAAGCGGAGGAGAAGACTATGAATTGTTATTTACAATTGATCAATCTAGCTATGATAAAATCAAAAACAACCCAGATTTGACAATAATTGGACACGTTACAGAAAAAAAAGCTGGAACAAATCTTATAAATAGCATGGATCAAAAAATTGAAATTAAATCCCAAGGATGGAACTCATTTTAAGTTCATAAGATACTCTATTTCTTCAATTTCAATTGGAATGTCTTTCATTAAATTGATTGGACTGCTATTTTCAGTTACAACTACATCATCCTCTAACCTAATTCCAAATCCTTCTTCAGGGATATAAATCCCAGGTTCCACTGTAAACACATTGTTTTTTTCGATGGGATGGTTAATGTCACCATAATCATGAGTGTCTAGTCCTAAGTGGTGAGAGGTGCCATGTGTGAAGTATTTTTTGAAAGCTGGGTTATTTTTTGTCTGATTTTGAATATCANACTTATCCAATAAACCAAGTTTTAAAAGTTCTGATGTCATTATTTTACCAACTTCTTTGTGATGTTCTTTCCAAAAAATGCCTGGTATTAACAATTTTGTAGCTTCATTTTTTACATNTAATACAGAATTGTAGACATCCCTTTGCCTTTTATNAAATTTTCCGGATACTGGAATTGTTCTTGTCATGTCACTTGAATAATTTGCATATTCAGCACCAACATCAAGTAAAAGGAGATCACCTTTTTTACACTGCTGATTATTATCAATGTAGTGTAGAACATTTGAGTTATTTCCAGATGCGATTATTGGACTGTATGCAAATTTTCTTGACCTATTTATAAGGAACTCGTGAGAAAATTCAGCTTCTATTTCGTATTCCCATACACCAGGCTTTACAAATTTTAAAATTCTTCTGAAACCTTTTTCTGTTATAGAGCAAGCTTTTTTTATTAAATCAATTTCAATTTGTTCTTTAACAGCCCTAAGTNTTTGTAAAATCGGGTTACTCTTTTTAAAAATTTTTTTTGAATACTTATTTTTGATCCATTTATTAAATCTTTCTTCTCTNGTTTCAGTTTCAACGTTTGCTCTGTAATGTTCGTTGTTGTTTACATAGATTGTAGTTACTGAAAGCATCAATTCATCAATTTTCATTTCAAGATCATCAACCCAAAAAACATTATTAATTCCAGATATTTCATAAGCTGATTCATGATTGAGTTTTTTACCCTCCCAATGCATCATAGTTTCATTTGGTTTAGTGATGAAAAGAAATTCATTGACTTCAGAACCTGTGGTTGCTAAAATTAAAANAGTTTTTTCTTGGTTAACCCCAGTTAAATAAAAGAGATCTCTGTGTTGTTCAAAAGGAAGAGTGGTATCTGCGCTTACAGGATAATTGTCATTTGAGTTAAAAACAGCAATACTATTTGAATCCATTTTTGCTAAAAATTTTATCCTATTTTTTTTAAACAATAAATTTTCTATTGGATCGTATTTCATTCTAATATTTAANAATCAAAAATAGTATATTTAAATAATTTTTTTGCTAGAAATTATTAATGTAAAAACTAATNAAATGAAAAATCTTGTTACACTTTCCTTTTTNTTGCTGTTTGTTTTATCAAACAATGCTCAAAACCCANCNTCATATGAAAAAATAGATCAATCAATAAAGTTTCAAAACGAAATGATTAAAAATTCCATTGTTGGAGATTTAAAATTTCAAAATATTGGACCAAGTGTAATGAGCGGAAGAGTAAGTGACATTGAAGTAAACCCTAACAATCCAAATGAGTTTTATGTTGCATATGCATCTGGTGGACTTTGGCATACAAAAAATAATGGGAATACATTTGAACCCATTTTTGATAATGCAGATACCCAAAATATTGGTGATTTTGATGTTAATTGGGAAAGCAATGTTATTGTTGTTGGAACAGGTGAAAATAATTCATCAAGGTCGTCATATGCCGGGATTGGAATACTCAGATCGTTTGATAATGGGAGAAATTGGGAAAACATAGGCTTAAAGGATTCGCACCATATTGGAAAAGTAAAAATTAACCCCAAAGATCCAAATGAAATAATTGTTGGAGTCATTGGTCACCTGTATTCAAAAAATGTTCAAAGAGGTATTTTTAAAACTAAAGATGGCGGAAACTCTTGGATAAAGACTTTGTACATAAATGATGAAACGGGAATAATAGACTTGGATGTGGATCCAAATAACTTTAATATTCAATTTGCAAGTTCTTGGGAAAGAGAAAGAAAACCTTGGGACTTTAAAGGTAATGGGGAAAGCTCGGGGGTTTATAAATCAATTGATTCAGGAGACACTTGGGAATTGATGTCAACTGAAAATAGTGGCTTTCCAAACGGAGAGGGTGTCGGTAGAATTGGTGTTGCTGTATATGATAAGAATACCATTTACGCAATAGTTGATAATCAATTTAGAAGAGAAAAAAAAGAAAATGATCAAAGTAATGAGTTGGATAAGAATTATTTTGAAAAAATAACTAAAAAGGATTTTAATGATCTAGGTAACCAGGAATTAAACACCTTTTTAAGAAGTAATGGTTTCCCCCGGAAATATAACGCTGAAACTGTAAAAGAACTAGTAGACTCTAACAAGATTATGCCAATTGACCTAAAACTGTATTTGGAAGATGCAAATACAGTTATGTTTGAAACACCAATAATCGGAGCTGAAGTTTACAGAAGCGATGATGGAGGAATGACGTGGATTAAGAAAAATGCATATTTCTTAGATTACTTATATAATACATATGGATATTATTTTGGAAGAATTCATGTTTCTCCTAACAATAAAGACCATATTTATGTTTATGGTGTACCATTTATAAAGTCAACAGATGGAGGAGTCACATATGAGTCCATTGATTATGAAAATGTTCACGTTGATCATCATGATCTATGGATTAACCCAAGAGATCCAAATCATCTTATTAATGGAAATGATGGTGGAGTAAACATTAGCTATGATAATGGAGCAAATTGGATCAAACTTAATCAACCAAGTGTTGGACAATTTTATGCAATCAATGTCGATTATCAAGAGCCTTACAATGTTTATGGTGGACTACAAGATAACGGTGTTTGGATGGCAAAAAACAGCTCTAAAGAAAGCCTAAGGTGGCACTCAACTGGCCATAACAATTGGACAGAGATCATGGGTGGGGATGGAATGCAAATTCAAATAGATAACAGAAATTCTGACATTATATATACAGGATATCAGTTTGGTACATATTTTAGAATCAACAATGAAACAGGTGAAACCAAATACATAAAACCAATTCACGATCTTGGGGAAAACAAATTGAGATTTAATTGGCAAACTCCAATTTTATTATCAACCCATAATCAAGATATTGTTTATCTTGGTAGTAATAGGCTTCATACTTCGCTTGATAAAGGTGATAATTGGATTTCTAAGTCAATGGATTTAACCAAAGGAATTAAAAAAGGTAATGTTCCGTATGGAACTTTAACATCTGTTGACGAGTCCATTTTTAAATTTGGAAAAATTGTAACTGGCTCCGATGACGGTCTGGTATATTTGACTATTGATTCTGGAAACTCTTGGAAAAATATTTCCAAAGGACTCCCAGAAGACTTGTGGGTAAGCCGAGTAATATTTTCAAAGCATAAGGAAAATAGAATATATGTTTCATTAAACGGTTACAGGTATGATGACTTTAATAGTTATGTTTATATGAGCGATGATTCAGGGAATAATTGGACACCTATCCATGAAAAAATTCCTGATAGCCCGGTCAATGTAATAAAAGAAGATCCTAAATTTGAAAATGTTTTGTATTTGGGTACAGACAACGGCACTTATATTTCAATTGATCAAGGTAAAACATGGCATCCTTTTGTAAACGGATTAAATAAAGTTGCCGTTCACGATTTGGTTATTCAAACAAAAATGGATGACTTAATTTTAGGTACTCATGGGCGCTCAATTTATAAAACTAGCTTGAAGCCTATTTATAATTTTTTAGAAAATGGTACAAGTAAAAGAAATGGATTGTTTTTCTCTGTTAATGATCTTTCTCATTGCAGATCATGTGGAACTAAAAGATATAATTGGGATAAGGATTATAGAGAACAAAACATAGATTTTGTTTTATATTCTGAAAAAGATCAAAATGTAAAATTGCTAATGAAACTTGATCAGATAAATATAGTTCAAATGAAAATTCAATTAAAAAAGGGTTTCCAGCATATAAAACTTCCGATGTATTATGAAGAAAGTGTAATTAAAGATTTAAATAAAAGTAATGAGAAGTATGATTTAAAGAAATCCGATAATGGAAAGACGTATTTCATCAAAGGCAGTTATTCTCTTTCAATTGGGGACTATTCAGAATCATTCCAAATTAAATAAAAGATATAATAAATATTGTATTGTAACACTTGTTGATTTAAATTTGTAACACATATTAAGCTTTTGTTTTGAGTTATAAATTACAATCATCAATTCTTCGAAAGGTTGCCATGGCATTATCTGGTTTATTTTTGATAATATTTCTGACTCAACATTTCATTATAAATATTACATCGGTTTTTAGTCCAAATGTTTTCAATACGTTTTCTCACTTTATGGGAAATAATTTTGTTGTACAGTTTATCGCACAACCCATACTGATAATTGGTGTTTTGTTTCACTTCATTATGGGTTTTATACTTGAGTATCAGAATCGTTCCGCTAGAACTGTAAAATATATTGTTTTTAAAGGAAATAAAAATTCATCATGGATATCCAGAAATATGCTTCTTTCAGGAGCTGTTATTTTATCCTTTCTTTTTTTACATTTTTATGATTTTTGGATCCCTGAAATGAAATATAAATACGTTGACTTTTCTCCATTGGATCCAAAAAGATACTATCCAGAGTTAGTTCATAAATTCAATGATCCAATAAAAGTAATTATTTATTGNGTGTCCTTTATTTTTTTAGCGATGCACCTNTCTCACGGATTCGCATCGTCTTTTAAGTCACTAGGGACTGACTCAAATTTTAATAGAAGTATTAAATTATTTACTAAATCTTATGCAATTTTAATTCCTGCTGGCTTCTGTTTTATTGCTATTTTCCATTTATTAGTATCGAACGTAATACATTAAGTGATGAACCGAATTACTTATTCATTAAACTACAGAAAACCNAAAGATCAATATAAAGATGATGATCAGTTAACTGTTTGTTTAAGATATTTTCACAAAGAGGCTAACTCAGATAAGGGTAAAATCATTAAAAAAAGCACCGGAATCAAGTGCAAGCTTTCTGATTGGAATGTTGATTGGCACAAGTCTGATGAGAGATCACCAATAAAAAATTCAGACAAAAGTTTTCAAAAAAAAAATAAACTACTTAAAACTAAAGTTAAAAACTTCAAGACCTTTCTTAAAAATCTCGACCATGATGTAAAACACGCTAAAAATATTTTGGATTCTAAAATTCCAAAAGGCCCTTTGTCTGAAAAGTGGACTAACCACAAAAATAGTATTCGACTTGTAAGCCCAGCAAATAAAAGAGCTATAGATGTAATCGTTGTTGGGACTGGATTAGCTGGTGGGTCAGCCTCTGCTACACTTGCTGAACTGGGATATAATGTTAAATCTTTTTGTTTTCAGGATTCACCTAGAAGAGCACACTCAATTGCTGCACAGGGTGGTATCAATGCCGCTAAAAATTACCAAGGCGATGGGGATTCAGTATACCGACTTTTTTATGATACTGTTAAAGGTGGTGATTACAGATCCAGAGAGGCAAATGTGTATAGGTTAGCTGAGGTATCTTCAAATATTATTGACCAGTGTGTTGCTCAAGGAGTACCGTTCGCCAGAGAATACGGAGGCTTACTTGATAACAGATCTTTTGGAGGAGTGCTAGTCTCTAGAACTTTTTATGCCAAAGGACAAACTGGTCAGCAACTTCTTTTAGGTGCTTATTCAGCCATGAATCGTCAAATTGCGAGAGGAAAGATAAAAATGTATAACCGTCACGAAATGTTGGACTTAGTTAAAGTTGATGGTAAAGCTCGGGGAATTATAACAAGAAATCTTGTCAATGGTAAAATTGAACGTCATTCTGCTCACGCAGTTGTGATAGCCTCTGGAGGTTACGGAAATTTATTTTTTTTGTCAACCAATGCTATGGGAAGTAATGTNTCTGCAACTTGGAAAATTCACAAAAAAGGTGCTTTTTTTGCCAACCCTTGTTTCACGCAAATTCACCCTACCTGTATCCCTGTTTCAGGTGATTACCAATCTAAATTGACCTTGATGTCAGAGTCGTTGAGAAATGATGGTAGAATTTGGGTTCCACGAAAATTAAGTGATGCTGAAGCAATAAGAAAAGGAGAGAAAAAACCTACNGATCTCTCTGAAGATGAGAGAGACTATTATTTAGAAAGACGTTACNCAGCATTTGGAAATTTAGTTCCTAGAGATGTTGCTTCGAGAGCTGCCAAAGAAAGATGTGATGCTGGTTATGGAGTAAACAAAACAGGTGAGGCAGTCTATTTAGACTTTGAGTCTGCTATCGTCAGATATGGAAAAGAAAAAGCTCATTTAAATGGNTTAAATGAAAATGATATAAATTTAGTAAAGGAGTTGGGTCGTAAAGTCATCAAATCNAAATATGGAAATTTGTTTCAGATGTATGAAAAAATAGTAGATCAGGACCCATATCAAACCCCAATGATGATTTACCCTGCTGTTCATTATACAATGGGTGGAGTCTGGGTTGATTATAATCTTATGACAACTATTCCGGGATGCTTTGCAATAGGAGAAGCTAATTTTTCTGACCACGGGGCAAATAGACTTGGAGCCTCTGCATTAATGCAAGGTTTAGCTGATGGATATTTTGTATTACCATATACAATTGGAGATTANTTAGCAGATGATATACGAACGGGANCAATATCAACTGAAACTCCTGAGTTTGAANTAGCTGAAGCACAAGTTAGAGAGAAAATTAGTAAGTTACTCAACAATAATGGCTCGAAATCAGTTGATCATTTTCATAAAATTCTTGGAAAAATAATTTGGAATAAATGTGGAATGTCAAGAAATGAAAAGAATTTAAATGATGCGATTGATGAGATAAAAGAACTAAGAAAGGAATTCTATAAAAATGTTTATGTNCCAGGAACAAATGAATCATTCAATGAGTCTTTAGCTAAAGCGTTAAGAGTNTCAGACTTTCTTGAACTCGGAGAACTTTTTGCAAAGGATGCTCTAGTTAGAACAGAGTCTTGTGGAGGTCATTTTCGTGAAGAATCTCAATCTAAAGAGGGTGAGGCATTAAGAGATGATAAAAAATTCACTTTTGTTTCAGCATGGGAATATAATGGCGAACCAAGTAATGCCAAACTTAACAAGGAAAGTTTATCATTTGAAAATGTAGAATTAAAAACNAGGTCATATAAGTAGTTATGAGATTGAAATTAAAAATATGGCGACAAAAGAACTCAGAAGATTCTGGTAAAATGGTCTCTTATAATATTGATAATATTTCTCCGGACATGTCATTTCTTGAGATGATGGATGTTTTAAATGAGCAGCTAACCTCGGAAGGAATAGACCCTGTTGCATTTGATCATGATTGCAGAGAAGGTATATGCGGGTCTTGTTCTATGTTTATTAATGGGGAGGCTCACGGACCTGACCGATATGTTACTACATGTCAATTACACATGAGAAAATTTAAAGATGGAGATACAATTTATATAGAACCTTTCAGGGCAAAGACATTCCCTGTGATTAAGGATTTAGTTGTTGATCGCTCATCATTTGATCGAATACAACATGCTGGAGGATATATTTCAGTAAATACATCTGGAAACACTCAAGACGCAAATGCAATTCCAATTGAAAAAGCCAATGCGGACAAAGCTTTTGATGCTGCAACGTGTATAGGTTGTGGAGCATGCGTGGCTACATGTAAAAATTCGAGTGCNATGCTTTTTGTTTCAGCAAAGGTGTCTCAACTTTCATTACTCCCTCAGGGTGAAGTTGAAGCTTCGGATAGGGTTTTAAATATGGTTAAACAAATGGATGAGGAAGGTTTTGGAAATTGCACTAACACTGGAGCTTGTCAAGTTGAGTGCCCAAAAGGAATCTCACTGGACAACATTGCAAGGATGAATAGAGAGTTAGTTAAAGCTAAATTTAAGAAATAACACTAATCCANTACCATCTTTTCTCTCAATATCCAATTCGCTCGAACATCTAGAATTTCTGAAAAATGGTAAGTCCTTTCAGATTTTGATTTTTCTAGATAAATTCCAGGATCCCACTCATTGTTACTATTGCTATCAATNACCACTTTCATATAATATTTTGCTGGTTCAAGATTATTAAACACACAAAGNTCACTGCTATTTAATAGAATTTTTTCTGCCAACACTTTTTCCTCGAGATCAGTTAATTGAACTATNAAGGGAAAAGTTTTTCTATTATCTATGTTCAAAATAATTGTTCCATAATCAGATCTTTTTTTTGTTCTAAAACTATAACTTAAAGTATCATTCTGGAATCCTAAAAAATCAGTAATTGCTCCTGGCAATAAATTTAAGTAGTACTTGTCATTGGGTAGGATTTCGAAATCAAAAATCAAATCCATTTTATTGGAATCTATCATCGATTTAAACTGAACAGAAATCGAATCATTGTTCACTATTTCAATATTATCTTGATTAATTTTGTGCAAGGGAATACTGCTAGAAATAGTGAATTTTTTATTAAGATTTAAAAAACCACTTGTAATGGGCTTCAAAATCAATGAATCTTTTTTGCTTTTTTTATTTTTTAGCGAATAAAATTTTTCCATTTTCTTTGACTTAACTAAAAAATTTAAGGAATCAAAACCTACATTTTTATGCCAATAAAATAATGTATCCGATTCTCTACTCTTTGTTAAAACATANTCCGAGTTATTATATTTTTCCTCCAATAAAGAAATTTGAATTTCTCTGTGATCTCCAATATATCCAAAACCTATTCTATTTTCAGTCTCTATAAAAGGTCTAAAACTTCTGAATTCAGGTTTCTCTTTAAATAATTCAATANTTAGGCTGTCTGAGTTGGGAATTTCAATTAATGATTCAAAAAAACCAATCTCCTCATTTCTAGGATCAAACTTATAATTTTTGTTTAGGTCATTAATTGCAACCAATAAGTATTTACCCTTTTTTAANTTACTGACTTCAAAATATGTACTATCAAGTGTATTTCCAACATATTTAGGTAGCGAGTTGTAAATTATCGAATCATTGAAATTTTCATCAACCGGATAAAGAAGTGTACTAATAAAAGTTTCAGGCTTTCTTTTATACACACTTTTGACATTTCCTTTAATTTTCAAAGAGTCAACATAATTTCCTGTTGAAAAAACGTATTTAAAATATGGAAGAATATTTCCTTCNTTATTATCAACAACACTTTGTCCAAAATTGTANACGAATGTTGTGTTTTCAGGTAGAGTTTCATTAATGTCAATTTGTATGTACTTNGAAGCGCCAGACTGGGGGGANATTGAATAATAACTTTTGTCAATTGGGGGAGAAACAACAAGTTGCTTTCTAAAATCTTTTAACTTAATATACTCATCAAAAAAAAGTCTAATTCTCTTTTCCTTAAAATTAGTNNTGTTCTCCNTTGGNCTAGCATTGATAAGTTCAGGNGGGGATTCATCTTTGGGACCTCCTTCNGGATTTCCTCTTTTAGCACAATTCAANAATGAAAAACATAATATTGTTAAGATTACCAAATTAAATTTATTCATAATGACTAGAACTTACATGCAAATTAATAATATTTGAAACCAGTTGCTATTATAATTTAATTTATTAAAATATTACCACTATTTTTGCTTCCATGTCATCAGAAGATTTATTTAAAAGGGTTATCTCTCATGCAAAAGAATATGGCTATATTTTTCAATCCAGTGAAATATATGATGGATTAAGTGCTGTATATGANTATGGACAAAATGGTGTGTTGTTAAAAAATAATTTAAAAGANCTTTGGTGGAAGTCTATGGTTCAGTTTAACGATAATATTGTAGGCTTAGATTCTGCAATTCTAATGCATCCAAAAGTTTGGGAAGCGTCTGGACATGTTGAGGCATTTAACGACCCATTGATAGATAATAAAGATTCTAAAAAAAGATATAGAGCAGATGTACTAATTGAAGATTATATCGATAAACTTCATTCTAAAGTCCAAAAGGAAGTTGACAAATCTGAAAAGAAATTTGGAAAAGATTTTGAAAAGCAAAAATTTTTACAAACTAATAAAAGGGTAATAGGATATTTAGGGCTTATAANTGAAACAAAAAAGAAGTTTTCCAAAGCGTTAAAAAATGATGATTTAGTCCTAATAAAAAATATAATATTAGAATCAAATATTGTGTGTCCTATCTCTGGAACTAAAAATTGGACTGATGTTAAACAGTTTAATTTGATGTTTGAGACTAAATTAGGCGCTTCATCCGAAGAAGCCAAGGATCTTTATTTACGACCTGAGACAGCGCAGGGAATTTTTATCAATTTTTTAAATGTTCAAAAAACAAGTAGACTTAAAATACCATTTGGAATTGCACAAATTGGAAAGGCTTTCAGAAATGAAATTGTAGCTAGACAATTTATTTTTAGAATGAGAGANTTTGAACAGATGGAGATGCAATATTTTATTAAACCTGGAACACAAAAAGAATGGTANCAGANNTGGAAAGAAATGAGAATGAAATGGCACCATAACTTAGGGCTTGGTGAGGAAAATTATAAATTTCACGATCATGAAAAGCTAGCTCACTANGCTGAATCGGCATGTGATATTGAATTTAAATTTCCTTTTGGCTTTAAAGAGNTAGAAGGAATACATTCAAGGACAGATTTTGATTTAAACAATCATCAAAAAAAGAGTTTTAGGAAACTTAAATATTTTGATAGTCAAACAAATGAAAGCTATATCCCCTATGTTATTGAAACTTCTATAGGACTAGATAGATTGTTTTTGGCTATTTTGTCAAATTCTTTAAAGGATGAAAAGTTAGATGGAGGTAAGACAAGAACAGTATTAAAAATACCTTCAATTGTGTCTCCAATTAAGGTTGCTGTATTACCCTTATTAAAAAAGGATGGGTTACCTGAACTTGCTCGCAATATTTATGATAAGATTAAAATGATTTACGCTACTAACTATGATGAAAAAGATGCAGTTGGAAGAAGATATAGAAGGCAAGATGCCTTGGGCACACCATATTGTATCACTGTTGATCATCAATCATTAAAGGATAATACGTTTACTCTAAGAAATCGTGATTCAATGGTTCAAGAAAGACTTTCTTTTGATCAAATCATTGATAAGCTCAAAAAAGAGATGAGTTTAAATAATTTTCTAATTACATAAATGAAGATTTGTTCATACAACGTAAATGGAATAAGAGCAGCCATAAAAAAAGGTTTTATTCAATGGCTTGATGATGAAGGACCAGACATAATTTGCCTTCAAGAGATAAAAGCAAATCAAGATCAAATTGAATTAGAAATATTTGATAATATTGGGTATTCAAATAACTATTGGTTTTCTGCCCAAAAAAAGGGATATAGTGGAGTAGCAATTTTGAGTAAACACAAACCAAAAAAAATTCAATATGGTACAGGAATCGAATATATGGACTTCGAAGGCAGAAATTTAAGAATTGATTTCGAAAAATTTTCGGTCATGAGTCTCTATTTACCCTCTGGGACAAACCCCCAACGCCTAAATTATAAGTTCAAGTATATGGATGACTTTTTCGATTATATATCTTCTCTTAAAAAATCGATTCCAAATTTAGTGATATGTGGTGATTATAACATTTGTCACGAGAGAATCGATATACATGATCCCATCAGAAATGCAAATGTTTCAGGTTTTCTACCAAAAGAACGTAAATGGTTAGATAATTTTATGAATTCTGGTTTTATAGATTCATTTAGGCATCTAAATCCCGACCCTCACTGTTACAGTTGGTGGAGTTATAGGGCTAATGCAAGGATTAATAATAAAGGATGGAGAATTGATTATAATTTGGTTAGTAGAAGTCTTAAATCAAATATTAAATCTTCTTATATTTTGAATAAAATCCACCATTCAGATCACTGTCCTGTTGTTGTTGAACTTAAATTTAATTAATGGAATATTCATTTTTGCCAAATACCAGCATCAAAGTAAGTAAGATATGTCTAGGAACTATGACTTTTGGACATCAAAATGATATGATAGAAAGTGAAGAACAAATGGATTATGCACTAGAGCAAGGAGTCAACTTTTTCGATACAGCTGAACTTTATCCTGTCCCAGCATCTGCTGAAAGATATGCTATCACTGAAAAAATTATTGGTAATTGGATGAACAAAAAATCAGTTAGGGACAAAATTATTTTGGCAACTAAAATTGCGGGACCAGGTGATTATACCAAACACATTAGAACAAGTGGGTTTAGTGAAAAATCATTAATAGAGGCAGTTGACGGAAGCCTTAAAAGACTTAAGACTGATTATATAGACTTATATCAACTTCATTGGCCTGAAAGATTAACCAATACTTTTGGCCAAAGAGGATTCAAATATGTTGAGTCAGATAATTGGAATGAAAATTTCGAGAAAATTTTACATACTTTAAAAAAAATAATTGACTCTGGAAAAATCAGATTTGTGGGATTATCTAATGAAAACCCCTGGGGTGTTATGAAGTTTTTAGAACTATCTAAAAATAATTTACCAAGAATGATCACCATTCAAAATCCATACTCTTTACTTAACAGACTTTTTGAAGTTGGAAATTCTGAGGTTTGCATGAGAGAAAATATTGGATTACTTGCTTATTCACCATTAGGTTTTGGTGTTTTAAGTGGTAAATACTTAAATGGATGCTTGCCTGAGGGAAGTAGGCTAAAGCTTTTCCCAAATCTTAGCAGGTTTGCTGGGAAAAAATCAATGGAAGCAACTGAATATTACATGAAAATTGCCAAAAAACATAATATCTCACTCACTCATTTAGCGTTATCTTTTGTAAATAGCAGACCATTTGTAACAAGTAATATTATTGGAGCATCTAAATTAGATCAGCTTAAAGAAAACATCGCTAGCATAAATATTAATATTGATGAGGATATGATTAAGGATATTGAAAAAGTACAGTCTATTATACCTAACCCTGCACCTTAAATAAGTCTTTTAATA
>PAGT01000019.1 GCA_002705485.1 Flavobacteriales bacterium | reverse complement strand
AAGTTCTGGATTTTTCATTTTTAAATCCCAAAGCTTAAACTTATCCCATTCTAACTTAAACTTATTGACATCATCTGGATGTTCATCGGGATGTGCACTTATATCAATATTCTTAAAATCGACTTCACATTCAGGGATTTCAATTTGTATATATCCTCCTGCTTTGTAGCCCATGTCATTTGGAATTTCAACAACAAACTCTTTGATAAANGACGCAACATTCCAATTTCTAACAACAGTAGCCTCCCATTTTTTTATTCCAAAAACTTCTTCNGGAACTTCAATAACCATATTTTCCTTTACTTTTACTTGACAACCTAACCTCCACCCCTCAGCAATCTCTTTTCTACTAAAGTGAGGTACTTCGGTCGGTAAAATCTCACCTCCACCTTCTTTTACAACACACTTACACTGTACACATGTACCACCCCCACCACAAGCCGAAGGAAGGAAAATCTTATTATTTCCTAGGGTTGAAAGTAAAGTGCTCCCAGATGATACCTCGACCTCGTTCTCTCCGTTGACCATAAGAGTAACAGGTCCAGAGGGAAGTAATTTCGCTTTAACACCAAGTAGCATAGCGACCAAAACAAAAATAATCGTTAGAAAAATTATTGTGCTAATAATAATGTAAGTTGTAATTGATGTCATATAACTTATAATTTAATTCCCATAAAGCTCATAAAACCAAGAGCCATAAGACCAGTAATGATAAATGTGATGCCCAAGCCTCGTAGAGGAGCTGGAACATTAGAATAGGCCATTTTTTCTCTTATTGCTGCAATTGCNACAATAGCTAAAAACCATCCTACACCAGAACCAAAGCCGTAAACTGCTGCTTCTGAAATCCCAGAAAAATCTTTTATTTGCATAAAAAGAGANCCTCCTAAAATGGCACAATTAACTGCTATNAATGGGAGAAAAATCCCCAGGGATCCATAAAGAGATGGTGAAAATTTTTCAACTATCATTTCAACAAGTTGCACCATAGAAGCGATTACTGCAATAAACATAATCAAACTTAGAAAGCTTAAATCTAATTCAGCAAACTCTGGACCAGCCCATTTAAGAGCACCATCAACTAATAAGTATTCATAAATCAAATAATTCAANGGGACCGTAATTGTTAATACAAATATGACTGCTAGGCCCATTCCAACTCCATTTTTCAATGTTTTTGAAATAGCTAAATATGAGCACATACCAAGAAAGTAAGCAAAAACCATATTTTCAATGAAGATACTTTTTACAAACAGATTAGCGTATTGTTCCCACATAATATCTAGTTATCTTCAATTAATGTCCTATTTCTTGATCTTTGAATCCAAATGATAATTCCAACTGTTATTAATGCCATTGGAGAAAGTAGCATTAAACCATTATTTTCATAGCCGAAATCATAAACAAAGTCAGGAATAACTTGTATTCCCCATAAATTTCCTGAACCAAGTAATTCTCTAAAAAAAGCAACAGCTATCAAAATAATTCCATATCCAAATGCATTGCCAACTCCATCTAAAAAAGATTTCCAAACCCCATTTCCAAGAGCAAAAGCCTCTAATCTTCCCATAACTATACAGTTAGTAACTATTAAACCAATAAAAATTGAAAGTTCTTTACTAACATCGTAAGCATATGCTTTTAAAAATTGATCAACTAAAGCAACCAGCGATGATATTACAACTAAAAAAACAATAATTCTTATTCTGTTTGGAATTAAATTCCTCAAAACAGAAATAATGACATTACTACAAGCCATGACAAAAATTACTGAAATAGTCATAACAACTGCCGGTTTTAACTGAACGGTAATTGCCAATGCTGAGCAAATACCAAGTACTTGAACTGTAATAGGGTTATTATCATCGAGAGGATCTTTTAAAAGTTTTCTATCCTTTTTTGACAAAATGGGGCCTTTGATACTTGAAATAAAAAGAANTAAGGGATTTTTATTAAATTTTTTCATTTTTATTCAAGTTATTGTTTACGCTTAAATTGTCAAAATATGCAAGATAGTTGTTTAACCTTTCTTTTATCATATCAGTTACACCATCTCCAGTAATTGTTGAACCAGAAATTGCATCAACTTCATGGTCGTTCTTGTCATTGTTGTCGGGATCATTATTACCCTTTAAGACAGTAATTCCTGCAAGATTTCCATCAAGATCAAAAACTTTTTCATCTACAAAACTGTCCTTAAACCAGTCCTTGGTTATTTCAGCACCTAGACCAGCAGTTTCTCCTTTGTGATCAAATGAAACACCTTTGATTGTATTTAAGTCATTCTTTAATGACATGTACCCCCATATTGCATCCCATAATCCTACCCCCCTAAGTTCAATAATGTAATATTTTTCATTCTCAATTTCTGCTACATATAAAGGAAAATGTTGCTTGNTGTAATCTTTTTTAATTTCTTTAGCCAATTCAATATCAGAAAAAGGGTTAATACTTTCATTTACTGATCCATCAATTTTAAGTGCTAATTCCTCAATAATATATTTTCTGTAGAGTTCCTCAGATTCTTCTCTGCTAACATTTATACCAACAGTTGAAAGTATATTTTGCATTTTTTCTTTTCTGACATTTTCCCTCTGTAGATCTTTTAAAGACTGAGACGTAAATGCAAGAACAGATGCAACAGCCAAGACCATAACAGTTGCGAAAAGGAAAGTATAAAAGTTTGAATCTCTATCCATAATCAAGCCAATTTTGAAATTAATTTGGATTGTCTTTTTTTTCTCATTTTAATATTTGACTCAATAACATAATGGTCAATAGTGGGAGCAAAAACATTCATAAGTAGAATAGCAAGCATAACACCCTCTGGGTAAGCAGGATTAAAAACCCTAATTAAAATACAAAATAGTCCAATCAAAAGACCATAAATCCATTTACCTTTAATAGTCTGGGCGGCTGAAACAGGATCTGTTGCCATGAAAACTATTCCAAATGCAAAACCTCCTACCAACAAATGGTTAAACCATTCGAAACTCATTAACTCATTTGCACCCCAAAGATTAAATAAAATTCCAGTTAATGCAGCTCCAACTATACTTCCTAGCATTATTCTCCAACTACCAACACCTGTGTAAATTAGAATAGCTGCTCCTACAAGAACCATTAATGTTGAAGTTTCTGCAATTGAACCAGGAACTGAACCCATAAACATTTGACTTGACTCATATGGAAGGTTGCTGTTTCCAGCCGCTAACATTCCTAGAATGGTTTCACCAGAAACTCCATCCACATTTGAAGCCTCAGAGACCCAAACCTGATTTCCAGACATGTATGTTGGATAAGCAAAAAAAGCAAATGCTCGAGCTGTCAAAGCAGGGTTTAGGATATTCATTCCAGTACCACCAAAGGCTTCTTTTCCAATAATAACTGCAAAAGCTACAGAAAAACCAACCATCCAAAGTGGAATATCAATAGGCATGATCATAGGTATTAGTAATCCAGTTACTAGATAACCTTCGTTAACTTCGTGACCTCTAAAAACTGCAAAAGCAAATTCAATTGCAAGCCCAACAATGTATGAAACAGCTATCATTGGAATAATTTTTAAAGAACCGTGAATTATAACATCAAACACTGTGTATTCAAGATTTGTTTGAATGTAATACTGAAAACCTGTATTATAAATTCCATATAATAAAGCTGGAATCAATGCTATTATTACAGTTATCATTGTTCTTTTCAAATCCACTGAATCTCTTATGTGCGATCCATACTTTGTGGTATGATTCGGAACATACAAAAAGGTATCAAGTGCGTTGAAAGCAGGGGCATATCTTTCCCACTTTTCGCCTTTATTGAATGGCTTTTTTAAACTATCTATTGTTTGTCTTAAGTTCATATTTCTTTATTAACCTACTTCTGAAATCATTAAATCTAATCCTTTTCTTATGATATGTTGAGCTTCAATTTTTGATGATGACGAATAATCAATCAGTGAAAAATCTTCAGGCGCAACTTCATAAATACCTAGGTTTTCCATCTTTTCAATATTTTCTGCCATGCATTCCTTTATTAACTGCATAGGAAAGATATTCATAGGAAAAACTTTCTCCATCTCACCCGTGACAACAATGGCCCTTTCCTCTCCATTCATATTGGTATCCAAATCATATTTTTTATTGGGGAACAACCATGAAAATGAAGTCCTATGTGTGCTAGGAACTTCGTTATTTATGAATGGAATCCAACCGAACATTCTGTAATTATTTCCCTCTCTCAAAACGGATAAGGTATTGTTATAAAAACCCAAAAAGTTATCATAATCAATTTTCCTGCCAGAGAGTACATCTCCATTAATAAATCGTAGTAATGAGTCAGTTTTACACCCAGCATCATTGATAATATCTGAGATTTTAGCACCAACTATTGTTTTGTAATATTTAGGATTAGTCACTGGTGGTCCAGCAACTGCAATAGTTCTAAAAGGTTTGTAAAATCCAGTTTTAAAAAGTCTACCGATAATTGCTACATCTTCAGGTCGAACAGTCCAAACTCTTTCTCCAAAGTTGATTGGATCTAGGTGATGTATGTGTACACCAACATTTGCAGAGGGATGTGGCCCTTTAACATTATAAATATTAATATTTTCAATTTCATTAATGAAAGAAATAGATTCTTTTTTAACACCAACATTAATCTTACCATCAGTTAAAAGTGATAAAACCTTAATACCTGTTTTAAATTCTTCTTCCTGATCAGAAAGAATTGTTGAAATATCAGCAGAAATTGGAGCAGAGTTAAAGGCTGAAATAAAAATTGATTTGGGCTTATCAGATGGGTTTGCAATAATATCGTAAGGTCTTTGATTTATAAATGGCCAACAACCTGAATCTAAGATTGTATTTTTAATTTCATCGACAGAAAGTTTTTGAAAATCAATAGGTTTATTAGTTCTAGATTTTTGATTAGGATCAACTTTTATTACAATCTCGATTATTTTTCTTTTTGCTCCTCTTACTATTTCACTTACAATACCATCAACTGGTGAACAAAATTTAATTCGATCATCCTTTTTTGAGAAAAAAATTGGTTCGCCTAATTTTACAAGCTGATTTTCTTTGACAATCATCTTGGGTACAATTGAGTGGAAATCAGAGGGATTTAGAGATACAGTTTTTGGTAAAGCAGCTTGTTTTATAATATTCTCAGCTGCACCTTTTAAGTTAATGGTTAAACCATTTTTAATTCTGATGTCGTTTGACATATTAATTATTGCAAATAATCAAGAGCAAATTTATTAATTTAAAGCGTTAAGTAAAAGTCGATTGAACAATTATTTTATTAAAATTATTTTATTTATAATGGTTCTAAATAAAAGAAATTAAATCAAAAATTTTTGACATATATTTATTGTGTTTATGAAAATTTTCTTTAGAAAAATATTAATACTTTTTATGATTTTAGAATCATCTATTAACAATTCTCAAATATTAAATTCGTCGGAAAAAATTAGAACTTTTGTTGTGGGCTCAATAAACAACAACAATGACATCTTTACTTTAAATGAAACAATTCAGTTCAGTTTCGATGAACTTAGCTTAAAGAAAAAAAATTACTATTATAAGATCGATCACTATGATTTTGAATGGAACTTGTCTGATGTCAATAAATCAGAATATCTTGATGGTTTCGATGATATAAAAATAAAAGACATTTCATATTCTTTCAACACCTTAAAATCTTACACAAATTATAGATTCTCCATTCCCAATAATCAAATTAGGATTAAGGAAAGTGGCAATTATAAAGTAAGCATAGTCAACGCCAGCGGAGAAAAGGTAACAGAAAAAAGATTTACAGTTGTAGATAATAAGGTTCCTGTTCAGTTAGGTGTTTCAAGAACCAAAGACTTGGAAAATTTTCAAACAGCCCAAAAAATAAATTTCAATGTCATATGCGGAAATTGTAGTGATCTTTATAATAATTACTCCGAAATAAAAATTATTGTGAGAAAAAACAGGAACTGGAATAATTTTATTGAACCAAAAAAACCTAAATATTTGAATTCCGAAAAAGCTATGTATGATGATATCATTTTTTATGGCGGCAATGAGTTTAACAACTTCGATATATCTCAAATTAAATCCAATAACTACAGAATTCAAAATTGGAACCTTTCTGATATTTATGAAACCTTTTTGGTGCCAGATGAATTTTCTGAAAATGAAAAATACGATTATAACCCTGACATTAATGGTAATTTTATAATCAAGACAAATTATAAAGAAAACAACAGTTATGAAGCTGACTATGTCAGAGTTTTTTTTGAGCTCAAGAAATCTAATCACAGCCCTGAGGATGAAATTTATTTGATTGGAAGTTTTAACGATTACAAGTTGAACAATGATTATAAATTAAGTTTCAACTCATCTATTAATTCATTCATTGGCTCATTTCTATTCAAACAAGGTTTCTACAATTATAAATATGCTTCAAAAAACCATTTAAATATTAATCACCTGAAAAATATTGAAAATGATTTTTGGCAAACTGAAAACCTATATACAGTCTTGATTTACTTTAAAAAAAATTATGAAAAGTTTTTTAGGGTGATAGGTTTCAACCGTTTGAATTCAGTTTCTTTAAAAAACTAAAAAAGAGTTTTAATTTTTTTAAAATATTTATATTAGCTGTAATTAGTAATTTTATGATTTACCACGTAACAAAAGGTATTCGAGTTTCAGTTAAGACTCATTATGATGGATCTTATTATAAAAATTATAATTTACATTTTTCTTTCAGTTACAACATTAAAATTACAAACCAAAGTAAAAATACTGTACAATTAAAAACAAGACATTGGAGAATATTCGATTCTTTGTCTCACGACATAATTGTAGATGGAGATGGTGTTGTTGGAAAGAAACCACTTTTAAATCCAGGTGATTCATATCAATATAATTCTGGATGTCTGATCACATCACCAGTTGGAGCTATGAGAGGCTTCTATAATATGATTGACGTAAATTCAGGACAAAAGTTCAGAGCTTACATACCAACGTTTAAACTAAACGCTCCTCAGGCTTTAAATTAAAACTGAAAAAAATTATTGAAATATGAGTACATTTAATATACCCCAACGTGTTAATGAACCTATTAAAAATTATATAAAAGGATCAATAGAAAGATCTGAAGTTGAAGAAACTTATCATTCTATGTTTAATTCAAAAATTGATATTCCTCTTTTTATTGGAAACGATAAAATCTTAACATCAAAAAGACAAAACATATCACCTCCACATGAAATAAAAAAAATTGTAGGAACTTTTTCTTTAAGTGAACCTGATCACATTGAAAAAGCAATTGAATCCTGTTTAAATGTAAAAGAAAGCTGGACCAACACACCTTGGGAAGAACGAGCTGCAATTTTTTTAAAGGCAGCTGAGTTGATTGCAGGACCATACAGATCAAAAATTAATGCAGCAACAATGATTGGACAATCTAAAAATATTTTTCAAGCTGAGATCGATGCAGCGTGTGAATTTATTGATTTTTTAAAATTCAATATAATTTACATGTCTGAAATATATGATGAACAACCGATTACAGTGGGCAAAGTTTCAAATAAACTAGAATACAGACCCCTTGAAGGATTTGTTTATGCTATAACTCCATTTAATTTCACTGCAATTGGAGGAAACTTGTGTGCAAGTCCAGCTTTAATGGGGAATACTGTTTTGTGGAAACCAAGTGATCATCAAGTTTACTCTGCAAAAGTAATTATGGATATTTTTGAGGAAGCGGGTTTACCTAAAGGTGTAATTAATATGGTAACTGGTGACCCTGAGATGATAACCAAAGTTGCACTTGAAAATTCAAATCTATCAGGTGTCCATTTCACAGGATCTACATTTGTCTTTAAAAAGTTATGGGAATCAATTGGTAAAAACATCAATCTCTACAAAGACTACCCTAGAATTGTTGGTGAAACTGGAGGAAAGGATTTTATTATTTCACATCCAAGCGCAGATACAGACATTGTATCTACTGCGATCATAAGAGGAGGGTTTGAGTTCCAGGGTCAGAAATGTTCAGCCGCATCAAGGATCTATCTACCAAAATCCAAATCTGATGAAATTATAAAAAAATTACAAGAACAAATTAAAGATATAAAGATGGGTTCACCAATTGATTTTGAAAATTTTATGACTGCTGTCATACATAAAAAATCTTTTGAAAAAATTGTTAACTATATTAAAAATGCACAGAATGACAAAAATGTAGAAATTATTTGTGGGGGTAATTACGATAATTCTAAAGGATATTTTATTTCTCCCACATTAATTTTAACCAGCGACCCAAACTACACCACTATGAAAGAGGAAATTTTTGGTCCAGTTGTTACTATATACATTTACGAAGATAAAATGTGGAAGGAAACATTAGATTTAATTGATAAAACATCCCAATATGCTTTGACGGGTGCAGTTATCTCATCTAATCAAGAAAGTATCGATTTTGCTTTAAAAAAATTAAGATATAGTGCAGGTAACTTTTACATAAACGATAAACCATCTGGAGCTGTGGTTGGGCAACAACCATTTGGTGGGTCAAGAGCATCTGGAACAAACGATAAAGCAGGTTCTAAACTAAATCTACTGAGATGGGTTTCACCAAGACTAATAAAAGAAAATTTTAATCCGCCAAAAGATTACCCTTATCCACACATGAATTAGGTATATATATAATTTTTTTGGTCTCGAAGAAAGGTTGTTTAAAATAATTTTTGATTTCAAATATTTTGTATTCATCAAAACTAGAAAGTTCATTAGAGAAATCTCCTCCTTTCAAATAAAAAACCCCATTTTTAAATTCGTTTTTTTCAGAATTAGAAATTTTTCCTCGAATTATTTTTATGAAGCTCGGGAGGTTTGTTACTGCCCTACTAATGACAAAATCAAATTTCATATTAATTTTTTCAGCTCTACCAACAATAGTGGTAATATTTTTAATATTCAGCTCATCTGAAATTGAATCTATAACTTTGATTTTTTTTTGAACTGAGTCACATAGAAAAAATTTGACATTTGGAAATGCTATTGCAAGAGGCAACCCTGGAAAACCACCACCAGTTCCAACATCCAAAACATTAGTTTTATCTTCAAATTTCATAATATTTAAAATTGACAAAGAGTGTAATACATGTCTCAAATCCAAATTATCTATATCTTTTCTTGACACAACATTAATTTTTTCATTCCATTTTTTGTAGAGTTTTTTTAGTGTGCCTAACTGATTTGATTGTTTATTAGTTAGAAAAGGAAAGTTGTTTTTAAAAATGTTCAAAACTTTTATATATATAATTAAAATTACATTTTAATTTTACTAAAATAAATATCTTTAAATCAAAGTATAAATAATGAATAACTATCTATCAAAAAAAATAAAAAGCCTTCCTGTTTCTGCAACATTAGAAATGGCAGCAAAAGCTAGAGAACTTAAAAATAAGGGAATAGATATAATTGGACTTAGTCTGGGAGAACCTGATTTTAATACACCTGATTTTATTAAGGATGCATCAATTCAGGCAATCAAAGATAATTACAATTCATATACACCTGTCGATGGTTATGAAGAATTAAAACAAGCCGTTTGTGAAAAATTCAAAAGAGATAATGAAATAAACTATGAGCCAAATCAGATTGTAATATCAACAGGCGCTAAACAATCAATTGCAAATACTATTCAAGTATTAGTTAATGAAGGTGAGGATGTTTTACTAGTGGCACCATATTGGGTAAGTTACTCCGCTATCGTCACACTTGCAGGTGGTAATCCAATTGAAATAAGATCTGATATATCAACTGATTTTAAAATAAGTCCATCGAAACTAGAAAAATCAATAACTAAAAAAACTAAATTACTGATCATCAACTCTCCAAATAATCCTAGTGGATCTGTTTATTCCGAAGATGAACTTGTTGAACTTTCAAAGATTCTTGATAAATTTCCCAATATTTTTATTTTGTCTGACGAAATTTATGAACACATCAATTATGGCATTCCTCATTTCAGTTTTGCTAAAATACCATCAATGTATAATCGTACCATTACAGTTAATGGATTGGCAAAGGCTTTTGCAATGACTGGTTGGAGAATTGGATATTTGGGCGCACCATCATGGATTGCCAAGGCCTGTACAAAAATGCAAGGCCAAATAACTAGTGGAACAAATTGTATTGCACAAAGAGCGACTATATCAGCGCTGAAAGCTCCTGTTTCAAAAATACAATATATGGTAGAAGAGTTTTCAGAAAGAAGAAAACTAATTATATCTCTTTTAAATGATATTAAAGGAATTAAAATTAATAAACCAATGGGTGCATTTTATGTTTTCCCAGATATTTCCTACTTTTTTGGAAAGACAATCAAAAATATAAAGATTAATAACGCATCAGATTTTGCAATTTTTTTATTAGAAAAAGCTCATGTAGCAACGGTTACAGGAGATGCATTTGGATGTCCCAACAATATTAGAATTTCATATGCTGCATCAAGAGAGGTAATTGTAAACGCGATTGAAAGAATAAAAAAAGTTCTTAATTGTTAGTGATCACGCCAAAAGAACGGAGTAAATAAGATTAAAACAGTAAACAACTCCAGCCTTCCAACAAGCATTAAAAATGCACACCAATATTTTCCTAAATCAGGAAGACTATTAAAACTGTTAGTTGGCCCAAACTCGCCCAAAGCTGGGCCAACATTTCCAATTGAAGATGCTGCGCTTCCAATTGCAGAAACAAAGTCGAGACCCATTATGCTTAAAACTCCTGCACCAATTATAAATAGTATTAGATATAAAATAAAAAAAGCTAAAACATGAATAACAATTGGTTTTTCAACAACAGTGTTATTATGTCTGAGAGGAATGATTGCGTTAGGATGTAATGATCTTTTAAATTCAAGTAATCCATTTTTAATTAAAATTAAATGTCTTAAAACTTTTACTCCTCCTGAGGTTGAACCAGATGACCCACCTAAAAACATAATTCCAAAGAAAAACATTGTTAAAAAAGTTCCCCATGAAACAAAATCACCTGTGACAAATCCTGTTGTCGTAACAATTGCAACAACTTGAAATAGTGCATGCCTAAAGCTACTTTCAAACTTTCCGTAAACCTCAGGGTGATCAACCGGTGTTTCTGAGAGGTCAACAGATGTGTAAAGTACAACTGTTGCTATCAAAACAAAAATTGTCAACAACGAAACATACCAATTAAACTCAGTATTCTTATAAATTTTTTTAATTTTTCCTATTAAACCAAAGTATATCAAAATAAAGTTTGTTCCTGCGAGGAACATAAAAAAAATAATTATGTATTGAATGACTGGAATATTATTCCAATGAGCTATACTTTCATTTTTAGTTGAAAATCCGCCTGAAGCTATATTACTCATTGAATTATTTAAAGCATCAAAGAAACTCATACCAGCAATATTTAAAAGTATTGTCTCAACTACAGTTAAACCAACATAAATCATCCATAATCTCTTGGCTGTATCACTTATTCTCGGATGAATTTTGTCACCTGAAACGCCTGGTGCCTCAGCAGAAAACAACTGCATTCCTCCTATTCCTAAAAGTGGCAGTAAGGCAATGGCAAGCACTATGATTCCCATTCCCCCTAACCAATGAGTCATACTTCTCCAAAAAATTATACTCATTGGAAGCCTTTCCACATCATCTAAAATTGTCGAGCCTGTTGTTGTATAACCAGACATTGTTTCAAAAAATAGGTTAGCACTTCCAAGTATGGAATTTGTAAAATAATATGGTAGCATTCCTGATATTACCATTGTCAGCCATCCCAAAGTAACAATTACATAACCATCTCTTTTATTTATTTGTCTTGAATTATTCTTGTTGGTTAACATTAATATTATTCCTATTGAAATTGGTATTAGTCCTGAAATAATTAACTGAATAACAGCTCCGTCATCAACAATTAAACTTACAATTGAAGCAATGAACATCGAAAAACCATTGAAAACTAAAAGCATCCCAATGATGTATAAAATTAATTTAATGTTTAGTTTGGTCATATTAGTTTATAAAAACAAACTTTCAACCTTTTTGAGTGCTTTTGGAGTTGAACAAACCAAAACCCTGTCATTTAGCTTAATTTTAAATTCTCCCAAAGCAATTATCCCTTCATTATTTCTAATTACCCCTCCAATAATTGCTTCTCTTGGAAAATTAAGTTCAACTATTTTTTTGTTTAAAACTTTTGATTTACGGCTAACATTGAATTCGACAATTTCAGCATCCATATTATTTAATTTTGCTAATTCAACTATATCACCGTTTCTAACAAATCTAAAAATATCATTGGCAGCAAGTAATTTTTTATTAATAAGAGTGTCTATCCCAATTGATTGAGATAAGTTAAAGTAATCCATGTTATTAACTAAGGCAATTGTCTTTTTTATTTTTTTGGACTTTGCCATTAAACATGACATAATATTAGTTTCGGAGCTTCCGGTTGTTGCAATAAAAGCATCCATATTTTGTAGGTTTTCTTCTTCTAAAAGATCTACATTTCTTCCGTCTACATTTAACATCATTACATTTGGCAATTCATCAGCAAGTTGATTAGCCTTTTCAATATTTATTTCAATTAATTTAACATTCAAACCATTATTACTTAGATCATTAGCCAACTTTTGTCCTATTCGACCCGCTCCCAATATCATTATATTTTCGATATTTTGTTTAACAGTACCTAAAAGGTTATACAGCTCTTTCAAACCTTTTTCATCCGTAATGAAATAAACCTGATCACCGCTACAAAAGACAGTATCACCTCTTGGAATTATAGTGCTATCGGAATTTTCCTTCTTCAGAGCAATGGGCATAAAGTGAACACCCGGAAAAACGGATGCAGACTCCATAACAGATTTACCTACAAATGGAGCATTTAGTTCTAATTTAACCCCCATCATTTTTAACACTCCACCCTCAAAATCGTGACTATTAGTAAATGCTGATTCATCAATTAAAAGTTTTATTTCATCAGTTGCTAAATTCTCTGGGGATATCAATTCATCCACCCCCATAAGTTTAAAATCAATATCACAATTTATGAACTCTGCATTTGATATTCTTGCAATTGTTTTTTTTGCACCCAACTGTTTAGCTATAAAACAAGTAGTAAAATTTGTTGTCTCGGATGTTGTTAATGAAACAACTAAATCAGAACTTTCAGCATTTGCCTCCTTAAGAATTGATATTGAAGCAGAATCGCCTTCAATTGTTTTGATGTCAAGTTGATTATCAGCAATATTTAAATTTGATTTTTTATTATCAATTAACGTAATATCCTGTGATTCAAATGATAATAATTTTGCCAAATGAAATCCAACCTCACCAGCTCCTGCTATTATGATTTTCATAATTCACAATTGAATAATCTTGCAAATATACTCGATTTTGAAAAAATCAAAATAATTTAAAATTTTTTGGTATTTACAGCTTAATTGAATGTTTTTTATTTTAGAGGAATATTATGAGAATATATATTCACTTTGTTTTATCATTTCTTATTTGTGGTATCTCACATGCACAGTTTAGTAGGGGGAAGATTAAAAACCTACAAAATTTTGATAAACAAAAAATTCATTTTGGTTATTACCTTGGCTTGAACCAATACAATTTCAAAATTGATTTTAAACAAAATCCAGAATACTCCACTCAAATGATTGAGCAATTGGGACTAAATATTGGACTTATAGGTGATTTAAGAATAAATGAGTATCTAAATTTAAGGTTCGAGCCAGGTTTACATACCAACAAAGGATCGCTTAAATTCAATGAAAGATCTGGTTTTACTAATGAAAGTGATACTTTGAGGTCTATTAAATCAACTTACATCCACTTGCCTGTTTTATTAAAGTTCAGTTCAAAAAGAATTGATAACTTTAGACCCTACCTTATTGGAGGAGTTTCATCATCTATCAACCTGTCGAGCAATCAAAACTCACCAGAAGACAATAAAAATGATGTCTTCAGGTTAAAAACCTTTAATCTTTACTATGAATTAGGTTTTGGTATAGACTTTTACTTTCAATATTTTAAATTTTCTCCATCAATTAGAGGTTTGTTTTCTTTAAAAAATGAACTTGTTCCAGACAATGATGTTAACAGCCCTTGGACTAGCAATTTGAGCAAATTAAGTACAAGAGGGATTTTTATAAATCTAATATTTCATTGATTCAACTAATTTTCATCAATTTACTCAAAACGATCCCTACAGAAGTAGCTAAATTTAGACTTTCTGGATACATTGATTTATTATATTTAGGAATTTTAATTTTAATATTCATCATTTCTTGTAATTTGCTAGAAACTCCGTGAGACTCATTTCCAAAAACTATTACTCCTTTTTTTATGGGTTTTTTCAAATCATAAATTGAATTACCATTTAAAGATGTTCCAACCAAACAACTCTTGTTGTCCTCAAAATATTTTTTGAGATCTAAATACGAAATATTAACTCTTGAAACTGAGCCCATTGCAGATTGAATTACTTTGGGACTGTAGCAATCAACAGTATTTAGTGAACAAATTATATCATTAACTCCAAACCATTCACAAGTTCGAATAATTGTACCTAAATTTCCTGGATCACTAACCGAATCAAGTGCAACTATAAAATTGTTTTTTCTGATTTTTGTTGGTTTAGTAAATTCAAATATGGCTAGATAATCGTCAGGGTTTTTTAAAAAACTAATTTTTTCGAGAAGGTTTTTATCGATGACCTCCTGTTTATCAATATTAATTATTGTTTTACTTACCGTATAAAGCTTTACAAGTTTATAATCGGACTTTAAAAATTCATTTACTGATTTCTTTCCCTCAACTACAAAACAATTATTATTTATTCTGAATTTTTTATTTCTAAGGCTTTTTATGAATTTTATTTCCTTTTTGCCAACCATACTAATTAGATGTATTTTTGTTTAATTTTAAAAATAGTGAAATACAATTTCTCAAAAATAGTATTATTTATAATTCTCATATCGGTTTTAAAATCGTGTGCTATATCAAAAAAAATTGGAAAAGATGAAATCATATTAAAAGATGTCAAAATAATGATAGATGGTAATTTTTTAAAAAAAGATTCCCTTAGTCCATTAATCGTTCAAAAAGAAAACAATTACATTTTTGGTTTACCAATTTCGGCATTGATTTATGAATCTGCAAAAAAAAACCCTGATTCAGTTTTCAAAAAATGGTTAAATAAATCTCCCAAAAGGGTACAAAGATTAAATAAAATTTTTTCTCGAAAACAAGTTTCCCAAATTGGTAATTATGTAAAGAGTTTTAATAATTGGAAAAAAAGAAATGGAGACAGTATTGAAATCATTGATTCTATAAAAAATAATATTTCCTCAGAAAATTTAAAATCATTTTTTGATAATAATGGCTATTTTGATTCAAAAATTTCTTCTCAAATAGAAAGGGATGAAAAAAATAAAAAATTTGGAAAAGTTATTTATGATATTAAACAGGGGAACCAGTATTATCTAGACTCAATCAAATCCAATATTGAATCACGAGTCTTAGATTCAATTTATACATCAAATATTTCAGAAACTTTTTTAAAAAAAAATGCTCCTTTTAACACTCTAAATTTTGAAAAAGAGCGAGATAGGCTTAATGAGCTTTTTAAGAATTCCGGATTTTTTAACTTTCAAATAAACTCAATTTCGTTTGAAGTTTCAAGAGACACTACAGGAAATGACCTAAGAATTCCAGTTCTAATCAATATTGCTGGAAGAAACCCTACAAATCAAAAAAAATACAAACCCCATAAAATTAGTAAGATTAATTTATATACCGAAGACCCTGAGTCTACTCAAGAAAATAGAAATTTTAACGTTTATGAAAATATAAATATCTTTTATTCTGGTGAATTGAGATATAAACCTGAATTTTTAACTGAACTTGTATCATTTAAAAATGGTGATTTGTATAGTGATTTAGACAGATCTAAAACAATCAAACAGTTTAACAATCTTGATAATTTTAAGTATCCTTCAGTCAATTACAAATATTTAAATGGATCAGATGATAATTTAGAAGCCAACATACTTCTTAGTTCAAAAAAGAGATTTTCTCTGGGTTTTGGCTTTGATTTAAAACATTCTAACATTGAAGATATTGGAATTGCTTTTGAGAACTCCTTTAATAGTAGAAATATTTTTAAAGGAGCTGAAAGATTACAACTGAGTACAAGAGGAACTATTGGAAAGTCAGCAAACACTACTATTTCTGAGTTTGGTGTTGATTTAAATATTAGATTCCCAAGATTTTATTTACCATTTGTTTCCAAAAAAATAATTCCAATTGAAAATGAACCGATAACCTATTTAAGCATAGGAACCTCCAAACAAACAAATATTGGACTTGACAGGCAAAGTTTTAAATTAAATTTTGATTACGACTGGGTTTCAAAAAAAAACCAGTATAAATTAGGTTTAATCAATATTGAATTGGTAAACAATAAAAACAGTATAAATTATTTCAATATTTATTCAAACTCATACGACGCTATAAATTCAATTTCAAAAAAATATAATACAAATAATTCGTATTACAATTTAAATAACAACCTAACGATTCCTCAGGGTATAGATTACTTCATAAACGATGTTATTTCAAAAAACCTNAATGTTTCCCANAATGATTTTAACAGGGTAGGCTANATAAATGACAGAAAAAATCGACTGNTAGCAAATAATTTAATAATTGGNTCCAATTTCTCTTTAATTAAAAATAACAGACTCAATATTTATGATCAAAACTTTTCTCAATATAAACTTAAAGTTGAACTTTCAGGAAATCTAATTGACTTACTTTCAAATCCTTTTTCACTTTCTAAAAATGAATTTGGAAATAAAAAACTCCTAGGGCTAGCTTACTCTCAATTTTTTAAGTCAGAGTTTAACTACATAAAATATTGGTCTTTATCCCCATCATCGACACTAGCTTTTAGAGGTTTTTATGGAGTTGCTATTCCCTTTGGAAATTCAAGCAATATTCCTTTTTCGAAATCATTTTTTGCTGGAGGTTCAAACGATAATAGAGCATGGGAAGTTTATAGATTGGGTCCGGGTAGTAGTGGAGCAACAAGCGAATTTAATGAAGCTAATATGAAAATTGCATTCAATATTGAATATCGTTTTAAATTGATAGGAAAGTTAGATTCAGCTATTTTTACCGATTTTGGAAATATTTGGAACGTTTTCGACGATACTACAGATAGNAAACGTAGTTTTACTAATTTTAGAGATCTAGATGAGATTGCAATTGGTTCTGGTTTTGGCCTTAGATACAATTTAGGTTATTTTATAATTAGATTAGATATGGGTCTAAAAACCTATAACCCTGCATTGGAAAAAAGTGAAAGATGGTTTACGGATTTTAATCTAAAAAAAGCAGTATTCAACATTGGTCTTAATTATCCATTTTAAATCAATATTTCTTTTTACTTTTAAAATCCAAATTATAAATTATGTCAAATATTAAAAGNGGTGTTGTTTTTGGAGATGATGTTCAAAAAATTTTTAAGTTGGCTAAAACAAAGAAGTTTGCTTTACCAGCGGTTAATGTTATTGGTTCAAATTCAATAAATAGTGTATTAGAAACAGCATCGTGTTTGAATTCTCCGGTTATAATTCAATTTTCAAATGGTGGAGCTATTTTTAATGCCGGAAAAGGTCTTAAAAATGAAAATCAAAAAGCTGCTGTTAAAGGAGCAGTAGCAGGAGCAAAACATGTTCATGAATTGTCCAAGGCATATCAGGTCCCTGTTATTTTACATACTGACCATGCAGCAAAAAAATTACTACCATGGATCGATGGTCTACTTGCTGAAAGTGAAATTGAATTTCAAAAAAACGGAAAGCCATTATTTAGTTCACATATGATAGATCTTTCTGAAGAAAGTTTAGAAGAAAATATTTCCATCTGTAAANAATATTTAAAGAGAATGGATAAAATGGGTATGACATTAGAAATTGAACTTGGAATNACAGGAGGTGANGAAGATGGTGTTGATAATACAGATGTTGATGATTCTAAACTTTACACTCAACCNGAGGAAGTTGCTTATGCATATGAGCAATTATCCGAAATAAGTCANAGATTTACTATTGCTGCAGCATTNGGAAATGTTCATGGTGTNTATAAGCCNGGTAATGTCAAACTAACCCCAAAAATTTTAAAAAACTCGCAAGAATACATTTCAANAAAATATGGTGTAAAACCAAATTCTATTGATTTTGTTTTTCATGGNGGTTCTGGTTCATCAAAAGAGGAAATTCGTGAAGCTATTGATTATGGAGCAATTAAAATGAATATCGACACTGATATGCAATATGCGTTCATGTGTGGAGTTAGAGATTACTTTGAAGCAAATGAAGATTTTTTAAAAACACAAATTGGAAACTCATTGGGAGACGATGTTCCTAACAAAAAATATTATGACCCAAGNGTTTGGCTAAGACAAGCNGANGAGAGCTTCAAAACAAGGTTAACANAAGCATTTCATGATTTAAACAATGTTAACACANTACAATAACATACTTTATTATATTTGANAAAACTTTATTTGTATGGCCTGGTTTAAAAGAACACTTAAGGGGATTAGGACTAGCACCGAAGAAAAGAAGGATACCCCTGAGGGCTTATGGCACAAAACACCAACAGGAAAAATAATTGATACTGAAGAATTAGAAAAAAATTTTTACGTTTCACCAGANGATGATTTTCATCTTAGAATAGGAAGNGAAGAATATTTTAANATACTTTTTGATAAAGACTACGCAGAGCTAAATAAAAAAATAAGTTCAAAAGATCCTCTATTGTTTTCTGACAATAAATCTTACAAACAACGAAATAAAGATGCTCAAAAAAAAACAGGATTAAAAGATGCAATTAGAATTGCAATTGGAAAATCAATGGGGAAAGAAATTGTAATCGCTTGTATGGATTTTAGCTTCATTGGCGGATCAATGGGATCTGTTGTTGGTGAAAAAATTTCGAACGCAATTGACAAATCAATTGAAAAAAAAATACCGTTATTAATCATTTCCAAATCTGGTGGAGCAAGAATGATGGAAGGTGCTATTTCATTAATGCAAATGGCGAAAACATCTGCTAAATTAGCNCAATTATCAAAGTTTAAAATACCTTATATTTCACTTTGTACTGATCCAACAACAGGTGGGACTACTGCATCNTTTGCAATGCTAGGAGACATCAATATTTCTGAGCCTGGTGCTTTGATTGGTTTTGCTGGCCCTAGGGTTGTAAAAGACACGACAGGTAGAGATTTACCAGAAGGTTTTCAGACCTCTGAATTTTTATTAGAACATGGTTTTTTAGATTTTATTTCCCACCGAACCAAAATAAAAGAAAAGATTAATTTGTATATAGATCTTATACTAAACCGGAAAATTCGCAAAATTACTAAGAATGGCTCATTATAAAATTTAGTACTATATTTGCGCCTCCAAAGCTTAAATTTTTGGATACATAAAAATTATTAATAAATATTGGAATGTATTTAACAAAAGAAAAAAAAGAAAAAATTTTTAAAGAACATGGAGGTTCTAAAAAAAATACCGGATCTGCTGAAGGCCAAATTGCACTATTCACAGAAAGAATAAATCACCTAACAAACCATCTTAAAAAAAACCGAAAAGATTTCAACACCGAAAGATCATTGGTCATGATGGTAGGTAAGAGAAAAAGTTTACTAAACTATCTCATGAACAAAGATATAAGTAGATATAGAGATATTATTAAAAAATTGAAACTACGAAAATAATTAACTACTACAATCATAGTTTTTCATTGGTATTCTGCCTTTCAAGACACAACAACTTAAATTAATTAATGAAAAATATGAAAACTAAAATTTACAATGAGTCTATTGATCTTGGTGATGGACGAACAATTACACTTGAAACTGGAAAATTAGCAAAACAAGCACATGGATCTGTTGTTGTCCAAATGGGCAAAGCAATGCTTTTATGTACAGTGGTATCAAATTATGAATCAGGAAACGTTGATTTTCTTCCTTTGACAGTTGATTACAGAGAAAAATTTGCTGCTGCTGGTAGATACCCAGGAGGTTTTTTCAAAAGAGAAGCTCGCCCAAGTGACGGAGAGATTTTAACAATGCGTTTAGTCGACAGAGTCCTTAGACCTTTATTTCCTAAAGACTATCATTCAGAGGTACAAGTCATGATTCAACTTATGTCGCACGACGAAGATGTTATGCCGGATGCTCTTGCTGGACTTGCAGCTTCAGCTGCAATTCAGCTAAGCGATTTTCCTTTTGAATGTGCAATTTCTGAAGCCCGAGTTGCAAGAGTCAATGGTGAGTTTATCATTAATCCCAGTAGATCTCAGTTAGACAACTCAGATATAGATATGATGGTGGGTGCTTCCGCAGACTCTGTTATGATGGTTGAAGGAGAAATGGATGAATGTAGCGAAGAAGAAATGGCAGATGCTATAAAATTTGCTCACGAATCTATCAAAATTCAAATTGAAGCTCAGGAAAGACTAGCAAATGCTGTTGGAAGAAAAGAAGTCAGAGAATATGAAACTTCTGAAGAAAATGAGGAGTTATCTAAAACTATTCACGATGCTTGTTACGATAAGTGTTATGCAATAGCAAAAAAGGGCACTTCAAAGTCTGAACGAAGTTTAGCTTTTTCAAGCTTAAAAGAGGATGTTAAAGCATTGTTCTCGGATGAAGAAATTGAAGAAAACGGAAAATTAATTGGAAAATATTTTAGTAAATCTCAAAAAGAAGCTATAAGAGAACTTACTCTTAGTGAAGGTATTAGACTTGACGGAAGAAAAACTGACGAAATTAGAGAAATTTGGAGTGAAGTTGATTACTTACCTTCAACACACGGTTCAGCAATATTTTCAAGAGGTGAAACTCAAGCTTTAGCAACGGTAACTTTAGGAACATCAAGAGAGGCAAATAAAATTGATATGCCTTCTTATGAAGGGGAAGAAACTTTTTATTTACACTACAACTTTCCTCCCTTTTGTACTGGAGAAGCTAGACCTCTAAGGGGAACATCAAGAAGAGAAGTTGGGCATGGAAATTTGGCCCAAAGAGGACTAAAAGGAATGATTCCTGAAAATTGTCCATATACGGTCCGAGTCGTAAGCGAAGTTCTTGAGTCCAATGGTTCTTCATCAATGGCAACAGTATGTTCAGGAACTCTGGCTCTAATGGATGCTGGAGTACAAATCAAAAGACCTGTTTCAGGAATTGCAATGGGGCTTATTTCAGATGGTGAACGTTATGCTGTTCTAAGCGACATTCTTGGTGATGAAGACCATCTAGGTGATATGGATTTTAAAGTAACAGGAACTTCCGAAGGTATTACTGCTTGTCAAATGGATATTAAAATTAAAGGGTTATCATATGAAATTCTAGTTAATGCCTTAAAACAAGCTAGAAATGGAAGATTACATATTTTAAATAAAATAGCAGAGACAATAGAAAAACCTAATGCAGATGTTAAAGCGCACTCTCCTAAAATGGTAACAAGCAGAATTCCTAATGAATTTATAGGTCCATTTATTGGTCCTGGTGGTAAAGTTATTCAAGAGTTACAAAAAACTACTGGCTGTACTATAGTAATCAATGAAGATCCTGAAACTGAAGAAGGNATTGTNGAAATNCTTGGTACTGATCAAGAAGGAATAGATTCAGTGATTTCAAAAATTGAATCTTTATTNTTTAANCCTGAAAAAGGAAACACNTATAAAGTTAAAGTNATAAAAATNCTTGATTTTGGNGCNGTTGTNGAATATTTAGATGCTCCTGGAAACGAAGTCTTANTACATGTAAGTGAAATTGCNTGGGAANGAACGAACAATGTNAGTGATNTATTAAAGCTTGGNGATGANTTAGAAGTTAAATATTTCGGNGTAGACCCTAGAACNAGAAAAGAAAAAGTTTCTAGAAAAGCTTTGTTAGAAAAACCTGAGGGCTTTGTTGAAAGACCTCCNAGNNCACCAAGATCNGATAACAGAGGAAGAGATAACAGAAATAGAAATAATAAATAAACAAATCAGTTATTTTTTTTTAAATAAATTGTAACCTTTTNATAAATTTTAACGTATAATAANTTTAACACTTNTATATGAGACAATTAAANATTACTAAACAGGTTACNAACAGAGAAACCGCATCNCTTGANAAATATTTACAAGAAATTGGAAANGTAGATTTAATTACAGCTGAAGAAGAGGTTGAATTGGCTCAAAAAATNAGAGCTGGTGATGAATTTGCTNTAGATAANCTTACCAAAGCAAATTTAAGATTTGTTGTTTCGGTTGCAAAACAATANCAAAACCAAGGTTTAACTCTGCCTGANTTAATTAATGAGGGAAATTTAGGTCTTATAAAAGCNGCTCGAAGATTTGATGAAACNAGAGGTTTTAAATTCATTTCCTATGCGGTTTGGTGGATACGNCAATCTATTCTCCAAGCTTTAGCTGAACANTCAAGAATNGTTAGATTACCNCTNAATAAAATTGGATCAATCAATAAAATNAATAAAATGTATGCTTTTTTAGAGCAAGCTAATGAGAGGGTTCCATCTGCTGAAGAAATTGCAAAAGAATTAGATATGACAATTTCTGATGTCAAAGAATCAATGAAGAATTCAGGAAGACATGTTTCGATGGATGCACCGCTTGTTGAAGGTGAAGATTCAAATTTATATGATGTTTTGAGAAGTGGAGAGTCTCCAAACCCAGATAAAAATTTACTTCATGAATCCCTAAGAACAGAGATTGAAAGAGCGCTAGAAACATTGACACCAAGAGAGGCGGATGTAGTAAGACTTTATTTTGGACTTGGTGAAAAACATGCAATGACACTAGAAGAAATTGGTGAAACATTTGATCTCACCAGAGAAAGAGTCCGACAAATTAAAGAAAAAGCAATCAGAAGACTTAAACATACATCAAGAAGTAAAATTCTAAAAACATATTTAGGTTAATAATGAAGTTTATTGCCCCATCAATGCTGGCTTGTGACTTTGGAAAGTTAGATGTTGAAATAGATATGGTTAATAAAAGTAAAGCCAATTGGTTTCACATTGATGTAATGGATGGAGTTTTTGTGCCAAATATATCTTTTGGATCACCAATAATGAAAGTTTTAAAAAATTCCGCTGAAAAACCATTAGATGTTCATCTCATGATAGTTGAACCTGAAAAATATATAAAAAAATTTGCTGATATGGGTGCAAATATTTTAACCGTACATGTCGAAGTATGTAAACACTTACACAGCATTGTTCAAAAAATTAAAAATCTTAACATGAAGGCTGGTGTTGCTATTAACCCACACACACCCATTTCATCTCTGACATCTATTATATCTGAACTAGACCTGGTGTGCTTAATGAGTGTCAATCCAGGATTTGGTGGTCAAACTTTTATTGAAAATTCTTACAAAAAAATTAAGGATCTAAAAAAACTAATAATTGAAACTAACTCAAAAACATTGATCGAAATCGACGGAGGAGTTTCATCTAAAAATGCAAAGAAATTAGTTAAATGTGGTGCCGATATATTAGTCGCTGGAAGTTTTGTTTTCAAATCAAAAAACCCGTCTGAAACAATTAACAATCTTTCATCACTAGTAAACTAATCTTTTATATATTACAACTAGCTTCAATAATTTTAAAAATCTTGAAAAATTCTATAAACGTTTTGGGGGTTATGAGTGGAACTTCCCTGGACGGTTTGGATTTCTGCCTGGTTTCGTTTAATTCAAAAAATATTTCTAATTTCAAAATTCTAGGAACCCACACATACAAATATGATAAATCATGGAAAAATTATCTCAGGGAAGCCACAAAACTCAATAATGAAGAAATAAAAAAATTAAATATTAAATTTGGTTTACTTATTTCTAAATATATTAATCAGTTCATCATCGATTTTTCAGTTCCTAGAATCGACTTAATTTCTTCTCATGGGCATACAGTTTTTCATGAACCTGAAAAAGGTCTTACATTACAAATTGGAGATGGAAAAGTAATAAGTCAAAAAACAAGAACTAAGGTAGTTTGTAACTTTCGAGTCCAAGATGTTAATTTAGGTGGACAAGGAGCACCACTTGTACCTATTGGTGATTTAAACTTGTTTATGAACTACAAATTCTGCTTAAATTTAGGAGGGTTTGCAAACATATCAATAAAAACAAATGAGGAGATCCAAGCTTTCGACATATGTCCTGTTAATACAGTTTTGAACTATTACTCAAAAAAAATGGGTCATGAGTATGACAGAAATGGATTTTTATCAAAGAGTGGTCAAACAGACAAAATATTGTTAAGCGAACTCAATAATCTTGATTTTTATCAGAAATCAGGTCCCAAATCTTTAGGAATTGAATTTGTTAATGAATTGATTATTCCATTAATTGAGAAAAAGCTCTTAAAGCCAGATGATATTTTAATGACATTTATTGATCATATTTCCTTTCAAATTAATGAATCAGTAAAAAAATATAGTATGAATAAAATTTTGATAACAGGTGGAGGCGTTTTTAATAATAACCTAATTGAAAGAATTAAATCAAAAATTAAACATAAAGTTATAATTCCTAAAAAAGAAATAATAAATTTTAAAGAAGCGCTTATATTCGCTTACCTTGGAATATTACGTATAAATAATGAAATTAATTGTTTAAAAAGTGTAACAGGAGCGAAAAAAAATCACTCATCGGGTGATGTAATTAATTATAATTCCTGAATTTTTATATTTTTCCATTTCACCTTTATTCCTCCGCCGTCATGAATTTGTAATGCTATTCTACCATTTGCATCACCGATCTTTTGATCACTAAGAGTGATCATCATTTCTCCGTTTAGCCATGTAGTAACNGTATCTTGATAAACTTTAACTTTAAGATTATTCCAACTGCCCATTTTTAGTGAGGAGTCTTTACCTTCATCCGGTTGTATAAGCCAGCCNCTTCCATAAGATTCATATATNCCTCCCGTGTGTAACCCAGGTGGAGCAACCTCGACTTGCCANCCACTTACTTTAGTTCCATNAACTGTAGATCTGAAAAAAACNCCACTATTTCCATTTGCTTCTTGTTTAAAATCTAAACTAAGTACAAAGTTTTTGTAAAAGTTTTNGGTACCAAGATACCCATACTTTTTATCCGGACCACTTTCNCAAACCAATAAACCATCTTCTACATACCACTTTTCGGTNCCGTAAATAATCCANCCATTCAAATCTTTATTGTTGAATATACTTTTGGAATTATNNCTCAAAGAATCAAANTGGTTTNTTTTGTGAACTATTTCAACTTCANAATTTGGTATGGTTTGTTTTTGTTCCTTTTCATTTTCAATAAAAGCAAGAGTGTATAAGGAAAGAATAACTAAAAGAATATTTCGTGGTTTTTTCATAGGATTATGTTTGTGTTAAAATAATTAAATTTTCATAAATTGAATAAAAAAAATAGAATGAAAAAAATTTTAATTTTAATTTTTCTAATATCAATTTCATTAAATTATTCTCAAACTCGTAAGGAATTTTTTAAGAGTCCAACTGGTTTATTTTTAATTGCATCAGATTTACACATCCACTCTGTTTTTTCTGATGGTCGGGTTTGGCCTAGTATCCGGGTTGAGGAAGCGAGAAGGGATAGTCTAGATTTAATTTCCTTAACTGAGCATATTGAGTATTTAAGTTATAGNGGNGATTTAAATTATGATGACAGAAATAGAGCTTTTCAAATCGNATCTGGCATGATTCAAGACAATGAAACTCTCATGGTAATCAACGGATCTGAAATTACAAAACCAATGCCGCCTGGTCATATTAATGCTGTTTTTATCAAGAATGCTAACAAGCTCAACCTTTACAACAAATTAAATGTTGAAGATGGTTATAAGGCTGTAAAGGAAGCAAATATCCAGGGAGCTTTTGTTTTTTGGAATCACCCCAACTGGATTGAAAACAGAGACGATGGTATAGCAAGATTAGATTCAATTCATCATGTACTATTAAACGAAAACTTATTACATGGAATAGAAGTAGTTAACGAACAAACTTACTCTGAGGAGGCATTAGAAATTGCTATTTCAAATAACTTAACCATAATGGGTACAAGTGATGTTCATGGTTTGATTGATTGGGATTATCCTAAAGAAAATAACTTACATAGGCCAATTACATTCATTATTTCAAAAAATAGAACTAAAAAGACAATTAGGGATGCTCTTTTTGAAAGNAAAACATTTGTTTGGCACAGAGATATGCTTGTTGGAAAAGAAGAAAATTTAGAACNAATCATACAGGAAAATTTTGAAATAAAAAGCATGGGTTATTATAAAAAAATACTAACACTAAGNNTAATAAATAAAAGTGTTGTTCCATTTAAATTGAAGTATCAAGGGAATTACACTTTTCACCACAGAGGACCTGTTTTTGAAATTCCTGCAAAGGGTTATTTAGATGTCACAATTAAAACACTTGAAATCTTAGATGAAATCAATATGGATTTTGAAATTCAAAACATCATAATTGCCCCAAAAAAGTTTTTAGAAATTTCCAAGACTTTANAATTATAAATGATACCNAAAAGATTATTTTTCATTTTAAAAATNACTGTGCTATTTTTTTTTTCATGCAATATGAATAATGAGATTGAACTTCTAAATAGATCTGACTTTAGAAAAGTTATCNNTGGAAAAGAAACTGACCTTTTCAGATTAGTTAATNCTANTGGAACAACAATNGAGCTCACCAATTATGGTGCTAGGGTTGTATCCATTTGGACAAAAGATAAAAAAGGAAATTTTGATGATATTGTACTAGGTTGTAGCTCCATTGATGAATATGTAGAAATCAAAGAAAGATATTTTGGTGCCACCATTGGAAGATATGGAAANAGAATTAAAGATGCTGTATTTACAATTGATGGAATCGAATATAACTTAAACAAAAACAACGGAAAAAATAATTTACATGGTGGAAAAATTGGGTTTAACGATGTGATTTGGGATGTCAAACAAATTGATAATAATAAAATAGAATTTAAATATTTTTCAAAGCACCTAGAAGAAGGTTTTCCAGGCAACTTGGAAGTAACAGTACATTATTCATTAAACGAAAGTAATGAGTTGAAAATTNAATATTATGCAGAAACAGATATGAAAACTCATGTTAATTTAACTCATCATTCTTTTTTTAATCTAGAAGGTGTCCATAAAAATTCCTCTGTTCACGATCACTTACTTTACATTAATGCTGACAGTTATACACCTGTTGGAATGGACATGATACCAAATGGAAAAATAAGAAAGGTTGAAGGTTCACCATTTGACTTTCGAAAACCAACTAAAATTGGTAAAAGAATTGACTCTGANGACAATCAATTAAAGTATGGTAATGGATATGATCATAATTATATTTTAAATTCAAAATCAGTTGATGAACTTTCTGCAAAATTATTTGGTCTTGATTCTGGAAGATTCATAGAAGTTTATACAAACGAACCTGGACTTCAATTCTACAGTGGAAATTTTTTGAATGAGAAAACTATGGGAAAAAAAGGNGTTAATTATAAAAGAAGGTCAGCACTTTGTCTAGAAACCCAACATTTTCCTAATAGCCCAAATCAAAATGGCTTTCCTTCCACAATTTTGGAACCAAATGAAAAATACTATTCAATTTGTATATACAAATTCGGTTTTGAAAAATAAATTTTTTGTGACCCAGGGAGGATTCGAACCCCCAACCCTCAGAGCCGAAATCTGATATTCTATCCANTTGAACTACTGGGCCAATTTTTAAATTAACAAAGACTTGACTAACGCAGAAATAGTTTTTCCATCAGCTTTTCCTAGTAATTCTTTTGTNGCTATTCCCATTACTTTTCCCATATCCTTCATCCCTGAAGCTTCATTTTGATCAATGATATTGGTGATGATTTTTCTCAANTCATCTTCAGAAATTTGTTGTGGTAAAAAATCCTCAATAANTTTTGATTGGTTAATTTCTAANTCCGCTAAATCTGANCGGTTTTGTGATCTATATATTTCAGCACTATCTTTTCTTTGCTTAACAAGCTTCTGAAGAGTTTTTATTTCTTCNGACTTAGGAATTTGAGATCCACTACCTTTTTCTGTTTGCAACAAAATAAGAGCAGATTTTACAGCCCTTANAGATTCTAATTTTATAGAATCTTTTTCCTTCATAGCTGTTTTAATCGATTCTGAAATTCTATTTATTAAAGACATTGTTTATATTATTATAAAATTAAAAAACTAATCGACATTGTCATGTAGAAATGAGTTGTTAGTTCTTAAATTAATTTCACCTTCACTATCCTCACTGACAATAGTTCTGGATTTATCTGTGGAAGTAGATTTTTTTANTTCAACACCTGCTCTTTTGAAGGCAGGTTCATTTTCCATATCAGACATTCTTTTTGCCTTTGAAAAATTNTAGTTAAATTCTTTTAATTTAATTTTCCTAGAATCTGTTCTCCTTGATAATCCGTCAGCAATTGAACTATTCAATGGGGTTGGATCAACATTTTTTTCATCAGTGAAAATCTTTTCCCCTTTTTTTTGTTTTTCATAATTGTCAAATCCTGACTTTTTAATATCAGTTCCATCTATTTCGTTGACTGGGATAATTTCGATTGGGTCGTTAACAACTATTTCGTTGACATCCTCAGTGAGTTCATATATGATTTTATCCTCTTTATAATTATTTTTCCTCAAGGGTTTATCAAAATCAATAGAAACCTGATCTTTAATTTCAATATGTTCAGGATCAACAATATTTATATCATTATTTTTTTCATCGTTATTATGAGGCATAAAATTATTTTCATGTATTTTTCTTTCTAATTCAACTTCTTCAAAATTAACTTCAATATTATTTATATAATCATTACTTTTTTCAAAACTTTCTTTAAAATCAATACCAGAGGAAGAAAAATCAAACTGCAATGGAGTTTTATTTTTATTGTCATCAAGAGACTGAACAATTTCATTTTCACCATCCAGGCTATGAATGATTTTTTTTGGATCTGAGTGAACAATATCTTCTTGCATATTAGGATCAAAACCGGTTGCAATGACTGTAACTGAAATTGAACTTTCTAAAGATTGATCTTCACCAATACCCATAATTATATTTGCACCATTTCCTGCACGATCTTGGATGTATTCATTTATTAAACCAATTTCATCAATTGTAATTTCTTCACTACCTGAGACAATTAATAATAAAACATTTTTGGCACCATTAATCCTATTGTCATTTAATAATGGAGAATCTAAAGCAGATGAGATTGATTCAATGGCTCTTTTAGTTCCAGAAGATCTTGCTGATCCCATAATTGCATTTCCACTGTTAGACAAAACTGTTTTGGCATCTTTTAAATCAATATTTTGTGTATAATGATGTGTAATTACTTCGGCAATTCCCTTAGATGCTGTTGCCAAAACTTCATCAGCTTTAGCAAATCCTTCTTTGAAACCTAAATTCCCGTAAATGTCTCTCAATTTATTATTATTAATCACAATTAGTGCATCAACCTGTTTTCTTAGTTTTTCTATTCCAATATTAGCTTGTTCNGTTCGAATTTTTCCTTCAAACTGAAATGGAATGGTTACTATTCCAACCGTTAGTATATCCATTTCTTTAGCAAATTTAGATATTATAGGAGCTGCTCCAGTCCCAGTTCCACCTCCCATACCGGCAGTAATAAAAACCATTTTTGTATTTGTCTCNAACATTTTTTTAATGTCATCAAAACTTTCGTTTGCAGCCTCTTCACCAATAGCTGGATTAGCACCAGCACCTAAACCCTCAGTTAGGTCAATTCCTAATTGGATTTTATTTTCTACCGGACTATTCTCCAAAGCTTGTGCATCCGTATTACATACTACAAAATCAACACCTTTTATTCCTTTCGAATACATATAGTTTATTGCATTGCTTCCACCACCTCCAATTCCTATTACTTTGATAACATTGCTTTGATTTTTTGGTAAATCAAATGGTAAATTATTTATTTCTTTATTTATTTGCATATTTTTAGTTTATTCGGCGTTGTCTAAAAAGGTTTTTAATGATTGTGTAAATTTTTCAAAAATTGTAACACTCCCAATGTTTTTAGGTTNATCNTCACTTTTTGAATTATCATTTTTTTCAGAGTTGTCTAGTTTTTTATTCTCTGTTTTTTTCTTGGATTTGGAAGAGTTCATAACAAGGCCAACAGCTGTAGCATACATGGGACTAGAAATTTCAATTGAGTTATTACCTGCCAAATGTTCACTGGGATATCCTAATCTTGTATCCATTCCAGTAATATATTCTACTAATTGTTTNAAGTGTTTNAATTGACTACCTCCACCAGTTAAAACAATACCTCCTATCAATTTCTTCTTTTGATCCTCATGNCCGTAGTTTTTAATTTCAATAAAAACCTGTTCTATGATTTCAACCACTCTCGCATGAATTATTTTAGATAAATTTTTGAGTGATATTTCTTTAGGATCTCTTCCTCTTAAACCAGGAATTGATACTATTTCATTATCCTTATTTTCACCTGGCCAAGCTGAACCAAATTTAATTTTTAAAAGCTCAGCTTGCTTTTCAATAATAGAACAACCTTCCTTAATATCATCCGTAATTATATTCCCTCCAAACGGAATTACAGAAGTATGCCTTATAATTCCATCTTTAAAAATTGCCAGATCAGTTGTTCCCCCACCGATATCAATTAAAGCAACACCTGCTTCTTTTTCTTCATTACTCAACACCGCGTCGGACGACGCTATTGGTTCTAATGTAATACCCTCAAAATCTATTCCAGCACTTTTGATACATCTTGCTATATTTTTTATTGATGAAACTTGCCCAACAACAACATGGAAATTAGCCTCTAATCTNCCACCAAACATNCCNATAGGTTCTTTTATNTCTGATTGTCCATCAACTTTATATTCTTGTGGGAGCACATGAATTATTTCCTCACCNGGAAGCATAACTAACTTGTAAACCTGATTAACCAATCTTTCTAAATCATTTTCATCTATTACTTGATCAGAATTTACTCTTGTTATATAATCACTATGTTGTAAACTTCTTATATGCTGTCCAGCTATACCAACAATAACTTTTTCAATTTTATTAGATGAATCTGTTTCAGCCTCTATTACCGCAGATTGAATAGATTGTATAGTTTGAGTAATATTATTGACAACGCCTCTATGAACCCCTAAACTTTTAGATTTACCAATTCCGANNATTTTTAATTTATTGTACTCATTTAAAGTCCCTACCATTGCCACAATTTTTGTAGTTCCTATATCCAATCCAACATATATATTACCTCCCATGCTAAAACTATTTTTCTACTACAACTTGATTATTAAAATTTAAATTAATTACGTTTATATTTCTTAAAATACTATCGTTNACAGATTTATAAAAGACTTTATATTTAAGAAAATTTTTTTNNTAGTTTTTTGAAAACCTCATCTTTAATTTGTAAGAATAATTTTTCACATAAAAAAACAAAAAATTATGATTCATTTTCAACCCAGAAATATGATTATTAAAAAAGCTGTCCTTTTTAATAAAACTTCCAATAACACCTAACTTTTTATAATCCTCAGTTTTTGCATGTCCAAGAACAATCGGTATTTTTTCAGAGAAAGTTTTCGATAATGGCATGATATTACCTTTATTATCAACATAAGAATTCTTATTTAAAATTCTAAAAACTGGGTCTCTCTCCACTAAACTGACTTGTAAGATTTTTTCCAGGTTTATTGACACGTTTGCTTTTTTAATTAGATCATTATTATCAAGAGCATTNTCATATAACTTCAAATTTAAATCTCTTTTCATGTGAGTTGAAAGGTTAGAATTTATTTGTTTCAACAATTTATTAACGGAATCCTTAGATATAAATTTAAATTCGCTATCGATTATTTTGATATTGTTNAGATCTATGTGGCTCTTACTTTGTCTAAAATGTGAGAATGCTGTTAAAAAAACAACTAGAATAAGCATAAGCGAAAATTTAAATACTCTAAAATTCATTTGTTTCAATTACTTTTTTAATGGATTTAACCTTTTCACCAATATCTCCAGCCCCAATAGTAAGAAACACATCAGAATTGGATTTTTTAATGTGCGTGTAAAGCTCCTTGTCATTCAATAANTGTTTGTTATTATTGTTGATTTTTTCTAATAATATCTTGGAGCTAATTTTAGATAGAGGTTTTTCTCTGGCAGGATATATTTCTAATAAAATTATCTCGTCAAAATCAGATAAAACCTTTGCAAATTCTTCCATAAAATCTCTTGTTCTTGAAAATAAATGTGGTTGGAAAATTACGGTGATTTTTTTTCCAATAAATAATGAAAAAATTGTTTTTTTAACCATACTAATCTCTACAGGATGGTGAGCATAATCGTCAATAAGAACCTTAGGAGATTTTAAAACATATGTAAATCTTCTTTTTACCCCCTCGAAAGATCCCAAAGATTTTATTATACTGTTGTCATCNAAATTTAATTTTTTACAAATTACAAAAGCCGCCAAAGCATTTTCTGCATTATGTTCTCCAAACATTTTAAATTTAATGTTTTGACAACTTTTATTGTCATAGTTAATATCAAAAGTTGAATAATCGTTTTGATTATTAAAATTTGAAATATAGTATTTTGATGAGGAATCAAATCCATAAGATTCTCCTCTTATCGGCAAACCGTATTTTTTTATAATTATTCCGTTTTTTTTAATTTTAAGAGAGAATTTTTTAAAAGAAGACAACAACTCATTTTTGGTCGTGTAAACATCAGAGTGATCAAAATCAATGGAGGTCACACATGCTATATCAGGGCTTAGCTTTAAAAATGATTTGTCAAACTCATCAGCCTCAACAACGATTATTTCTTGACCATTATTTAGGTAATTATTATTATAATTTTCAGAAATTCCTCCAACAAACGAAGAGAATTTTAAATTATTTTCAAATAGAATATGTGATAAAATTGAGGAAGTCGTTGTTTTACCATGAGTACCAGCTATTGCAATACAAAATTTATTTTTTGAGATATCAGCTAAAACGTCTGACCTTTTCAAAACCAAAAAATCACTATTCCTGAAAAATTTTAATTCTTCGTTTTCCGAGTCAATTGCTGGAGTGTAAATAACGAGAGTTTTATCTTTAATCTTAAAATTCTTAGGAATTTTATGTAAGTCTGGTTTGTAATGTATTTTAGCCCCTTGTTTTTNTAGATAATCAGTCAGTTCCGTTTTAACTTTATCGTACCCTGCAACATTTTTACCAGATTCTAAAAAAAATTGAGCAATTGATGACATACCTATACCACCTATNCCCAAAAAATATATTTTATCAAATCTGTTAATCTTCATTTAAAACTAAATTTATATTTTTTACAATTTCATTTGTTGCATTTGGCTTAGCCATTGATTTTATTTTTTTTGAAAGATTTCTTGATAAATCATTATCATTAAAAACTTTTTTAAACACTTTAAAAAATTCTTTTTTAAGTTCAAATTCGTTAACCATTAAAGCTGCTCCTCTGGTTGCCATTAAATTTGCATTTTTTGTTTGATGATCTTCTGCAAGATTTGGGGAAGGGATAAANATTACAGGTTTTCCAACAATGCAAAGTTCAGAAATAACACTTGCACCAGCACGTGTCACTATAATGTCCGCAGATTTATATGCTTGTGCCATATCACTGATATATGGGATTACATCAACATTTTTAGATTTATAATCTTTATAATCTTCATAATAGTAATTACCACATTGCCAAATTAAGTAGACATCCATTTTCATAAAAAATTGGATATTTTTTGAAATAAAATTATTTATTTCCCTTGACCCNAAACTTCCACCAATTATCAACAACTTCTTTCTTCTATCTTTAATAAAATTTTCTTTTTCTGTAGATTTTTCTANGTTTTGGATTTCTAGTCGAACTGGATTTCCAGTAAATATTATTTTTTTCTGTGGAAAAAACTTATCCATATTATCGTACGCTACCGAAATAAGATCTACTTTTTTGGATAGAATTCTGTTGGTCAAACCTGGGAATGAGTTTTGCTCTTGTATTAGTGTAGGTACTTTAAAAAGTGATGCGATGAAAACTATGGGGCCACTGGCAAAACCCCCAGTTCCAATCACAAAATCAGGTCTGAAGTTATATAGAATTATACAAGATTTTATCAAACTATGTATAATCTTAAATGGAACCAGAAGGTTTGATATATCAAATTTTCTTTTTATTCCACTTATCCATAATCCAATAATTTTATATCCATTTTGTGGTACTTTCTTCATTTCCATTCTACCACAAGCTCCAACGAAAAGAATATCTATTGAATTATAAGTCTGTTTTAAATTATTGGCGATAGCTATTGCTGGNTATATATGACCACCCGTTCCACCACCNGATATTATGAATTTATATTTCCTCACTTAAAACATTTAAAGGATTTTCTGAACTTACCAAATCATCTTTGTTATTTACACTTACGCTTAACACAATTCCGACAGCCAAAAAAGTCATCCAAATAGAGGTCCCCCCAGAACTTAATAAAGGTAACGGTTGACCTGTTACGGGAATCAGTTGGACTGCTACACCCATGTTTATGTATGCTTGAAAAATTATTGGTAANCCTACACCTAGTGATAATAACTGACCAAAAATTGTTAATGATTGATAGGAGACAATTATAACTCTAAATAAAAGTAAGGTNTATAAAAATAAAACAGAAGCAGCACCCACTATTCCATATTCCTCGGTTATAATTGCATAAATAAAATCAGATGTACTCTGTGGTAACAAATTTTTCATAGTGCTCTTCCCCGCACCAACTCCAAAAACAGAACCATTTGCAATTGCAGATTTTGCTCTTAAAACTTGATAATTTGAATCATCATTTGAGGAGTCTAAATAGTTTTCAATTCTATTTTGCCAGGTATCAACTCTATTAGGAAATAAATCTGGATAAGTTTTTATAGTAAAAACAAAGANTGATAATAATAAAGCTCCAAATAAAAATATGCCAAACAAGTATTTAATTGGATATCTGCCGATAAATATTAATGTAATTGTCATTACAAAAATCATCAAAGCAGTTGATAAATTTGATGGAAGTATCAACAAAACAATTATTATTGATGGAATCCAAAGGGGTAAAATTGAATCTTTGAATTTAATCTCTTTGTCAGAATTTTTCGAGAGATAAAATGATGTATAAACCATTAAAATTACTATGGCTAGAGACGATGGCTGGAAAGATAAGCCAATAAATGGTAATTTAAACCATCTGCTAGCGTTAGCTCCATCAATTATTGTCCCTTGCATGGATGTAAAAATTAGTATTATAATTATAATTGGCATTCCAATTATTGATAATCCCTTAAAATATCTGTAAGGAACAAGGTGTGTAAAAAACATTATTAAAAAGCCAACAAAAACTATAGAAACATGTTTAATTAAGCTAGAAAATATAAGGTCATTTCCAAAGTTTGAACTTGCACTATAAATTGGTAAAAAAGAAAATACCGCTAATAACGATACAACTATCCAAATAATTTTATCCCCTTTTATTTTATCGGNAATATTTTTCATCATAATTTTCTAACACATTCTTTAAACTGATTTCCTCTATCTTCATAGTTTTCAAATAAATCAAAACTTGAACAAGCTGGAGACAAGAGCACATTATCTCCAGTGTTTGCTAGTTTATAAGAATAACTAACAGCATCCATCATTGATGTAGTTTCAAAAATTGATTCGGTTAATGATGAGAATTTTTCTATAATTTTTTTATTATCAACTCCAATGCAAACTATTGCCTTTACTTTTTGTCTAACAAGTGAAAATAGTTGATCATAATCATTTCCTTTATCGATTCCACCAACAATCCATATTGTAGGGCTTTTCATTGTATCAAGTGCATAATAAACAGCATTTACATTAGTTGCTTTCGAGTCGTTGATATATTTTACCTTTTGAATTGTTAGTACATGCTCCATTCGGTGGTTAATTGACTGGAAATTACTTAAGGATTCTTTTATAACGTTGTTTTCGATATTAAGTAATTGAGCAACAGTTGCCGCAGCCATGCTGTTTTTAGTATTGTGTTTTCCTTTAAGAGATAAATCATCTATTGATATCATGAGCTTGTTATTTTTGAAAGTTGAATGAATTTGATTTTTTTCCAGGTATATATGGAAATCCGATTTAGATTTATTAAATGAAATACTAATTTTTTTTGAATTAATTTCTCTTATTTTTAATTCTCTCTTTATGACTTTGTCATCTAAATCATAGACAAAGAAATCTGTAATTAATTGATTTTTAATTATATTAAATTTTGAGTTAATGTAATTTTGAAAATTGTAGTTGTACCTCTCTAAATGGTCTTTTGTGATATTTGTTATTACAGCTATTTTTGGTTTAAATTTAAAAATGTGATCTAGCTGAAAACTACTAATTTCAAGAACTATGTAATCAAAACTTTTGACAGCAACCAAAAAAGAGAAGCTGTTTCCAATATTACCAGCAACACCAACATTTAACTTCGCAAACTTTAATGTTTCGTAAATTAAACTCGTTGTTGTTGTTTTACCATTGGAGCCCGTAACGGCAATAATTTTTGCATTTGTAAATCTGAAAGCAAATTCGATTTCTGAAATAATAGGGATTTTTTTTCTATTGATTTCTTTAATGATTTCTATATTATTTGGTATTCCAGGGCTTTTTATAATTTCTTTAGCCTCCAGAATTAAATCGATAGAGTGTAAGCCTTCCTCAAAATCTATGTTATTTTGAATTAATATTTCTCTATGTTTAGGTTTTATTATTTTTTTTTCTGACAAAAAAACATCAATACCATTTCGAAAAGCCAAGTATGCCGCACCTACTCCACTTTCACCACCACCCAGAACGACTAACCTATTTCCCATTTATCTAATTTTTAAAGTGATAATTGAAAGAATAGCAAGAAGAATTCCAATTATCCAAAATCTAACTACAATTTTACTTTCATGTATTCCTTTTTTTTGAAAGTGGTGGTGAATTGGTGACATCAAAAAAATTCGTTCACCAACTCCTGTTTTTTTTCTTGTGTATTTAAAATATCCTACTTGAAAAATTACTGAGAGAACCTCTATTAAAAATATCCCACAAATCAACGGAAGAAGCAACTCTTTTCGAACTATAATCGCGATTACAGCAATAATTCCACCAATAGTTAGACTACCAGTGTCTCCCATAAAAACTTGGGCTGGATATGAATTATACCATAAAAATCCAATCATTCCCCCTACAAATGATGAAATAAAAACAACAATTTCACTCACATTAGGTATATACATTACATCTAAATAGTTAGAAAAAATAATATTTCCAGAAACCCAAGCAAAAACACCTAATGTCAATGAAATTATTACTGATGAACCAATTGCCAACCCGTCTATACCGTCAGTCAAATTTGCACCATTAGAAACGGCAGAAATTATTAATATTACAAACAGAATAAAAATTATGTAGCTGTATTTTGAAGACTTTTCTTGATCGGTCCAAAAAATTAAATCTGAATAGTCAAACTCATTATTTTTTAAAAAAGGGACTGTGGTTTTGGTTGATTTATATTGAACACTATAATCAGCTTCAGGTTTATTTTCTTTAATTGTAACATCGGGATGAAAAAATAGTATTAGTCCGACAATTAACCCTAAAATAATTTGTCCGATTATTTTAAATTTTCCTTTTAGTCCATCTTTTCTTTTTTTAAAAATTTTTATATAATCATCTAAAAAACCGATAAAACCAAGCCAAATTGTAGTAAAAATCAAAATAGTTACATAAATATTCGTAAAATTTGAGACAAGAAAAACAGGTAATATTGTTGAAATTATAATTATAATCCCTCCCATGGTTGGAGTCCCTCTCTTTTCCATTTGACCTTTTAAGCCCAAATCTCTAATTGTTTCACCAATTTGTTTTTTTCTTAAATAACTAATGATTTTATAACCAAATTTTATAGAAATAAAAAGTGAAAAAATAAATGCCAAAGCAGATCTAAATGATAAATATTGAAAAAGACCTGCACCCGGAATTTGAAATTTTGATTCAAGATATTGGAATAAAAAATAAAGCATATTTAAGTTGTTTTATTTAAAGTTTTTTCTAAAATTTTTTTATCATCAAACTCAATTCGATTATCCCCAAAAACTTGAAATTTCTCATGTCCTTTGCCTGCTACTAGAATTACGTCATTTTTTCCATTTATATTACATGCAAATTCTATTGCACTTTTACGATCAACAATATTGTTCACTTTAAAAAGATCTTTTCGATCAACACCTTTAATCATTTGATTAATAATTTGATCGGGGTCTTCAGATCTAGGATTATCCGATGTGAATACCACAAAATCACTCAATGACGCAACGATATTTCCCATGATTGGTCTTTTTTTAACATCTCTATCTCCTCCACACCCAATTACAGTTATCAATGAATTTTTTCTTTTAATTTCGTTTAATGTTATTAAAACTTTTTCAATCGAATCAGGGCTGTGAGCGTAATCAATTATACCAACTTGATTTTGAGCATTATTAGAGACTCTTTCAAAACGTCCTTCTACATTGTTTAACAAACTAATTTTGTTTAATGTTTCCTCTATATCAAAATCTAATGATTGAGCTAATGAAAATGTTGCTAAAATATTGTAAGCATTAAATTCGCCGATTAGATTAGTCCAAATCTCTTTATCATTAATTTTTAACTTCATGCCATTTATATCTTTCTCCAAAATTTTTAAAGAAAAATTTGAACTTGTTTTCAATGAATAACTGTAAATTTTAGAATCGCAATTTTGGATAATATAATTACCATGTTTATCATCGTTATTAACAATGGCTATTGAATTGTGATTGAGAAAATCAAAAAATTCTTTTTTAGCATCTCTATATTTGCTGAAATTAATATGGTAATCCAAATGGTCGTGTGTAAGATTTGTAAATACACCAACATTATAATTCAAACCAAAAATTCTTTTTTGATCAATCGCATGAGATGAAACTTCCATGAAACAATACTCAACACCAATCTCAACCATTTGAAAAAGTTTTTTATTCAGACTAATTGGATCAGGAGTTGTTAAATTAGATTTATATTCTTTGTCTTGAATTACAATTTTATTAGTTGAAATTAAACCTACTTTTTTGTTCAAAAGCTTGAACAATTGAAACATCAAAGTTGCAGTTGTAGTTTTTCCATTCGTTCCTGTGATCCCTATAAGATTTAGTTTACTTGATGGGTTTTCATAAAAATTTGATGATACTAAAGCCAATGATTGCCTACAGTCTTTTACTTGAACAAAGGTTACACCATTATCAATTTTTTGTGGTACAGATTCGCAAATAATAGCTTTTGCTCCGTTTTCTATAGCATTAATTATGAATTTATTACCATCTTCAGTATAACCATTTATTGCAATAAAAAGATTATCATTTGATATCTTCCTAGAATCAAACTCGATTTTTTTTATATCAATATTTGTATTTCCAGTAACAGAAACTAAGTTTAAACCATATAAAATATCTTTAAGCAATTTCATGAAAGCTCAATTATAATTTTTTTGTTTTTGGTTAATTGCTCTACTTTATAATCTTTAACGATTAATCCCTCTCCAATATGCTCAACACTATAACCCAAGTTTTCTAAAATTGGTAAAATCTCGAAAAAATTTTTACCCTTTATTTTTTTAAAATCACTTTCAATGATATTAATTGGAACTGAATTGAATTCGTTTTGAGTATTTTTTAACTGATTCCATTTTAAAATATTTTTAAGCTGCGGAATAGAAGAAAAGATTTTATCAGAAATAGTTTTAAAAACAGGTGCTGCAACTACGTTTCCGTAATACCCCTTTTTTTTATCTGGTTTATGAATGACAACTATACATGAGTACTTTGGTTTATCAGCAGGAAAATAGCCTACAAATGTCGAAATGTATTGAACATTATTTGTGTTATAATCTACTTGACACGTACCTGTTTTTCCAGCAATTTTATATTTATCGGTCTTAATATTATATGCCGTTCCACCATTTTCATTAACTACTCCTTCTAACATATCTTTTAAGTAAGCTAGCGTTTCTTTTGAGCAAATTGATGGGTTTAAGACAATCTTATCGACACCATTTGTCTTAACAAAAAGTGGCTTTAGTAGCTCTCCATTATTTGCAATTGCATTATAATAAGATAATATCTGAATTGGTGTTAGCGAAACGCCATATCCATATGCCATCCATGGAAGTGATAAACCATTCCAGTTTTTATCTTCAGGATGAGGAATTTTGGGTTTTCCCTCCCCCATTATAGATATACCTAAAGTTTGATTTAAACCCATATTGAATAATCTTTCAGAAAATTTTTCTGGGTGTTCAGAATAACCACTTGTTATTATATCAACAATTCCTGTATTTGAAGAAAACTTAAATACCTCTCGGGCAGAAATTTTGCCATAACCACCCTCTTTAGAATCCCTTACTTTATCTCCGTAAAAAATTAGCTCTCCATTTTTTGTGTCTACTAATGTTGAAGGATGTATGATTCCATCCTCTAAAGCCGCCATCATTGACATTAACTTAAAAGTTGAACCGGGTTCATGTGATTCTCCCACAGCATAATTTAATCTTTCGTAATATTTTCCTTCGCTTGTTCTTGCAAGATTTGAGATGGCTTTAATTGCACCTGTTTCAGTTTCCATTATAACAACTGAACCATGATCTGCTTCAAAATTTTCTAATTGTTTTAATAATGAGTGATGTGCAATATCCTGCATCTCAATATTAATATTAGTGTAAATATTTTTTCCAGGTTTTGGTTGAATTTGACTTGAATTCGTCAATGGTCTCCATTTACCATTTGAAATTTTTTGCATTAGCTGTGAACCGTCTTTTCCTCTCAAAATTTCTCCAAAAGCATGTTCTAAACCAACACCGTAGTAGTTGTTTTCCTGATTTTTTTTCTCATATCCAATTGTTCTTTCTGCAATTTTATTTAATGGATATTGTCTAGAAATATTTTTCTCAATGATTAATCCTCCTTTTATTCCACCTAATTGAAAAAGTGGCATTTTTTTTATTTCATTAAGCTTATTTAATGATATATCCTTAACAACTAAATGATATCTTTTGTTTAGTTTTTTGGCCTCAATCAATGAGTTTTTATATTTCTCTTTATGTTCGCCTAGTAACTTTGACAGTTCGTATGATAAACGATCAATATTTTTTAAAAAAATTTTTTCTTTCACCGTAACAGCATCAAAATAAATGTCATAACTAGTGGTAGAAAAAGCAAGAACACTTCCATCATCAGAATAAATGTTTCCTCTTTTTGGGACTATATTAAAATTTTGAATAGACTTTTCTTTTGCTAAGGATCTATACTTATCTCCTTTTATGTATTGTATATCAAAGATTTTATATGCAATACAGACACCAAAAATAATTAGAAGAAACGTTACAAAATACAGTCTGTATAAAAATTGTTTTTGATTTGTATTCATTAGTCTACTAATATTTTTTTGGGTGGTATATTATAACTTTTCAACCCTATTTTTTTCATTTCAGATATTACATTGGAATGCATTTTTAATTCCATTACTTTTTTTCTATTCTCCACATACTTACTTTCTAAATAAGAAATCTCATTTTCTAAATCACTTATCTTAATTATTTTTTTGTCAACCAGGTGAGATGAAAAAATCATCACAATTGCCATAATGAACAGATAAACAACAAGCTTCCAGTTTTTGAAAATGTTCTTTTCAATAAGAAAGTTTCCAAGCAATATTTTATTAATTAAACTCATAATTTTATAGCAGCCCTTAATTTTGCACTTCTTGACCTATGATTTGATTTAATCTCCTCCTCACTGGGACTCTTGAATTTAAAATCTATCTTAAATTTTAAATTCATATTTCCAAAACAATCCTTTTCTGGTTCTTTCTCAAATGATCCATTCTTAAAAAATCTCTTAACCAACCTGTCCTCAACTGAGTGATAAGTTATAAATACTACCCTTCCATTTTTATTTAATACGTTGGGTAATTCATACAATACTTGTTTTAAAGAATCAATCTCATTATTTACTTCAATCCTGAGCGCTTGGTATACTTTTGCTAAAAATTTATTTTCAAATCTTTTGACTGAAATAGATTTTAAAATTGAATTGAGTTCTTTAGTAGTTGATATCCTGGATTTTTTTCTATTATCAATTATAGTTTTAGCTATTTTTCTAGAGTTTTTTAAATTTGAATATTTGAAAAAAATATCAGACAGTTTTTGTTCTGAGTAATTATTTAAAACATCCTCAGCTTTAAATTTTATGTTCTGATTCATTCTCATATCTAAATTTGAATCAAATCTTGTTGCAAAACCCCTTACAGGGGTATCCAGCTGATGAGATGAAACTCCTAAGTCCCCCAATATTCCGTCTACAAAATCACAGTTATGATATTTTAAATTTTGTTTTAGGTATCTAAAATTTTGATTAATAAAGAATAATCTTTTGTCATGGATTTTATTTTTTGATGCGTCAGAATCTTGATCAAAAGCGAATAATTTACCGTTTTTACCTAAACTCCGTAAAATTTCTTTTGAGTGACCTCCCCCCCCATAGGTAAGATCTACATAAATTCCGTTTTGTTTTATTTTTAAAGATTCTATTGCCTCTTTTAACATGACTGGTTTATGAAACATTGTGATTTGTATTTCCCATAACTTCCTCGGATAACTCTGCGAAATTTATATCTGGATTATTGATTGCTTTCTCATAACTATTAGCATCCCAAATCTCTATTACATTAATTGCTGATGTCAATACCAGTTCATTTTTAATAAAGTAAGTAGTTAATAAATCTTTTGGAATCAATATTCTACCACTTGAGTCTAGTACAACAATTCTGACACCTGCAGTATACATTCTAATAAAATCATTATTTTTTTTTACAAACCTATTTAGAGAATTAACTTTTTTCATAGTTATTTCCCATTGAGAATAAGGATGGAGTTCTAAACAATTATGAAAAACAGATCTTTTAAGAATAAAGGAAAAATTTACACAATCACCTAATTGTTTTTTTAGTGCTTTAGGCAACATTAATCTACCCTTCACATCAACTTTACAATTATATGTTCCTATTAGATTATTCATTTATATTCGAGATACTCTCAAATATATTGAAATTTTACCACTTTTTACCACTTTTTACCACATTGTTAATAATTTTATTATTTTAACAATTTATTTTCATAATAGTCTGTATACCAAGTGATTAAATTAATCCAATGGTGTTTTAATATAGTTGCTATATAAACTTATTAGTATATTTGTTACATGAAAATAAAACATGTTGAAAATTCTGGTTATAAGTACTTAACTTCAGGAAAGGGTAGCCCGGTCATAATTCTTCATGGTTTAATGGGTGGATTAGGGAATTTCGAAGGTTTTATATCTCATTTTCCAAGAATTGGTTTTCAAATTTTTATGCCTGAGCTTCCCATTTATAGCGCATCATTATTAAATACTAATGTTAAATTTTTTGCAGAATATATCAATAAATTTATTAAGCTTCTAAGTATAAAAAAAGCAATCTTAGTTGGAAATTCTCTAGGTGGTCATGTTGCTTTACTTCATTCAAAACTATATCCAAACTCAACAAAAGCTCTTGTTCTTACTGGAAGTTCTGGGCTTTATGAAAATTCAATGGGGGATACCTATCCCAAAAGAGGAGACTATAATTTTATAAAGAAAAAAACACAAAATGTATTTTATTCTCCTAAAATTGCTACAAAAAAAATTGTGGACGAAGTTTTTGAATCTGTAAATAATAGACAAAAAGTAATTAAAATATTAGCAATGGCAAAAAGTGCGATTAGACACAACATGGCAAAAGATCTTCCCAAGATTTATATACCAGTTGCTTTGGTTTGGGGAAAAAATGATTTGGTAACTCCTCCAGTTGTCGCCGAAGAATTTGATGAACTTTTACCAAACTCTAATTTATTTTGGATTAATAAATGTGGACATGCTCCAATGATGGAACACCCAAAGAAGTTCAATAAAATTGTAGAAAACTGGTTCTTAAAAAATAATTTTTGATAAATTTGAAGATTAAATCATCTATATTTTACAAAAGCAGTTCAAACCCTGACGAGTTACCCCAAACAAACAAACCAGAAATTGCATTTATTGGAAGATCGAATGTTGGTAAATCGTCACTAATAAACATGCTTGTACAAAAAAAAAATTTAGCTAAAACATCAGGAAAACCCGGTAAAACCCAGCTAATAAATCACTTTCTTATTGACAACAAATGGTTCTTGATTGACCTTCCAGGTTACGGTTACACCAATCTATCGAAATCTGCTAAATCTAAAATTATTTCAGTTATAAATGATTTTTTTATTCAAAATAAAAAACTGGTTTTAACATTTCTTTTGATAGACATTAGGCATGAACCTTTAAAAATTGATTTAGAATTTATGATGTGGTTAAAAGGTTTAAAAGTTAAATTTGTTTTGATTTTTACAAAATCAGATAAAATCAATCATAAATTTTGTGAAGAAAAAGTGAAATTTTATCTAGAAAAGCTACAAATAAAAATTAAACCTAAAGCTCTAATCTCATCTTCTTTCTCAAAATTCGGAAGAGAAGAAATATTAAGAGAGATCGGAAAAGAAATTCAATTTGGAGGAGACTGAAGATTCAAATTTTCAGAAAAATAATTACAAAACTGTTTAAAAGCATCAGTCATTTTTTCGTTTTGAGTTGCTTTGTAAAAAGTCTCACTCATACTTACTAAAGTTTGATGAATAAAAACATTCATTTGATCAACTGGCATGTCTTTTGTCCACAAGTCAATTTTCAAGGTCTCTTGTTTCTCATGATTCCAAACTGATAAAAAACTTGCTTTTGAATCTTGATTAACAATACCGCCATCTGGTGCAGACCATTTAATTTTTTCAGGAACTTTATTTTCGTCCAATGTAATTTCAAAACTTATTTTACTCTTTTTCATTTTTTTGGCTTATATTTTGATTTACTAAATATTTTATAAAAATCGTCTTGCAATAATTGTCCAATTTCAACATTATTGTTTTTCATATAAGAATCTACAATTCTATATCCCAACCATTTTCCAATACTTCCAGGTGAAAACTTATCAATTTCTAAATTAAATTTTGAAAAGGGTGAAAATGTGATAAATCTCGATTTTAATTCATTTCCAGAATTGAAAAGAAAATCATTTTCAACAAAATATCCCCAAATATAACTCTCATTTTCTTGTGCCCAATTAATTTTTTGTAAAGATGAATGAAATTTTATATGATCTTCATTGTATGGTGAAAACAAGTCAGTTAAATAAATAATTTTACCATGGTAAATCATTTCAGCTATCAAAGATCTATCATTAGGTCGAGAAACCAATTTTTGAGATATTTTTTCACTGACATCATTAGATATATATTTTTTGGTCATATTGTAAGCGATATATTCAGGAATTTCAGGGTAATAGTCAAAACCTAAATATTGATCTAAAGAAATTAAAAGAAGTGAGTCGTTATAAATTATTCGATTTTCATATTGATCTTGTGAGTTTAAGGTAACTACTTTTGGATTCTTGAATTTTGGAAAAAAACTGTTTACTAACCCAAATGTTATTGAAATTTGTTCTTGAATTTCTTCCATTTTGTCAAAAACCTCTAATGTTTTTTTATAAGTTGATATTCTGGTACTATCTATCAGAAAAGATTCCCAAACATCTAAAGAAGAGTTACTTGGAAATAAGTAAGGGTATTTTTTAATCACTTTATAAAGGTTTTTTTTTTCAGATTCATAAAACTCTTTTTCAAATCTGTTAATATCAATTAATTGATCAGATTGAGATTTACATCCAAAAAAAATAATAGAAATTAAAATAAAAGTTGCATAGTATTTGTTGTAATAAAACATAAACTTATTAATTTTGAATTTTCAATTCTAATGTTACAAAAGTACCATATAAAACCTCAAATTCTCAAAAAAATATTATGAACTCTGAAGAAATTGTAACCCAAATTGTTCAATGGCTTATCAATTACAGTAATAAGTCCAAAACCTGTGGATATGTAGTTGGAGTTTCAGGAGGGATTGATTCTGCCCTAACATCAACCTTGTGTGCTATGACTGGTTTACCCACATTATGTGTAGATATGCCTATTTCTCAAAATAAGAATGAACAAAAAAGAGGACTCGATCACATCAAATGGCTTAAAATCAAACACAATAATGTTAAAAGTGTGACAATTGATCTTTCCAAAACATTTGAATCTTTTAAAAACTCTGTAGAAAAAAAATGTGATAAAAATTTATTAGCACTAGCTAACAGCAGATCAAGATTAAGAATGGGGACACTTTATTACTTTTCCACAATTAATAATTATTTGGTCGTAGGAACTGGAAATAAAGTTGAAGATTTTGGAATTGGCTTTTATACAAAGTATGGTGATGGAGGCGTAGATATAAGTCCAATTGCAGACTTATACAAAACTGAAATTTTTGAAATCAGCTCTCATTTAGGAATAAATAATGATATATTAAATGCAAAACCTACTGACGGTTTATGGGATGATGGTAGAACGGACGAAGATCAGATTGGAGCAACTTATAAAGAGTTAGAGTGGGCAATGAAACAGAAAGATAATGGTAAAATTTCAACTGATTTTAAAAACAGACAAAAAGAAGTATTTCTGATTCTTGAAAAGTTTAATAATGCAAATCTTCATAAAATTAATCCAATTCCTATTTTCTTGGTTTCGGAAAAATTAAGATAAAACTCGATTTAACTTTTTTGCTAAAAGTGATTTTAATTTATAATAATCACTAATTTCTTCCATAACAATTTTATTTTCATCTGAATCAGGTCTTATGTTTTCTTGTAACTCCTTAACTTTTTTATCGATCAAATAAGTTCTGAGACTTAGTATTGTTTCAGAGACTAACTGGGGAATACTATTTATTTTCTGTTTAACGTGTATGCTTTTCACCATCCAATCGTGTAATTGATACTTGTCTTCACTCATGAGAATTGTAGTAGCGTAGTCCGATAGTCCTGAGTCAAGAGAATTTAGAAAAAGTTCCGTTTTAAACTCATCCTTCTTTTGAAACTCAGAAATTATTTTTTCAAATAATTCCTGAAATGAATCATTGGTAAATTTTACCTCGTCTTGTTGTAAGTCTAAAAAAATTTTTTCATATACTTTTGAATTGATTATTGTGGGTTCTAAAATGATTTCCCCTTCATTATTATTTTTCAACAATAGTTCTTCAAAGCTTTCAGATTTATTTCCATATAGAAGTAAAATTTCTATAATTTTTTTTTCGAGTTCAAAAAGGACGTCTATTTTTAAATTTTTTTCAGTTACCTTAATTGAGGGTTTGCTTTTTTTTGGAAACTTAGTAGTCTTCGTTTTGGACAACTGAGCTAGAGTATTAAACAACACCTCCTCAGAAATATCCATGATTTTTGAACAGTGTTTTATATATATTTCTTGTTTTATAACATCAGGAATGAATGAAATACTAGTAACGATTTCATTAATTGTTTTAGCTTTTAAAATGGGGTCATCTTTAGAGCTAGTCGCTAAAAAAGATGCTTTAAACTGAATAAAATCCTTGGTATTTTGTTNTANGTAGTTTTTTATCTCACTAACATCTCTTTCTTGGCAAAAACTATCAGGGTCATAACCCTCNGGAAATGTNCATATNCTTACATTCATCCCCACACTTAAAATCATATCAACTCCCCTAAGNGTTGCATTAACACCNGCTTTATCACTATCATANAGCATGGTTATATTTTGAGTTAACCTTCTAATCATAGTAATTTGATCAGAGGTTAATGATGTTCCCGAAGATGAGACAACATTTTTTATACCCTTTTGGTATAATTGAATAACATCAGTATAACCCTCAACAATAAAACATTTATCAAGCTTTGCTATTTCTTGCTTCGCATAAAAAATGCCATACAAGACTTTACTTTTATTATAAATTAAAGACTCAGGGGAATTTAAATACTTAGCTGTTTTAGACCTATTTCCTAAAACTCTTGCTCCAAATCCAAGAACCCTACCTGACATGCTGTGAATTGGGAAAACAACTCTTCCTCTAAACCTATCAGTATTATTATTATCACTTGTTATTGTTAAACCTGACTTTTCTAAAAGTTCTTTTTCATAACCAGCCTCAATTGCATTCTGAAAAAATGAGTCCGCTTTTAGAGGAGAGTAGCCTAACTGGAATTCTTCGATAGTTTGTGAACTAAAACCTCTTTCTTTAAAATATGAAAGTCCAATTGTCAACCCTTCATTAATGTTTAACTGATTTATAAAATAGTTTTTTGCATAATCTGAAACTATGTATAAACTTTCTCTTTCATTAGCTTTTTCTTTATGATCAGCACTTGTAACAGTTTCCTCAATTTCTATATTATATTTTTTTGCAAGATAACGAATAGCTTCAGGGTAGTTAAAGTGCTCATGTTCCATAAGAAACGAAACAGCGTTACCTCCCTTTCCACTACTAAAGTCTTTCCAAATTTGTTTCACGGGTGAAACCACGAAACTTGGTGTTTTTTCATTTGAAAACGGACTTAATGCTTTATAATTTGAACCAGCTTTTTTCAATTGAATGAAATCTTGGATTACTTCTTCTACCCTGGATTGTTCAAAAACTTTATCTATTGTGTTTTTTGAAATCAAATTTTTCTAATTTTTACATTAATTTAATGAAAAATGTATTTTTTCAGCTAATATTTTCTGTCAATTACATAGTCAACTAAGCTTTTCAAATGATCTCGGTATTTATTTTTTGGAAATTTCTCCAAATCTTTAAGGGCTTGGTTATGAAATTCATTTAACTTATCAATAGTGTAATCAATTCCTCCTATTTCCTTTACATAGTTGATAACCTCTTTAATTCTTTTTTTGTTCAAATTGTGGTTTTTAATTGAGTTTTTCAACCATCTTTTTTTTTCTGGTAAAGAATTATTAAGTGCGTATATAAAAGGAAGTGTTAATTTTTTTTCTTTTAAATCAATTCCTATTGGTTTTCCAATTTTATTCTCCCCATAATCAAAAAGGTCATCTTTAATTTGAAAAGCCATACCAATTTTTTGACCAAAAGAAGAAAGCTCGTCAATTATTTTTTGAGATGCATTTGTTGAGGTAGCTCCGAGAGCGCAGCAAGATGAGATAAGAGAAGCAGTTTTCTTTTTTATAATTTCAAAATATGTTTTTTCGTCAATGTCTAATCTTCTTGATTTTTCAATTTGTAGTAATTCACCTTGGCTCATTTCTTTGACAGAGTCAGATATAATTTTTAATATATCAAAGTCTTTGTTTTCTATACATAAAAGCATTCCCTTTGAAAGTAAATAATCTCCAACTAAAACAGCAATTTTATTTTTCCATAGCGCATTTAATGAAAAAAAACCTCTTCTCACATTACTTGAATCAACCACATCATCATGTACAAGAGATGCCGTGTGTATTAGCTCAATAACGGAAGCTGCTCGATAAACTTTTTCATTCATTTTCCCACTGCTCAACATTTTAGCAGTAAGAAACACAAACATTGGTCTCATTTGTTTCCCTTTTCTATTAACAACATAATGAGTGATTCTGTTTAATAAAGGAACACTTGAATTCATTGAATTTGAAAATTTACCTTCAAATAAATCAATTTCTTTTTTTATTGGAAGCTTGATTTTTTCAATTTCTTTCATAGTTTTAATTTACAATTAAAGATTACTAAAAACTAATTGGTAATCTTATTTGCCAATTGTCCGCATGCTGCATCAATATCATTTCCTCTAGACTTTCTAATGGTTACTGGAATGTTATTAATCATTAATTCTTGTACATAGTTATCTATGGAATTCGAATCAGCTGGTATGAAAAACTTATTACCAACATCGTTGTAATTAATAATATTAACTTTTGAGGGTGATTTTTTACAAAATTTAATTAGGCTTTCAATGTGTTTAAAATCATCGTTAATACCTTTCCATATTATGTATTCATATGTCACAATTCTTTGTGTTTTTTTATACCAATATTTCAAAGAGTCTAAAATTTCTAAAAGAGAGAATCTTGTTGAAAATGGCATAATTTTAGTTCGGGTATCCTCAATAGCTGAATGTAATGAAAGTGCTAAATTTAATTTTATAGGTTCATCTGCAAGCTTAATAATCATTTTTGGAATTCCAGATGTTGATACTGTAATTCTTGTAGGAGAAATCCCTAAACCATCGTTTGAGGATATTTTTTTAATTCCTGAAATTAAATTGGTGTAGTTTAAAAGAGGTTCACCCATACCCATAAAAACAATGTTTGAAATTGGTCGACCAAAATATGTTTTACTTTGATTATTTATTATTGATACTTGATCAAAAATTTCATCTGCATTTAAATTTCTAATTCTTTTGAGTTTCGATGTTGCACAGAATTCGCAATCTAGACTACACCCAACTTGGCTTGAAACACAGGCTGTTGTCCTATTTTCAAATGGAATCAAAACTGACTCAACTAATGAATCGTCAAATAATTTAATAGCATTTTTAATAGTTCCATCACTACTTTTTTGAATTTTGTCAATTTTTATATTGTTAATAACAAACTTATCTTTTAAAAGTTCTCTTGTATTTTTGGACAAGTTTGTCATTTCGTCAAAAGAAAAACAAGATTTTTTCCATAGCCATTCATAAACCTGAGTAGCTCTGTAAGATGAATGGTTATTGGATTCAAAAAAAGAGATTAGCTCGTCGTGAGTTAAAGATCTTACATCTTTTTTCATGGTGAACTATATGATTAACATTGCATCTCCGTAAGAATAAAAGTTGTACTTCTCTTTAACTGCAACATCATATGCCTCTTTTAAAAAATCATGTCCTGCGAATGCAGAGGCCATCATTAATAAGGTGGATTTTGGGGTGTGAAAATTTGTAATCATTGAATCTGCCAAGCTAAAATCATAAGGGGGAAAAATAAATTTATGAGTCCAACCAGAATAAGGATTTAAAGTTTTAAATGATGAAACGGATGATTCAAGAGCTCTCATCGAGGTAGTACCAACAGCACATACTCTTTTTTTATTCAATTTAGCGGAATTAACTATATTACAAGCTTTCTGATCAATTAATAATTCTTCTGAGTCCATTTTATGTTTGGAAAGATCTTCAACTTCAACTGGGTTAAAAGTTCCAAGGCCAACATGTAATGTGATTTCTGCTATGTTAATCCCTTTTATTTCTAACCTTTTAAGAAGATGTTTAGAAAAATGTAGACCTGCGGTAGGTGCAGCAACTGCTCCCTCATGTTTAGCAAAAATAGTTTGATAACGAGTCTTATCAAACTCTTCTTCTTCTCGTTGAATATACTTTGGAAGTGGGGTTTGACCCAAATCAAACAATGTTTGACGAAACTCATCATATGATCCGTCAAATAAAAATCTGAGTGTCCTTCCCCTTGAAGTCGTATTATCAATCACCTCGGCAACTAAACTATCATCATCACCAAAATAAAGTTTATTGCCGATTCTAATTTTTCTAGCAGGATCAACTAAGACATCCCAAAGCCTTTGTTCATAACTTAGTTCACGAAGTAAGAAAACTTCAATTCTAGCACCAGTTTTTTCTTTATTACCCATAAGTCTAGCAGGAAAAACTTTAGTATTATTTAAAACAAAAGAGTCCCCATCATCAAAATAGTCAACAACATCTTTAAAAGTTTTATGTTCTATTTTTTGATTTTTTCTGTTTAGAACCATTAGCCTTGATTCATCTCTATGTTCGGCAGGATACTCAGCCAAAAGTTCATTAGGGAGTTCAAAATTGAAGTGGGATAGTTTCATTGGTTTTAAATTTAAGTTCGCAAATATACAGTCCAAGCATAGGCAATGTCAAGTTTTTTACAGTTTAATTTATTTTTGATAGCTTAAAACCCAAGGCTTTTAGTACTGTCCAAAAATCTGGAAATGATTTTTTTATTACCATAGGGTCATTGATAATTATGGGTATTTTAATAGCTAAGGCAGCAAATGACATAGCCATTCGGTGATCGTCGTATGTATTAATTTTTATATTAGTTTTGATTTTTTCAGATTTTTCTAAATGTAAACTCTTATCTGTAATTTGAACAGATGCTCCTAACTTTTCAAGTTCATTTTTCAAGGCAAAAAGTCGGTCAGTTTCCTTAATTTTTAGCGTATGTAATCCGTTGAGTTCACATGATATTCCTAAACCAAAACAACTGACTGCAATCGTTTGAGCAATATCTGGACAATCTACAAGGTCTAAAATAATTATATCCGGGATCTTCAAACTAACATCTTTTTTGAGATAAACTGAACTTCCTTTAAATGAAGTTCTGACTCCAAGATTTTTATAAATTTGAACTAATCTTTTATCTCCCTGGACAGTATTTTTATGGAATTTGTCAATTTTTAAAGAAGCGTTTTTCGCAAGTGATACAATTGAATAAAAATAAGATAAAGAACTCCAATCTGATTCAACACTATATTCAAAGTCCTTAATACTTTCTGTATGAGTAACTTTAATCTCATATTGTTTTGAGATCAATTTTACTCCTATATTTCTTAAGAAAAATAAAGTCATATCAATATATGGACGTGATGCTATAGCTTCTTTGAGTTTAATTGTCAAGCCATTTTTAAGCATCGGAGAAATTAATAATAGTGCTGATATATATTGACTGCTTACATTAGATGGGATAGATATTGAATCTTTTTGGATTTTTTTACCTCTGATAACGAGAGGAGGAAAACCATCTTTTTCTAAGTATTTAATATCGGCACCTATGGAATTTAATGCGTCGACTAAAACTTTAATTGGACGCTCATGCATTCGTTTAGACCCGTATATTTCAAAATTTTTTTCAGCCTGAATTGATAAATATGCAGTTAAAAATCTCATAGCTGTACCTGCATGATTCACATTTATTTTATTTTTTAAATTTTTTAAATTTTTTTCTAATATGGATGTGTCTTCAGAATTTGAAATATTCTTTATGAAAATGTTTTTATAAAAAGCTTTTAAAATCAGTAATCGATTTGACTCACTTTTTGAACCTTTAATTTTAAAACAAGAATCAATTTTTTTTTCTTGATGACTAATTAAATAACTCATAAATACTACTTTAACTTTGAGTTATTTTTATGCCTATCGTGATCTCGTTTAGTTTTCAATGATAATTTTTCAAAGAATGCTTTTTCAAGATCACAATTGGTTTGATTTGCTAGGCAAATTATCACAAATAAGACATCAGATAGCTCCTCCGCTAAATCCTTTTTTTTATCTGATTTTTTTTCAGATTGTTCTCCATATTTTCGAGAAATTATTCTTGCTACTTCACCTACTTCTTCTGTTAATTGTGCCAAATTTGTTAGTGGATCAAAGTATCGAACGCCGTGTTCCTTTATCCAGTTATCAACCTCTTTTTGTAACTTTTTTATTTCCATATATTTTACTCTTTATTTTTTGAATCAATAAATATTGTGACAGGTCCATCATTTTCAATTTTAACAAGCATGTTTTCACCAAATGAGCCAAATTTAGATTCTATTTTATTATAATTATTCATTGATTGAATAAAGTCTTCATATAACTTTCTAGCGATAGGACTTTTCGCTGCCTTAATGTATGAGGGTCTATTACCTTTTTTAGTTAATGCGTGTAATGTAAACTGACTCACTATCAAAACCTCCCCCTCAACATCGAGCAAAGACTTATTCATAATCCCTTTTTCATTGTCAAAAATTCTGAGATTACAAATTTTTTTGGTCAACCAAACAACATCTGATTTATCGTCGCAATGTTCAACACCCAAAAGTATCATTAATCCTTTTTTAATTGATGAGTACTTTGTATTATTTGCAATTACACTGGCTTTTTTAACTCTTTGTAAAATCACTCTCATAATTTTAAATCATTAATCTGATACTTATTATTTGTTGATTTAACTATATTTAAATAGCTTTCATATCTTGAAATTGAAATTTTACCACTTTTAATATTATCCTTTACAGCACAATTAGGTTCATTTAAATGAAGACAATTATTGAATTTACAGTTTTCATTAAAAAGTAAAAATTCAGGAAAATACATCTTAACCTCTTCCTTTTCAATGTTATATAATCCAAAACCTTTGATTCCTGGACTATCAATAATTTTGGCTCCAAAATCCAAATCATACATTTGAGAAAAAGTAGTTGTATGTTGACCTTGTTTATTTTGATTAGAAACATTTCCTGTTTTAATTGATAGTCTAGGGCTTAATGAATTCAACAAAGTCGATTTTCCAACTCCACTATGACCTGTAAAGATCGATACTTTATCTTTCATTATTTCCATTATTTTTTTTAGATTAATTTTTTGAAGACTTGAAATTTCAATGCATTCATAGCCAATTTGTGTGTAGATTTTGATTAATGATTTAATGAAATCTTTTTCCTTCTCAGTGTAAAGGTCAACCTTATTAAACAAAATAATGGTGTTAATATTATATGATTTTGTTGATACTAATATTCTGTCAATAAATGTTGTTGTGGTTTCAGGCTTTGAAGGAGTTACAAATAAGAAACAACAATCTATATTTGATGCAAGAATATGAGATTCTTTTGATAAATTAACAGACTTTCTAATTATATAGTTTTTTCTTTTCTCTATTTCATATATTACGCCCGTTTTTTGTTCAATATTTTCTACATGAAATTTTACATTATCCCCTACTGATACTGGATTAGTGGACTTAATATCATAAGTTCGGAATCTCCCTTTCAATTTGCATTTATAAAGTTTTTTAGAAGTTGTTTTTACCAAGAATTCATTCCCAGTTGATTTGTAAACAATTCCTAGCATATGATTTAACTATTTATTACTTTATTTTGGTGATTAATTGACTCCTGATGAATCGCCTTGAACATGCGAAGGATAAACTCTTCGCTTAACCCTTTTTCTTCTCCCTCTAAGATCATTTTTCCTAATATTTCATTCCATCGTTTAGTTTGTAATACAGCTACATTCTTTTTTTTCTTTAAATCTCCTATTTCAATTGCAACTTTCATTCTTTTTCCTAAAGTATCTAATAATCCTTGATCAATAATATCAATTTGAGTTCTTAAAGTATTTAAAGTGTTTTTAAAATCTATTTCATCATCAGTAGTTTTTCTCATTTTTAAATTAGACATCATTTTTGTGAGAACACTAGGCTTAATTTGTTGAGCAGCGTCACTCCAAGCTTGATCTGGATCTGTATGTGTTTCAATCATAAGTCCGTCAAAGTTTAAATCCAATGCAGTTTGTGAGACAGTATGTAAAGTATCTCTTTTACCACAAATATGAGANGGGTCACAAATCAAAGGTAAGTCTGGATACTTATTTTGAAGTTCGATAGGTAATTGCCATTCAGGGTTATTTCTAAACTTAGTTTTTTCATAAGTTGAAAACCCTCTGTGAATAACTCCTAAGTTTTTAATGTTTGAAGAATACAACCTCTCAATTCCCCCAAGCCACAATGACAAATCCGGATTTACAGGATTTTTGACCAAAACTATTTTATCAGTATTTTTCAGAGCATCCGCTATTTCTTGAACAATGAATGGGCTTACAGTTGATCTTGCTCCAATCCATAAAACATCAATATTGTGCTNAATTGCTAANTTAACATGATTTGCATTAGCTACTTCTGTTGCNGTTAAAAGACCNGTTTGACTTTTCACNTTTTCCATCCATTTTAATCCAATGGCACCAACCCCCTCAAACATTCCTGGTCTAGTCCTTGGTTTCCAAATACCAGCCCGAAATATTGAAACATCGGTGTCTTTTAATTCATGTGCGATTTTTAAAACCTGATCTTCAGTTTCAGCACTACACGGACCAGCAATTACAAGTGGATGATTTAAATTTAATGCATCAAGCCACTTTTTAAGCTTTTTATTATTTTTCATTGTTATTATTTTTATTTAAAATTTCTTTTATTCTATTGGTNTTTTTNAGAATTGATTTTAGTTCAATAGAGTTGCCATCAGTTATGATTTTTTTAAATTTTTCTAGACTANTAATGTATTCATCAATTGCCTCAGCTATATTCTTTTTGTTTTGTAAAAAAATTGGTGTCCAAGTTTCAGGTGAACTTTTAGCTAATCTGACAGTCGATTCAAATCCACTACCTGCCAAATCAAAAATGTTTTTTTCGTTTTTCTCCTTTTCTATAACTGTTTTTCCAAGCATAAATGAGCTTACGTGCGAAAGGTGTGAAACGTAAGCTGCATGNGTATCATGTGAAANTGGATCCATAAAAACACTTTTCATTTTAAGTTTGTTAAAGATATCTAGAGCTTTTTTTAAAAGTTTAGCAGATGTTTTATTAGNTTCACAAATTATATTTNTTTTATTTANATACAACCCNGTAATCGCAGCTTCAGGACCTGAAAATTCTGTTCCAGNCATAGGATGACAGGCCAAGAANTTTTTTCTTCTAGAATGATTTTTTAGAAAACTACAAATCGGTGATTTGGTAGATCCAANATCAAAAACTATTGAATCGTCTTTCACTATNTCTAATATTTTCNAAACTAAATTTAAAGAAACATCNACTGGAACTGCGACAACTACAACATCCATATCCCTCAACTTTGAAANATCAATAATCTCATCAATAAAACCAATTTTTAATGCTTTCTCAGCATTTTTTACTGAATTATCATGGCCAAATATTTTTAATCCACCATTTAACGATTTCAAATCCAAAGCAAAAGATCCACCCATCAAACCCAAACCCACAATTCCAATCTTCATGATTTNAGTCTTTTAATAGCATTTAAAATATTNTTTTCACTAACACACAATGAAAATCTAACATAGCCCTCACCATTGGACCCAAAAATTGATCCAGGNGCAATGAATAGTTTTTTTTCTTGTAAAATTCTATCTACAAATTCCTTCGAATTTTTAAATCTTTTAGGAAGTTTTGCCCAAACAAACAAACCTGACGAATCCTTATCAAATTCACATTTCATTAATCTTGCTAACTTCCAAACTAATTTTCTTCTTTTGGAATATATCTTATTTATNGACTCAAACCAACTAATTTCAAGNCTTAATGCCTCAATTGCACCTTTTTGAATTCCATAAAACATTCCTGAATCCATATTACTTTTGACCTTCATTACACTTGAAATGTGGTTTTCAGAACCTATAAGCATACCCACTCTCCATCCAGCAAGATTAAAAGATTTACTTAAAGAGTTAAGTTCCAAACAATTGTCGAATGACCTTTGAACACTCATCAAACTAAGTAAACTTTTATTTAAAATAAAACTATATGGATTGTCGTTAACCAAGAGAATATTATTTTTTCTAGTGAAAGAAACTAATTTTTCAAATTGTTCGATTTTTGCAGATGCACCTGAGGGCATGTGTGGGTAGTTTATCCACATGATTTTAACTCCAGATAAATCTTTCTTTTCTAAGTCTTCGATATTAGGGAACCAACNATTTTGTTCGTTTAGTTCATATAAAAGTGGTTTAGCTTCAACTAACTTGGTAACGGAAAGATAGGTTGGATATCCGGGATTAGGAATCAAGACTTTATCTCCAGGGTTTAGAAACGCTAATGAAATATGCATAATACCTTCCTTTGATCCAATGAGTGGTAAAACTTGTTTTGAGGGATCTAAGTTGATTCCAAAAAAACTTTTGTAAAAGTTTGAAATTGCTGATCTAAGTTCAGAGAGTCCATAGTAACTTTGGTATTTGTGAGCTGATGGATCATTTAAACTCATTTTTAATGCTTTAATTACTTTTACAGATGGAAATATATCTGGGCTTCCTATACCCATATTTATTATTGGCTCGCCTTGATTAATTAACTTAGATACTTCTTTAAGTTTTTTAGAAAAGTAGTATTCTTGAACATCTTTTGTTCTATTTGAATTTATTATCATAATGTTCTTTTTTTATAAATTCCTAAGACTTTTAATGACTCTGAATGTTCCTCAACTTTTATTAAGGCTTCTTTCAAATTATCAATATTTTCAAAAGTAGTATCAACAAAGAAGGAATATTTCCAAGTAATTTCAGCTACAGGTAAAGATTGTATTTTCGTCAAGTTTAGTTTATAATCACTTAAAATATTTAAAATTTTAGCTAAACTTCCTGTTTTATGACTTAAGACAAATTTCAAAGAAGCCTTATCAAATTCAGTGTTATTGTCATCATAATTTTTGGAAATAATAACAAAACGAGTTTCATTGTTCTTTATGGTTTGAATATTTTTTTTTAATACTTTTAAGCCGTATAATTTTGATGCCTCAAAACTTGCAATTGCTGCCATATTTTCAATTTTCCCTTTTTGTATTTGACTTGCAACTTGGGCAGTATCTTTTGCTTCAATTATTGTAATACTTGGGTATTGTTTTATAAAATCTTTACACTGTAAAAGTGCCATTGGATGAGATGAAATTATTTCTATATCATCAATTTTTTTTCCTTTTAGTGCTAATAGTTGATGATCTATATTAATATAGTATTCACCTACAACTTTGAGCCCAGAATTATCAATTAAAGAGTAATTTGGTATTATGGACCCAGCAATTGAATTTTCTATTGCTAAAACTCCAACATCACACTTGTTTTTAACTATTGAAGATACCAACTCATCAAAAGATAAACAATCTAAAGTTTCAATATTATTACTAAAATAATCAACTGCTACTTTGTGATGATAAGACCCTTTTATTCCCTGTATTGCTACTTTTTTCATTATCTACAAAAAAAAAGTCCTGATTTTTCAGGACTTTAAATTATATTTTTTCTAACAATATTATATATGAAAAAGTCCTTAGTCTACGTATAGTAGAAAAAGAAATAAAATCTATAATAAGAATTTTTATTTTTCATATATTTTATAAAATTAACATTAGTTATCAAAAAAACAAAAAAACAAGAACATTAATAACTCAAGAATAGTTATTAAATGAATACTTCATGAAGAAGATCCTTTATTTTTCTAAACTCCATTAAAAAAGCGTCATGTCCGTGATCAGAGATAATTGTTTTTAAAAAAACATTTTTCTTGTGTTTTGAAATTTCATCAAATGTGATTTTGTTTTCCTCATGAGTAAATAACAAGTCTGAATCTATGGAGACTATATATATATTACTATTAATTTTAGTTGCTAAAGAAAAAAGTTTTACATTCTTAGTTATATTAACGGTAGATAAAAGATGATTCATAAGCTTATATGAATTTAAATCATATCTTCTGTTTAATTTATCTCCGTGATACAAAAGCCAATTTTCAACATTAAATTTATTTTTTTCAATATTTCTGTCAAATTTTAAATTTATTGACTTTGGAGATCTGTAAGAAAGCATTGCATGAATTCTTGCATCTTGCAAAGGTTTTCTAGAATTTTTTAAAATCTGTTTTTGAACTCTTGTCATTGAAATTAACCAATTAGTAGATTTCCAATCGGATGCAATTGGAATGTAATTTTCTGAAAGATTAGGATATAAAAAAGCTAATTCCCAAATGAGGCAACCCCCAATTGAGCCACCTATAACTGCATACAGTTTTGAAATTTTTAATTTTTCAAGTCCTATTTTAAAAATTTTTGCTACGTCAGCTAATATTAATTCTTTATAATTTTTAATTACAACTTTATCAAAACCATTGCCTGGAAAATTAAACGCTATTACTGTGAATTTATCAGTATTTATTAGTTTATTTTTACCAACAATTGGATCCCACCAACCATCTTTACCACAAACAGAAGAGTTTCCTGTTAATGCATGATTTACCATAACAATTGGTGCATCACCAATTGGTTTTCCAAATAGTTGATAACTTAGCTCAATATTAAAAAGAGTTTCATTAAATGATAAAAAGTTTTTAATATCAAGCTTACAAAGTTCTGACATAATAAGTTTACACTAAAACCTTCTTATCAATTTTGGAAAAAGCCAATTCTAAATCATCCTTAAGATCTTTTATATCTTCCAGACCAACAGAAAGTCTTATCAAATCACTAGAAACTCCTGTTGATTCTTGATCTTCAGAACTCAACTGTTGATGAGTTGTACTTGCTGGGTGAATAATTAATGATTTGGTGTCACCTATGTTAGCTAAAAGAGAGAAAAGTTTTGTGTTGTCAGCTATTGTTTTAGCAGAATCAAACCCACCTTTTATTCCAAAGGTAATTAATCCACTTTGCCCTTTTTTTAAATATTTTTTTGAAAGATTATAATAATCACTTGATTCCAACCCTGGATAATTAACCCATTCCACCTCGGGTTTTTTTTCTAACCATTTGGCGAGCTCCAAAGCATTTGAACTATGCTTTTTCATTCTTATATCCAAAGTTTCAAGCCCTTGAATAATTTGAAAAGAATTAAATGGACTAATTGCACCTCCTAAATCTCTCAACCCTTCAATTCTTACCTTAGCGATAAATGCTGCAGGTCCCAACGCATCGTGGTAGACAAGTCCGTGATAACCAGGGGATGGCTCAGTGAATTCTGGGAATTTACCATTAGACCAATCAAATGTTCCTGCATCAATTATGGCACCTCCGAGGACAGTTCCATTACCATTAATATATTTGGTAAGAGAGTGGATTACAATATTTGCTCCGTAATCAATTGGATTTAATAAGGCAGGTGTTGCGACAGTATTATCAACCATTAATGGAACTTTAAACTTTTTAGCATAATTAGAAATTTCTTTAAGGTCCAGAACATCCAACTTAGGATTACCCAAAGATTCAACAAAAAATACACGAGTATTTTCTTGAACAGCGTCACTAAAATTTACAGGATCTGAAGGATCTACAAAGGTGGTTTTAATACCAAATCTTGGAAGTGTTACGTTTAGGAGGTTAAATGTTCCACCGTACAAACTGTTAGATGCTACAATATGGTCTCCTGCCTTTAATAAAACTAAAAGTGCAGTTGAAATTGCTGATGCACCTGATGTTGTAACAACTGCTCCGATACCACCCTCAATATCAGCTAGTCTTTTCTCCAATATATCATTTGTTGGATTATTCAGTCTTGTATAAATATAACCTGGCTCAGAAAGGGCAAATAAATTTGCAGCGTGAGCTGAATCATTAAAAACATAAGACGTTGATTGATATATTGGTACAGCTCTAGTACCCTGTGTTAAATCTACTTCATGACCTGAATGAAGTGCTTTTGTTGATAGTTTTTTATTGCTCATTTTAAATCATTTTAATTATTAAAACGGGATTTGATTCGACAAGTCTGAGTGAAAAGCTTCTGCTTTAGCACTTTTTTTTAGAGGTTGCAATCAGTCAAATCAGTCCTCAAATTTTTTACTAAACTATAAAAAAAAAATTTAATTCAAAATTATCTAATATTTGCTGAGATTCCAGCTGAGATGGTATTGTAATTTTGAAAGGTGTAATCTAAAGATGCATTAAAAATCAAGAACTTATATTTGACACCAAATGTTGTTTGAAAATCATTAACATTGAAGTTCATTTGGATTGGATCTTCTAATTTTCTTTGGATTGGAATATCAGTTTCTGTAACATAATTCAAATTATATTCCCCTTTCAGATTAAATGATGAACTCCCTCCAGAATATCCAAAACTTCCATAAAAACTTATTATTGGTAAATCAACTGAATATATTAAAAGCAAATTATAATTATTTAAACTAAACTCAGAAAACTGACCTTTTCCTTCTACAGAACTAAATGATTGAATATCGTAATCAATTTCCATTTTTGAAAAAGAAGCAAATGCAGAAACGTTTAGTGGGAATTTTAAGAAGGGATTAAAATATTGCATAAGATTATGTTTAAATCCAATTCCTTTCAGTGACATATCAATTCCTTTACGATGATATTCAGGACTGTATCTTATCACAGCCTCACTTTGAAATGGCAACCCAATNCCAATCTGTAAAACGGGCGCTGGTACACCNCCTAGTGGAACTTTATTTTTAATTCCTTTTGGGGCTTTAATANTCGCTCTCATTTCAGGTNCTGTNCCATCNGNTGGAATCGTTANAATTAAACTTTCTTCCCTACTGTCTCCAATTATTGTAGGTAGGTTAGTTGCCGTAGTTGTGATATAATCCAAATCATCTATTAGAAATGTTTGCTCATTTCTGGGAACAAAAGAAATATTGAGTTTCAGGCTCAAATCAAAACCAAGCTTTTTATGAACCTTTGCACCATTAAACCAACCTGCATTCGAACTATAAATTGCTCCTTTCATGAGTGGAGTCAAGTATCCATTGAAAATTTTTTTAGAGTCACTTTCAACAGCAAAAAGAATGGATTCCAGTCCAGATTGACTAAAGCTAAAAAAAGGAATAAGAAAAATTAAAAAAAGAAAGCTTTTTTTCAAAACTTATGATTACACATTAAAGTTAATCAAATATTAAATTTCAGTAATTATTTCTCTGATTTATTTGACTTTCTTCCCCCAGCATTTAAAGCGGTTAGGTCATATTTAAGTCTGAAAACAACATACCGTGGCTGAATAATGTATGATCGTGTTTGACTGAAAAGTTGGTTAAAACTATCTCTGTTAATTGATGTATCATTAAACAAGTTAGTTACGCCAAGACCGAATTCCCATTTAGATCCATCTTTATTATAAGAAAGATCAGCCTCAGCAAATCTATACTCATTTAATGTGGAATCTTGATCCCTGTAGTAATTATAAGTGTAATCTGCGGTGAATACAAAGCCTTTTCCAAAGGCGGCATCAAGTCTTGCAAAAGGAGAGTCAGTATAAAAATAGCTTGTTCTATCACCAATATCATACTTTCGTTTGTTATAACTATAACCAATCTCCAGATTTGGTTTATCTCTAAAATTAGTTGCAAGGGTTGCTCTATACCTTTGATTAAAGTTTACTGATTCTTGAGGGTTATTATTTACTACATTATTAAATTGGCTGTAATTGAAGTTCATGCTAAAACCGGCTTTGAAGTTTTTAAATCTTTTATCTATTCGCCCAGATGCAGTATATGATTCTCTAGGGAAATTAGAATTTACAGCCGATCTTACAGCACTAATTCCTGAAATCAATGTTCTACTTTGTATGGAATTTTTTCTTTCACTGTAATTCAGATTCGCAAATATGTTAGTAAAATTAAAAATATTAATGCTTTGATAATTGAGATTAAAATTATTGATCTCGGCTGATTCTATGTAAGGGTTTCCTTGAAAAAAACTATTGTAACTATTAAAAACATAACCTCGTGCCAAATTATTAACGTCAGTAAATTGAGTTGTTAATCGATAATTGAATCTCAATGATTCCGAGTCTTTAAACTTTAGAAAAACTCTAAAATTGGGTCTTATATTTGAAAAGCTGTTAGATTCCAAAACACCCAACTGTAAAGTTTCATTTTTATAATTGTGAATGGTAAAACCAGGGTCAATTGTAAATTTTCCTGTTATGAACCGATATCTAAAGGAAAAATATAGATCAGTAAAATCAAAATCAACTTCGTTATTTAGACGATCCTCTTGAAACTTATTTTGTGCTCCGCTGTCAAGAATCTGAAAGATATTTGAGTTGAATTTTTGACCAACATCAGTTATTCCGAAGGTAAAGTTTAAATTGGATTTTGGATTTAAAATGAGATAATAATCGAGTTTCGCTTCAATTTTAGAAGTTTTAACATTCCTGTTTTGGTTTACATTAAAATTTGACTGATTGGTGTCCAAGCTTAAAACGTTGCTAAAAGGTTGGATCTCTTTTATAGCTTGATAAAATGGATCTTCATCTTGATCCAAATGTTGAGCCTCAAATGAAAAAATATGGTCTTCATTCAATGTGTAATAAGTTTTGAGTTCTTGATTTATTGAAAATGGTTTATCACTTCTGAGTTCTGCAATGTTTTCACTTACAGACTGTCCTTGTCTAAGTACATTTGAATTAAGTTTTGTGTTTTCAATATTTTCAGCAGACTTAATTAATATATTGTATTCGGTTTGTAAGTTATCACTAGGTTTGAACTCAGTAGTGAATTTATAGAGCTGTTGTTTATTAGTTTGAGTAGAACCCTCAGATGTTTCTTGTGTTGAATTGGTAGATGTATAAAGCCTAGAAATGTTTTCCTCTAAAACATTTTTTGTTTCTGTAATGATTGCAAAACCACTTATTCGCCATTTGTCATTATTAAATGAGTTACTAAAATTAAAAGCTCCCAAATCAGCATCAATTGATTTTGCTCTATTGTTTTGTAAATTACCAATACCCGCATCATCAGAACTAATATTAATGCTTGTACCTGTTTGACTATTTAGATTATTAAAACCTCCTCCAAATCGATAAAAGTCTCTTCGAGAGAGGACAGGTTCTCCAATATTGTTTGAGTTTCCAAGTAAACTTAAACTTAGGTCTTTTGTGTAATAAAAAACTTTTGGAGCAGCCAAATAAGAATCTTCATTTCCTTTACCGCCGATTAATTCACCAAACCAAAATTTATCTTTTCCTGATTTTAAACTGATATTAATTGCAATATTATCCTCATTGTTGGTTACTCCCCTAAGTTGATTAACTTCGGTAAAATTTCTCAAAACCTCAACTTTATTGACTGCGTTTGCAGGAAGGTTTTGTGTAGCTAATTTTGAATCTCCATCAAAAAAATCTTTTCCTTCGACTGTAATTTTGGTAACCTCCTTTCCCTCAACTTCAATTGTACCTTCATCTGTAACTTCAATACCAGGCATATTTTTTAGAACATCTTCTAATTTCTTTTCTGATCCAGTATTGAACGAATCAGCATTGTAAACAATAGTATCTCCTTTAATAGTGACGGGCATCTCATAAACAATTTCAACTTCATCTAAAGCTTCTGCCTGCTGTTCCAAAATAAAATCTTTTTGAAAATTTTCAGATAAATTTAAATCGAATTCTATTTGCTGAAAGCCAATAAATGAAATCTTAATTTGATAGTCAGTATCTTTTTTAAGAGATATTCGATAAAAACCCGTATCACTTGAAATACCAAATCCATCAAGAATTTGAGATTCTTTTTCAACAGCAATAACATTTGCACCCATGATAGGGTTACCCAAATCGTCAGTAATTGATCCTTCCAATCTAACTTGAGAATTAGAAAAATATCCAAAAAAGAATATGGCAAAATAAAAAATGTAATGTAATCTCATTATTTGTTACTAATTAGACCTAATGGTTCTAGCATTTGGTCTTCCACCTCTGCCTCCCCTCCATTGGTTTCTCATTTCTTCAGCTTTATCTGCAGCTATCTTTTCATACTCAGACATGGTCACTTCTTT
>PAGT01000018.1 GCA_002705485.1 Flavobacteriales bacterium | reverse complement strand
AGATTCTAAATTAATTTTTTTCGCCAAAATTCTTGCACAGGTTGTTTTACCAACTCCTCTTGGTCCACAAAATAGCATTGCTTGCGGAACTTGATTTAATTTTATAGCATTTTCAAGAGTTTTCGTGACGGTACTTTGTCCAACAACATCTTCAAAATTTTTGGGTCTATATTTTAATGCTGAAACAACAAAATTTTTCATATTGCTAATATAAAATTTAACACATAAAAATGACACTTTGAGATCAATAAAGTAAGTATTAATTTTTTTTTTAATTATTTTTGATGTAGCAGGCCTTCTTATCGCTTTTAATTATAAAAGAGGAAAGTCCGGACACCATAGAGCGTTACAGCGGGTAACACCCGCCACTATTTAAATAGAGGACAAGTGCATCAGAAAGCAAGTACAGTTCGGCTGTAGTGAAATCAGGTAAACTCTGTAAGGTGCAACGCCACGTATACCAGCTTTTGAGAATTGCTCGTTCGATGTTGGAGGGTAGGCGGCATGAACAATTTAGTAATAAATTGTCTAGATAAATGATAAGACACGACAGAATCCGGCTTATGGCCTGCTTTTATTNTAAGTATTCGTTAGTTTCAGGCCCCACATTGAATATTAAGTCAAGAATACTTAGGTTACTTTTAAAACCGTTCGATTTTGAAAATACTTGAATATATTTTTTAGAATTGAAATTATCTTTGTGGGATTTGTTAGACATCATTCTAAAATCAACANAATGATTATAATTTTCCCGATAANTACTTGTTTTAACTAATTTCAGTTTTATCTCAAGCCAATCTAAAATTAGTTCAATACATTTAAAATTAAAATCTTCAAGTTTTAAAAACTCATTTGAATACAAACTTTTAAGCTCATATTTGTAAAATTCAAAAAAGGGTGATGAATTATATGATGTTTGTATAGCTGACCAGTGTTGTTTTTGCCAATTAAAGGAGTTGTCAATTAATGTTTTATTTAAAGGTAGCTTCTTAATTTGGTGCTTTATTGGAATAATTAATTTCAAAACTTTATTAGGACCATATATGTATGTTCTATTTCTTAAACTTTGTTTTAAATAATTTTGATTTACTTCCCAAATAACTTTTCCAGATTTTATAATATTCCAGTGCGATATTGGTGCAAAATAACATGGAGTCAATAAAAACAAGTTATTTTTTTTTTTATGACTTAGATTTTTTTCTTTTTCTATATTCAGTGATTCCATAAATTATTAAAATAGTAAAAAGGAAGTGCCATCTATATGATTTTGGTTCCCCATCCAAATTCACTGTTGTNAAAACTCGATTCCATCTNATTTTCCAGTTCTTAAATCCATCATTTATTCCTTCTATACTCATCCAAATAAATACAGGTTTACCAACAATATGATCTTCGGGAACAAAACCCCAAGATCTGCTATCTTCAGACTTATACCTGTTATCTCCCATCATCCAATAATAATTTTGTTTGAAAATATAGTGTTNAGTTTTAATATTGTTAATAAAAATTGATCCATTTTTAAGATCCAAAGAGTTTTNCTCATAATCTCTAATTAGTTTTTTATAAATAGGNAGGTTAATGGAATTTAATTTTATTTTTTCCCCTTTCTTTGGAATTATAATTGGCCCAAAGTTATCTTCATTCCAGTTGAATCTAATGTCATTTGGGAAAAATTGAGTATTGTAAGATTTGATTTTNTTAAAATTTCTAGTGATGCTATCAACCAGTCTAGATTTTTTTAATATTTCAGCTTCTTGTTCAGTTAAAAATACATCCATTTCTTTTTCTGTAATTTCAGTCATTACAATTCTTCCAGATGATCTTACATCATATGGAATACCNTTGAAATCAGTAATTATTGTAAAGTTATTAGGNTTGTTATCCATTAANCTNAAAATATATGGACGCATTTGATTAAGTTTTTGTTGCGTAATATCCTTAATTCTAAATTTTCTTTGNATTTTGATTCCAGAGCTGGATAACTTTGAAGTTGAAATTCCGTTTTGATTATAGACAGAATAATTAAAAATTGGTTTTGCNCTGTAGGGCATTATACTTTTTTTACCATTNATGAAAATGATACCGTTTTTAATTTCTAAAGTNTCNGAGGGAATGGCAACACATCTTTTCACATAATTAGATTTTTTGTCAATTGGTTTTTTGACCCCCTTTTCTTTGACAAAAAATTGTCTAACAGTGTCAGCTGGCCAACTGAAGGTTACTATTTCATTTCTTTTAATTTTTTGAAATCCTGGTATTCGTAAATAAGGAATTTGAGGTTTTTTGAGATATGATCTTATTCCTGTTCCAATAATTGTATCGTGAACCATAGGAAAAGATACAGCTGTTTGAGGGACCCTAGCTCCGTAATGAAATTTACTTACAAACAGAAAATCACCAACCAATAGAGATTTTTCTAATGAACCTGTTGGTATTATGTAAGGTTGAATAAAATATGTGTGAACAATTGTGGCTAATATTACTGCAAAAATTATTGAGCTAATCCACTCACCGATTCCGGTTTTAGGGTTTATATCTCTATTTANAACATAATCTAAATTATTTGAGTAATTAATTGAATAAATATAAAATCCTAAAGATATGAGAACCAAAAATGTATCGATAAATTTATTTTTTCCAAAACTNCTGATAGTTTCAACCCATATGACTGGTATGATTAATAAGTTGATGATTGGAATGAANAGAAGGATTACCCACCACCAGGGCCTGTTTATTATTTTCATTAAAATAATTGCATTGTATATAGGAATAAATGCTAAATAGCTTTTATAGCCACAAAGTTTATACAACTTCCAACTTCCTATTCCATGAACAAATTGAATAATTATAAAAAATATAAACCACTGAAAAAAAGTCATTATTTGAATTTTATATTTTTGATTACATCATTCATACCATACACACCTTTTTTTCCAATTATCCACTCTGCGGCAGTAACAGCTCCGATTGCAAAACCTGTTCTATTATTTGCTTTATGAATTATTTTAATTTCATCGATTGAAGANGAGTATTTGACAGTGTGTGTTCCAGGAATATTATTTTTTCTCANNGNTTTGATAAAAATTGAATCATTTTTTTTTGAATTTGACCAAGATTNATATTTACTATTTTNGATGATGTCTTCAGCCAATTTTATNGCGGTTCCGCTAGGTCTATCTTTTTTTTCAACATGGTGAACTTCATCGATTGATAGTTTGTAATCTGTTTGATTATTCATCATTTTTATTAATTTTTTGTTTAACTCAAAAAATAAATTNACTCCCAAACTAAAATTTGAAGAATACAAAAAACCAGTTTGTTTTTTTCTTGATAATTCAATTATTTTTGGATAATTTGATAACCATCCTGTTGTTCCAGAAACTACTGGAATATTATTAGATAGAGCGAGATGAATGTTTTTGTATGCGGNTTGAGGTGTACAAAAATTGATAGCTACGTCAACTTTTTTTGANATTTTTCGATCAGATTTTTCGTCAATTATCAAAACTATCTCATGTCCTTTTTTTAAAGAAATTTTTTCAATTTCTTTTCCCATTTTTCCATAACCTAAAATTGCTATTTTCATTATTTTAAAAACTTAAATTTAATGAAAAACCAATAGAATCAGATTTATTTAATGATCCCTTTTGAATGTATGGTTTTATGGTCAAAGTTTCATTAACATTATATTGCTTTAGATGCGAATCTATATTAGCATCCAAAATATTTAGTATGTAAAACCCTACTATAAAAACCATAGATAAATCCCTGTTTTTCTTATGGAATTTTGCTCCATCAAGNAACCTGTCATCATCAATAATCAAATTTTGATATTCATCATCTTTGTAACCTGCTTTTCGACTTTTATATGCATTTCTATAAGACCAATATTTTTTTTGATTAAAATCATAGGAGTAAACAGATGTACCAATTGCAGCAAATACTATTGGAATTTTCCAATATTTTTTATTAAATGCTTGGCCAGCACCCGGAAAAACAGCTGAATAGAAAGCTGCCTTAGACGGTTCAGTAATATCTANATTATCAAAATTTTGATTTNTTTCTTGTCCTAAGCTGCTAATTGATATTAATAAAAATAAAANTAATTTAAACTTNTTTCTTTGCATTAAGTNTCTTAATGATAGTTTTAAATTCTTCAATATTATTAAATGGGAAAATGATTNTTCCTCTTTCTTTGTTCTTTAACTTAATATTAACTTTNTTATTTATATATTTTTTCAACTTAATCAACTCATNATTAAAATTTAAAGGGAGCTTAATATTTACAGTTTTATTATTTGTCGAAGGTTTTTTGGTAGTTAAGCTTTCGACTTCTCTAACAGAAAGTGATTTTTTTAAAATTTTCTTATATAATTTGAGTTGGTCATCTTTGTTTTCAAAAGAAAGTAATGCCCTTCCATGTCCCATAGTGATAAATCCATCTCTAATTCCAGATTGAATTATTGGATCTAATTTTAATAATCTTACGTAATTTGCAATTGTAGATCTTTTTTTTCCTACCCTTTTACTCATTTGGTCTTGAGTAAGCATAACTTCATTAATTAAACGTTGGTAACAAAGTCCTATTTCAATGGGATCAAGATTTTCTCTTTGTATATTTTCAACAAGTGCCATTTCTAATGATTGTTGATCGTTTGCTATTCGGATGTATGCAGGAATTTCCTTTAATTTTAAATATTGTAACGCTCTAACCCTTCGTTCTCCAGAGATAATCTCATAGTTTTTAAATCCTATTTTTCTTACAGTAATTGGTTGTATGACCCCTAACTCACTAATTGAATTTGCTAATTCAATTATTTTATCACTCTCAAAATTAGTTCGTGGTTGAAAAGGGTTGGTTCTAATTTGTTCAATAGGAATTTCAATTACATTTCCAATTATTTGATCAGCATTTTTATCTTCAGATGATTTAATATCTTCAGAGGGATTATTTAATAACGCAGATAATCCTCTCCCAAGAGGTTGTTTTTTATACGCTTTTGCCATCTAAAGAATTTTATTTTTAAGTTCCTGTGCTAATTTAAGATAATTCTTGGCGCCCTTACTAGTTGCATCATAATCAACAATGCTTTTTCCGTGACTAGGAGCTTCACCTAACTTTACATTTCTAGGAATAATAGTATTGAACACCATATTTTGAAAATGATTTTTGACCTCATCAACAACCTGGTTTGATAATCTCAGTCTAGAATCGTACATAGTTAATAAAAGTCCTTCTATTTCCAGGTTTTCATTATGAACTTTTTGAACACTCTTTATAGTATTCAAAAGTTTACCTAAACCCTCCAATGCAAAATACTCACACTGAATGGGGATGATAACAGAGTCTGCAGCTGTTAGGGCATTTAGTGTAATAAGACCAAGTGAAGGAGCGCAATCAAGAATTATAAATTCATATGAGCTTTTAATTTCATCAATAGCTTTTTTAAGCATAAACTCCCTTTCTGGATGATTGACAAGTTCAATTTCTATGGCTACGAGATCAATATTTGATGGAATTACATCAAGATTTGGACTTTTTGACTTTACAATGATGTTTTTTGGTTTTTCTGTATGTTCAAGCAGTTGGTAAGAAGACCTGTTTTTTTCAACAGTGGTAATGCCTATTCCTGAACTAGCATTAGCTTGAGGGTCGAGATCAATTAATAAAACTTTATTTTCAAGTATTCCCAGACAAGCTGCTAGATTCAATGCTGTGGTAGTTTTTCCAACACCTCCCTTTTGGTTAGAAATCGCAATAATTTTACCCATTTTGAAAAAAGATAAAAATACAATATTTTAATACCTGTTTTTAGTAATAATATCTCTTTTTTTTAACTATTTGTTAAGAGTATCCTTAAACTCAATAATGTAAATATCTTCATTGTCTCTCCTCATGTAAAAATTTTCTCTTGCAAAAGCTTCATAATTACTATCTTTTTTTAAATATTCAATAAGTTTTTGGTCTTTCGATATATCATTTTCAAGTTTTTTCTTCATTTCCATTAAATCCTCAACTTCTTTATTTAATTTGTTATGAAACATAAAAGAATTGACATCTAAAAATATCATCCAAACTATAAAAAAAAAGGTGATCAAAAAGTAAAGGTTTTTTAAAAACCGTACATATTTATTATTAAGAAAATTTTTAAATGATTCCAATCAACTAAAAGTATTTATTAAAGTTATAATTTTTTTAATGTTTATTTTTTTGCATTTTAAAATCAAATCTGCTTTGGTTTTTTTTGATTTTATATATTTCTTATACATAGGTTCACTCATTTGTAAAAACCTTCTAATAGTATCTTCTTTTGTACGATTTCTTGACATTATGTCCCGTTTTATTCTTCTTTTCAATCTTATTTTATAATCTAAATCTAAAAAAATACAGTAATCTATCAAATTTAAAATTCGATTATCATATAAAATGTGCAACCCCTCTAAAACAATTAAACTTCTTGGGTTTTGAGGTCGCTTAGTCTTTAACCTTTTGTGAGTTTTGTATGAGTATTTTGGAATATAAATCTTTTCCAAATTTTTCAAAGAATTCAAATCGTCAAACAATAATTCAAAATCGATAAGATCAGGGTGATCAAAATTAAGCTTGGATCTTTTTTTAAATGATAAGTCGTTGTTTTTTTTATAGTATGAATCACATCCTATGTAGGCCATTTTTTTACAGCCAAAATGTTGTTTTAAATTATTAGCAAGTGTAGTTTTTCCAGAGCCCGATCCACCACAAATGCCAATTATACGCATTTTATTTTTTTAATTTTTTTACGTATTCTTCAGTTATAATTTTGTCACTTTTATTGCCCCAACTGTTTAAAATATAATTCATAACATCTGCGATTTCGTCATCATAAAGCCCCATTTTTTCCATTCTTGAATTGTATTTTACTCCATTAACAATTATTTCACCATCAATTCCTCCGAATTTTAAAGCCTTGATGCTTTCTTCCATGTGCTTATATAAAAAATCGGATTCCGCTAAGGGGGGAATAATACCTATCTCACCTTTTCCGTTAGGTAGGTGACAGCGAACACAAAAATCATCATATAATAATCTTCCATTTTCAATTGAGATTTCGAGAGAATCTTTTTGTGAAAAAACAAAAAATGGAAAAAAAAAGACAAGTAAATACCTCATAATTTTGGAACAATTTTATAAATACCTTTATTTTCAATTGACACATAAATATAACCGTCCTTAGATTCTTTAACGTCCCTTGGTCTTCCGAGATCCTCAGCGATTTTTTCTCTGTAAACAACTTTATTTTTTTCTAAAACAATTCTTTCTAAATATTTAAATTTTAAAGCCCCAGCAAGTAGGCTTCCTTGCCAATCTTCATACCTGTTTGAGGTTATGTATTCAAAACAGCTAGGGGCAATCGATGGAATCCAATAATAAAGCGGTTGTTCCATATTTGGAAGAGATTTGTTTTTTGTAATTGTTGTTCCACTGTAATTTATCCCATAAGTTATTTCAGGCCATCCGTAGTTGAGCCCTTTTTGTATTATGTTGATTTCATCACCGCCTTTTGGTCCATGCTCATTTGTCCAAATTTCACCTGTAATAGGATGCTTAAACATTCCTTGCGGATTCCTGTGTCCATAAGAATATATTGCTTTTTTAGCATCATCAACATCAATAAAGGGATTGTCATCGGGAATAGTCCCATCTTCATTGATTCTGTATATTTTTCCTCCATCAAGTTTTAGATTTTGTGGATTTACGTCACGATTTCCTCTGTCTCCAATTGAAAAATAAAGAAAACCCTTGTCATCAAATTCTAATCTACCTCCNAAATGTTGNCCTTTTCTNGATCCTTGNGTCGCTTCGTATAAAACCTGAAAGTTTATTAAAGAATCATTAANAAGNTCAGCTCTTGCAATGTTTGTACTNCCACCTTTACCTTCTTCTTTTTCAAAGGCGTAGGACATGTATAATAATTTATTTTCATTAAAATTTGGGTGAAATTCAATATCCATTAGACCACCTTGTCCTCTCAAATAAATATCAGGTAAACCTTTTATATAGACTTCTTCACCATTTTTGAAATGAATTAATTTTCCTGATTTAATTGTAGCAAGAATAGAATTGTCATCAAAAAATTCTATTGCCCAAATAATTCCATCCTTTTCATGCACCAATTCTAAATCGTAATTTATTTCATTGGGAGTAACAATTTTTTTATCCTCTCTGACATATGTTTCACCAAATTGTGCACAAGAAATATTTGTAATAAATAAGAATAAAGTTAATGCATTTAAAAGTCTTTTCATTTTTTGGATATTAAATTATAAATCAAATTTAATAAGAATATTCAAATTTTACATCAAGACATATTTTCATAATTAATTGAAATCTGGATAATATTTTATAAATTTAACATCTGATATATTAAATGCAGTTATATCATATAACAAAAAAAAATATTTATGAGCAAAAAACCAAGTGTAGAATTGAAACTTCCAATACTTAAAGATATGGAGCTTGTTGCTACACAAACAGCAGAAATAGTAGCTAAGCATATGGATCTTTCCGAAGAAAAGACTGGCGAAATATCTATGGCTCTTATAGAAGCATGCATTAATGCTTTTGAACATTCTGAATCAAAAAGCGAAGTATATATTGACTTTTTGATTGAGGAAGATCAACTAACAATAAAAGTTATCGATAAAGGTAAAGGTTTCGATCAATCTAATGTCAAAATACCAAAAATTGAATCCAAGCTTAACAGTGATGAAAGAAAAAGAGGTTGGGGTATTATGTTGATAAAAGAACTTATGGATTCAGTTGATTTTGAGTCTGACCACACGGGAACAACACTAACAATGATTAAAAAAAAGGAAGCTACAAATGAATAAAGTTACAAATGTCGAGTTAATTGGTGAAGTTGTTGTAATAACAACCGAAGGCTATTTAAATAAAGATTTAGGGGATGAAATCCAAAACTCAGCCCAAGAACACATATCTAATGGAAAAAATAAAGTTTTAATTAATTTAGAAAGATCCAATATTGTTAACAGTATCGGGGCTTCAATTTTAATTGAACTAATTGAACAATTACAGGAAAAGGATGGCTCTCTTGCTTTTTGTGGATTAGCACCTATTATTGAAAAAACCTTCAAAATAATGGGTCTCACTAAGTATTGTGAAAGTTTCGCTACTCAAGACGAGGCAGTAGCTGCTATGTAATTGTATTTTTTTCATATTGGAGCCTCTAATAGTCCTTAACGAAATAAAGTCAATCAAGGAAAAAATTGTCTATGCAAAATCATTAAAAGGCCTTGAATCACTCCAACTTGTTTTTTTTTCAAAAAAATCTTTAATTAAATCCTTAGGCTTACAAAACTTTTTTATCTCTGATTTTCCTATCAAACTTATATCAAATGAAAACATAACAGATTTAGAAAAAGGTTCTGAAAAAAATAAGCTAATAAATACTTTTCTTGATTTTGACTCAATAGAAGCAATAAAACTATTTTCAATTGCAATAAATCAAATATCGATTGGATATATTGTAATTCCTGAGGAAATTAAGTTATCAAAAAAACTAATTAATACAATTTTGAATCTTAAATTTCAATTAGAAAACTCAATTAAAATTAAGCAGCTTGAAATTAAGTTAATTAATTCTAATAACGATCTTAAGAACAAATTACTTGAAATTGAATCATTAATTGATGTCACAGATATTATTGATAATCAACACGGTTTAATGCAGGACCTTTTTGAAGGACTACTTGTAACAATTATTTCTATTTTAAACTCATCCAAAGGAATGGTTTTATTGAAAGATGAAAAATCTGGTTTTTTTAATGTTGTCTCGCAATTTAATATTTTAAAAGAAGAGTTGCCAAGTAAAATTTTGAGAATTACCAAGGGAATATTAAAAGAACTAGACGAAAATAAAACCTCAAAAATAGTTGACAATCCACAAGAATACTCATTACTTAGACCATCAAAAAAAAATGCTTTATTGAGTCCGATCATTACAGGAACCGAACTGGTTGGAGCTATACTACTTTTCGATAAAGAAAGTAGGAATGGATTGGTTAGGTTTACTCAGCAGGATTTAAGATTATTTGATAGCTTGAGTAAAAAAGTTAGTCATGCATATGACAATATTAGGTTGATTGATTCTCTAAAAACTTCAAATAAACTAGTTGATAATATTATGTCATCCATCACCACGGGGATTATCATGATAAATATATTAGGAGAAATTGAGTTCGTTAATGAATCTGCAAAAAAAATATTTGAATTGGATGAAGAAGGAGTGATAAATAATCATTACTTCATGGTTTTTCAAAATAATCCGAAACTAATTGAACTTTTAGAAAAGTCTGAAATTCAAGATGAAACAATTTTTGAAGACAATTTTAATACGATTGATTCTAAAGGTTCCTCTAGAGAAATTAATCTAACACTCTCTCCTGTTTACAACGAGCAAAATGAAAGATCTGGATTGGTTTTCTCTTTTGAAGATCTTTCTGGTATCAATAAAATTAAGTCTACTTTTAAGAAATATGTTTCTGAAAACATTGTAGACGAACTTTTACAAAACGAAAATTCGCTTGAACTGGGGGGAGCTCAAAATGAAGTTTGTGTTCTTTTTTGTGACATTCGAGGTTTCACTAGTTTATCAGAAAAAATGAAACCTTCCGAAGTTGTCTATCTACTTAATAATTATTTTGAAGCAATGATCGATGTAGTATTTTCCCACAACGGAACTTTAGATAAAATTATTGGAGATGAACTTATGGTTCTTTATGGAGTTCCAATTAAAGGTGATAATGATTCTCAGAATGCAGTCAATACTGCTATGGAAATGTTCAAGTCTCTAGAGAAATTTAACGTCCGAATGAGTGAAGAAAATCTACCAGAATTGAAAATTGGAATTGGAATTAACTTTGGTAAGGTTGTTTCAGGTAATATTGGTTCAGAAAAGCAAATGAATTACACTGTTATTGGAGATGCAGTTAACCTTGCGGCTAGGCTGTGTTCTCATGCAAAATCTGGCCAGGTTGTTATCTCTGAAAGTGTATATAATCAAATATCAAATCAAAAAAGCTTTGAATCTCAAAAACCAATAATGGTCAAAGGAAAATCAAATGAAATAAGCAACTGGATTTTCAATGCCTAAGCTGCTTTTTTAATTACAACTATTGTAATGTCATCTGGATTCATAACTCCGTTGGCCCATTCATCCGAAAGGTAGACAAGTGCGTCTTTAATTTCATCTGCACTTTTTTCTGCATTTTTCTTTATACACTCTTGAACTTTTTCATAATCCAGTAAATCATTTGTGGGATTTGGAAGTTCTGGAAGTCCGTCTGAGATCATCACCATTACATCACCATTTTTAAACTCTTTTTTTACTCCGTTGTACTTTTCTGTTTCGATACCACCTAAGGGAAGATTAGGCACCAAAACTTCCTCCACTTTTTTAGATTGTGATGAGAAGAAGTAAGTTGGAGGCATTGCAGCAGAACTCAACTCAACAACACTATTATTGAATTTGGCCACACTCAAACTCATTCT
>PAGT01000017.1 GCA_002705485.1 Flavobacteriales bacterium | reverse complement strand
GTGGTCTTTGAAAAACCTTAAATCTGGGAACTATTGGGTATGTCTAACTTCCTCCACTTTTTCTACAGTAAAACAATGTTTTAATGCGAACATCAAAGAGCCCAAAGATATAGCAGTGAGCTCTATTATTGACAGAAATAACAAAATTGCTTCATTGGATCTTGACGGTGGTAAAAACTACAACATTACAATTAATGGAAACCTAATTACAACGTCTAATAATTATATCGACCTTGCACTAAGTGCGGGTATCAATATCATTGAAGTTAAAACCGATAAAGATTGTCAAGGTATTTATGAAGAAACAATCTTTATCTCTGAAGACATAATGCTTAGCCCTAACCCAGTGAAATCCTCATCTACACTGTGGGTTGGAGGAAACGACCAGAACGTGAACATGACCTTATTTGATATCACAGGAAAAGTGATTTGGACAAGAAACGAACAAGTACCTTACTCAAGATCGGTCAACGTACCATTTAGTAACGTTAGATCTGGTCTTTATATATTGAAAGTCGATTCCAAAACAATTAAAAAGTCAATTAAAGTAATCAAAGAATGAAAAAAATATTAAACATAGTATTTGGTTTGATTATAATGATGAACTTGTCGTGCGGCGGTGGTGGTGATGATTCAAACAGTGGCTTTGATAACAATAACAATTCTGATCCCGTTATTCCTGCACCCAAAGCTTCTGTTTTATCAAAACCTGATAATAACTCTGAATGCTTAGAGGTAAATGCTGTAAAGTTTGAATGGAATAGTTCTGATAACACCGACTCNTANACAATTAATGTNAAAAACTTAACCACTAGTGNTGAGATTTCTCAAACTACAACCTCAACAAGCGTTGAAATAACACTTGAAAAATCTTATCCTTACTCCTGGTATGTAGTTTCTAAAAATTCAGGTAATGCTACTGCAAATAGCCAGACTTGGAAATTCTTTTTATCCGGGACACCACTAAATAACCATGCTCCATTTCCTGCTGATATTTTAGCTCCAAAGCCTGGCGCTGTCGTCAGTAAAGGTAGTATTGAACTTTCATGGTCAGTTAGTGATATTGATAGCTCAGACACCCATACTTTCACTGTTTATCTTGACAAAAATGATGCATCAGAAGTCATAACACAAAATATTACCACTACCAAAACCACAGTTAACTTAAGCGATCTTGGGACTTATAAGTGGAGAGTTGAGGCTTCAGATAACCACGGAGCCAAGTCAAATTCCGGAACCTCCACTTTTACCGTTATCGATTAACTTTCTATACAATCAATTAATTTATCAATATCATACCCTGAGTTGAACATACCAAAACTCACTCGAATTCCGTTTCCTCTCATTGAACAGATTATTTGATTTTTCAAAAGNTTNTCATATANTTTTTTNTCCCCTCCNATATTGAAAATATTNGAGTGTGTCGTTTNATGTTTAATTATTCGGTCAAGTANACCCAAATCNATAAATCTTTTTTTTGCAATTTCTGAAATAGTATTNATCTTTTTTTCAATTGTATCCATTCCTATCNGAGTCATTTTATCAAGTGAAAATTTTAAACTTCCAAANTTTAAAGTATCGAGATTTCCTGGCTCTAAAAAAGTTAAAAACTGTTCTGAGTTAAATGATTTGAACCTTTTTTTAAAAAACTTTTTTAATCGATCNNTNTTTAAAAGAATAAATCCATTTCCATACCCACTATAAATCCACTTATAGCCACTTGAGATCAAAACATCAATTCCAGATTGATCAAAATTAATTTTCTTAGTTCCACAATATTGGGTTCCATCTGTTATTATTAGTAATTTAGGGTATANTTTTTTTACTTTTAAAAAAAAATCAGGCTTGATAAATATTCCATTTAAATACTGNACAATAGAAATCACCAATACGTCTGGATTNTCTTTTTCAATACTTTGGAGAATATCATCTTCAAAATTGTTTTTAAAATCAAACTTACAGTGATCGAAATGGTTTAGTTCAAGAGATCGAACTATCGATGGATAATCATTTTTATAGACAAGAAACTTAAGGTTATTTCTTAATAGATTTAGTAAAGAATTAAACCCAACAGAGAAGCTATGAGTTAGAAATGTTGAGCTTACTCTTGATCCAAAAAAAGAGCTGACCGAACTTCTAACATTTTCAATAAAAACCTCATTGTCAATTCTAAATTCACTACCCATTTCAANGTACTTTAACTCATGAGACTTTCTCCATTCCAAAAGTTCAGAATAAATACCACCTGACCTTGCGGTATCTAAATAAGTTTTGTTCTTAATTATTTGGAAATCCATATATGCTATTTTATTTGATTTTTGAGTGATTAAAATATTACATTTGCTAAGTCAAAAATGTTTTCAAAAAATAAAAATAGCGACAAAATCAACCAAGATCAAATTGATCTAATAAAAACTGCTCAAGAAAGAATCAAACAAAAAAAATTCTTATTCTTTCATTTTTCATTAATGTTATTTGGTGTTATTGCTGCTTTGTCTGCAAATATTTTATTTAATTANAAAGAAGGTACTTTATTATTTAATTATCCCTGGTCCTACACAGTTTCGATTACTTGGCTTGGTTTATTTTTGCTTCACTTCTACAATGTGTATGTAACAAATCGTTTTGTAGGGAAAAGTTGGGAGAAAAAACAGATGCAAAAGCTGATTTCGATACAAGAACTAAAGATTGCAAAAATTAAAGCTGATTTTGAAAAAGAAGCACGAATTAAAGCTGAGTCAGAACTTTTTAATGAAAAAAACTCAGGAAATTGTATCACGCTTATAGTTGCTGCATCAGAAAATAATGTAATTGGAAACGATAATAAGCTTATTTGGCATCTTTCGGACGATTTAAAACATTTTAAAGAATTAACAAAGGGACATCACGTAATTATGGGAAGAAAAACCTTTGAATCCATGCCAAAAGCCCTTCCAAATCGAACAAATATTGTTATAACAAGAAAAACTGATTATGCAGCCAAAGACTGCATTGTCGTACATTCCATTTTCGAAGCGCTAGAAAAAGCAAGTGAAGATAATCAACCTTTTATCATAGGAGGAGGAGAAATATACAGTCAAAGTATAGATCTTGCTGACAGAATTGAACTTACAAGGGTACATACAAATGTCGATGGCGATGNCTTCTTTCCAGAGATTAATTACAAAATATGGAAAGAGTTAAGTCGAGATGAGAGATTTAAAGACGAAAAGCACCTGTACGACTTCACATTTATTCGTTATGAAAAAAAATAGCAAATGAAAGCATATATATTCCCAGGGCAAGGATCTCAGCACACCGGAATGGGATATGATTTATACAAGGAATATNATTTTTTGAAAGAATTTTTTAGTGTATCTAACGATATACTTGGATTCAATATATCTCAGTTAATGTTTAAGGGAAGTGACGATGATCTTAAACAAACAAAAGTAACTCAACCAGCAATATTTATTCACTCGGTTGCAATGATCAAAGCATTAGGAAAATCATTTAACCCACAAATGGTAGCAGGACACTCTTTAGGGGAATTTTCNGCTCTAGTAGCTTGCGGAGTTTTANGTTTTGAGCAAGGTCTNNATCTAGTTTCTAAAAGAGCTATNGCTATGCAAGAAGCATGTGAAAACACAAATGGAACAATGGCTGCAATANTTGGTCTTGAAAATAAAGTTATCGAACAAACATGTGAAAGTATCTCTGGAACTGTTATNCCTGCAAATTANAATTNTCCCGGTCANGTNGTAATTTCTGGAGANANNAAATCCGTTGCNGATTGTTGTGAAANATTAAAAGANAAAGGGGCAAGAAGAGCAATAANTCTTNCNGTAAGTGGNGCATTTCANTCGNTATTAATGGNGAGNGCAAAAGAAAAATTAANCGAAGTAATTAACCAAATTGATTTTAATGAGCCCATATGTCCAATTTACCAAAATGTAAGTGGTAATTTTGAAACGAAAGCTGAAAAAATAAAGTNAAACTTGATATCCCAGATGACATCTCCTGTTAANTGGACTCAAAGTGTANAAAATATGATCAAAGATGGTGCAAATGAATTTTCAGAAATTGGCCCTGGAAATGTACTTCAAGGTTTGGTTAAAAAAATTGATAGGGAGGTTTTAACAAATAAGCCTTTACTTTAGAAAGCTTTTTATTTTTTCGCATATAAAATTTATCTGATCATCCTCCAGCTCAGAATGCATGGGTAGTGAGATAACTTGATCGCAAAGTAGGATAGTGTTTGGAAAATCGTCATCCTTATAGTTTTTACTAAAGTATGCACTTTGTTTGTGTAAAGGAATTGGGTAATATATGCCATGAGGAATTTGTAAATCTGATAAATGTTTTGCCAAATCGTCCCTTTTATTATTAAGAATCCTTATTGTATATTGATGAAAAACATGACAATGACAATTGTCACAAATCTCCAGGCAACCGTTTGCAAACTTTGGAGTTATTATCTCATCTAGACCTTGTAAGGATTCTGTATATTTTTTTGCCGCGTTTTGACGTGATTTATTGTAAGAATTTAGATGTGGTAATTTAGCATCTAATACTGCAGCCTGAACTGAATCTAGTCTGGAATTGACACCCACAACATCGTGATGATATCTCTTATACATACCATGATTAACAATTCCTCTAATCTTGTGTGCTAGATCATCATTATTTGTAAATAACGCTCCTCCATCACCAAAACAACCTAAATTTTTTGATGGAAAAAAAGATGTTGCACCGATATCTCCAATTGTTCCTGTTTTCATGGTTAGACCTGATTTGAACTTATATGAAGCACCAATTGCCTGAGCATTATCCTCAATAACAAATAGTTTGTGTTTTTTAGCAATAGACATAATTTTTTCCATGTTCGCAGGCTGACCGAACAAGTGAACAGGAACGATAGCTTTGGTTCTATTGTTTATGACCTTTTCCAACTTATCACAATCTATATTGAACGTTTCTAATTCAACATCGACTAAAACAGGAGTCAGTCTAAGTAAAGCTATTACCTCCACTGTGGCTGCAAACGTAAAATTTGTAGTGATTACTTCGTCTCCAGGCATTAAATTTAATCCCATCATTGATATCTGTAATGCATCAGTTCCGTTAGCGCAAGGTATTACATGTTTGATGTTTAGATACTCCTCCAACTTTTTTTGAAAGCTTTTAACTTTAGGACCATTAATAAATGTCGCATCATCTATGACATTCAGAACAGCATTATCTACTTCGCCCTTTATCTTTTTGTATTGGCTTTGTAAATCTACCATTTGAATTTTTTTCATAAAAAATTTTTGTTTAAAAATAGTAAAATGTTAATGTTTAATATTAAATATATTTACAAAAAGATTCTTTAATTGATAAAATGAGTTTAATTTATAATTTTTTAATCAGTCTTACAGAAAGTATTCTGTTAGCTCTTTCTTTCTATAATAAGAACATCGAAAAGTTTATTAAAACAAGAGGAAGAACTTTACGTTTTTTAAAAGATAATATTAAATCAACTGATAGTTACATATGGATTCATGTAGCATCGCTTGGGGAATATGAACAATCTGTACCAATAATAAANGAAATAAAAAAATNTNACTCTANNTGTAAACTGATTTTATCTTTTTTTTCNANCTCAGGTTATGATGTAAAAAAGGATAATTCAATTTGTGANTATACTATTTTATTACCACTNGANACNAAAAAAAATGCAAANGCTTTTTTAGAAATCATCAATCCAAAAATGGTGTTTTTTGTTAAATATGANTTTTGGCCNAATTATCTAAAATATTTGGAAGAAAGAAAAATACAGACTTTCCTAATAGTTGGNGTTTTTCGNAGTAACCATTGGTTTTTTAAATACTATGGTAAGTGGTTTAGAAAGAGACTAAAAGCTTTTTCCCATTTTTTTGTTATTGATGAAAATTCAATGAACATCTTGAAAAAAAATGGATTTAAAAACTCCTCCGTTATAGGAGATTCTAGATTTGAGAGAGTTATGGATATTAAAAAAAGTATGTACAAAGTAAAATATATTGAACAGTTTATAAGGTCTAGAGTTTGTATTGTAGCTGGAAGTACTTGGAGAGAAGATGAAAAGTTGTTTATAAACTTTATTAATAATAAGGATTTTGATAATATTTGCTTTATAATAGTTCCCCACCAAATTCATCTTAAATCAATTGAATCCATGAAGAATTCTATTAAGACTAAATCTTCAATCATGTCTCAACACCAACATGTTGAAGGCGAAAAAACAAAAGTAATGATAGTTGATTCAATCGGAGTGCTTGCGAAGATTTACAGCTATGCTGACATTGCTTATGTTGGTGGTGGTATGGGAACAACCGGTTTGCATAACACTTTGGAACCAGCCGTGTTCAAAATTCCGGTAATAATTGGAAAAAATTATGACAAATTTGATGAGGTTAAAAAACTGATTAATTTAGGAGGCGTAATTAGTGTTGATAGTCAAAAGTCATTCGATAAAAATTTGATTGAACTAATCAATTCAAAAGACAAAAGATCGGAAATTGGAGAAATTAATTATAACTTCATAAAAAATAATTTAGGTGCCTCCAAAAAAGTTCTTGAATCAATAAAAAAAATAAAATGAAAAAAATCTCAATTTTAATGTTTTTACTATTTTCTTTTGTTAGCATGAATGGTCAAAAGCTAGTAGGCGCTTGGGAAAGAATATATACTTCCAAAAATGGACAAGAGTTAAAAAGTATTGTAATATTTTCTGAAAATTACCAAACAATTAGCACTTACGAACTCAGTTCTGGTAAATTTATAAGTTCAAATGGTGGTTCATGGAATTTGAAGGCAAATCTAATGTCTGAGACAGTAGAATTTGATACTGAAAATAATGAACGGGTTGGAGATAAAATTGAATTCGAAATCGAACTAAAAGAAAATGAATTATCGATAGTTGATAGTGATATGATTTTCAAAAGAATTGATAGTGGAAAACCTGGAAAGTTACAAGGAGCTTGGTTAATGTCTGGTAGAGTTCGTGATGGAAAAAAACAACTAAGAGATGTTAACAGGCCTAGAAAGACTATGAAAATTTTATCTGGAACAAGATTTCAATGGATTGCATACAATACTGAAACCAAACAATTTATGGGTACAGGAGGCGGTACATATACAACAATTAATGGAGAGTATAAGGAAAGTATAGATTTTTTCTCTAGAGACGATTCAAAAGCTGGAATAGAATTGAAATTTGATTATGATATAATCGATAACGAATGGAATCATCAAGGTTTTAGTTCTAAGGGAGACCCATTACATGAGATTTGGATAAAAAGAAATTAAAGAGGAAGAGATATTTTAAACTTTTCTGGATATTAATTATCAACCATCTAATCTCTATCAATCGATTCAATTTTGTTCATAAAAAACAAAAAACCTTTACTGATGTAAAGGTTTTCTTGTGCGGGTGAAGGGACTCGAACCCCCATGCCGTGAAGCACTAGATCCTAAGTCTAGCGTGTCTACCAATTTCACCACACCCGCAAATGGAAAGCAAATATAAGTAACATATATTTAATAAACCTATGTTTTTTATGGGATGAGAAATCAATAATTACTTAAATTTGTATAATAAAATT
>PAGT01000016.1 GCA_002705485.1 Flavobacteriales bacterium | reverse complement strand
ACTTAAACAAACTGGATTAGATAAAAATACTATTGTGGTCTTTACGTCTGATCATGGTTATCACTTGAGTGAGCATGGACATTGGCAGAAACAAACTTTATTTGAAAACTCAACCAGAATTCCATTAATTTTTTCTGGACCTGGTATTGATCAAGGCAAAAGAACCAACTCGCCTGTGGAAATGATAGATATTTATCCTACAATAATGCAATTAACTGGAATTGATACACCGGATCATGTTATAGGAAAAAGTTTAAAACCAATTTTTGAAGACATCAATTCGTCAGTAAGAAAAAGTGCTTTAACCAAATGGAAAAATGGTTATTCAATTAAAACAAAACGATATAGACTTACTAAGTGGGGTGAAAACGGAGAATTGGGTTACGAACTTTATGATCATAAAAATGACCCGGGCGAAATGATAAATCTTACTAACGACCCAAATTATCTTCAAATTCTTGATTCGCTTAAGCAAGAAATAAATTTTAGAATTTCCAATGCAAAACTTAAACCAATTGGGATAGGTAGACAATTTGAACAAGAGTCCTATAAAAAAGCTCCTAATATTACGCCAGGTGATATTTTTGATAAGAATGGTAAAAGAACTTATTTCAAGCCTGCAGATGAATAGAATTAGTAAAGTTTTCAATAAAAAAAAAGATATTCTGTCGATATATTTTACTGCAGGGTTTCCTGAACTAAATGATACATGCTTAATAATTCAAAGTCTTGAACAAAGTGGAGTTGATATTATTGAAATTGGACTTCCTTATAGTGATCCACTTGCTGATGGCCCTACTATACAAGCAAGTTCAGCAGCTGCATTAAAAAATGGAATGACAACTAAGACATTATTTAATCAATTAAAAAATATTAGAAAAAAAACTGATATTCCATTAATTATAATGGGTTATTTTAATCCAATCATGCAGTATGGAGTTGAATCTTTCTGTAAAGACTGTGAAATGGTTGGTATTGATGGTTTAATTATTCCTGATTTACCTCCGGATATTTATTATAATAATTATAAAAGAATTTTTGATAATTCTAATCTTCTTAATATGTTTTTAATAACTCCTCAGACATCTGATAAAAGAATCAAATTCATTGATGAAATTTCTAATGGATTTATTTATATGGTCAGTAGCTTTAGCATTACTGGGGCAGTAAACTCTTTTAAAAATGAACAAAAAGAATACTTCAAAAGAATAAATGGCATGAATTTAAAATCCCCACTTCTGGTAGGTTTTGGAATTAGTAATAGTAAAACATATGATGATGCTGTTAAATTTAGCCGTGGAGCGATAATTGGATCTGCATTTATAAAACACCTCGAGGACTATGGGATATTAAAAACTAATGATTTTATAAAAAAAATAAGAAAATAATTATCTTACGAAAACCAATTCTTGAGCTTTTTTAGATTCAGTTTCATTATAAGAATATCCAGCATAATTAAAACCTTTTAGATCATTAATGTTTTCAAGGTCATTGTCTAAAATATACCTCACCATTAGTCCTCTCGCTTTTTTTGCATAAAAAGAAATGATTTTTAATTTACCATTCTTAAAATCTTTAAAGACTGGGGATATAATAGTTGCTTTTAATTCTTTTCTATTAATAACTGAGGAGTATTCGTTACTAGCAAGATTAATAAAAAGTTCATCTTTAGTCATTTCTTCGTTTAATTTGTGGGTGATTTTATCTGACCAATAATCATATAAATTGTTTGATCCATTGACATTAAGTTTTGTACCCATTTCCAGTCTGTAAGCTTGAATCAAGTCAAGAGGTTTTAAAACCCCATACAAACCAGACAAAATCCTAAGAGAGTCTTGGGATTTTAATATTTGTTCAAGATTAAGCGTAAAAGCATCTAAACCACTGTATACATCTCCGTTAAATGTAAAAATACTTGGTCTTGCGTTTTTTGGACTGAAAGGAGTATTGAAATTATTATTTCTATTCCAATTCAAATCTGCCAGTTTATCAGAAATTCTCATTAATGATTTTAAATCAGAGGGAGATCTCTTTTTTAGAGAATCATTTATAGCTTTTGATTCATCCAAGAAATCGGGCATTGAAAACTTTTCTGTAGGTAGTTTCGTTTCGAAATCAAGGGACTTTGCGGGTGAAATAATAATTTTCATATTTATCTAAAAATGTTCATTAGTAAAATTAAAAAAAAATCATATTCTATTGGTATAGTTTCTCCATTTATCAATACAATTGTGAAAATCTGATGGAAGATCAGAACTAAAGTTCATTTTCTTTTTGGTTGATGGGTGAATAAATCCAATTGTTTTTGCATGTAAAGCTTGTCTGGGTAGTATTTTAAAACAATTTTCAACAAACTGTTTGTATTTATTGAACAAAGTCCCTTTCAGTATTTTATCTCCTCCATAACGTTGATCATTAAAAATTGGGTGGCCAATATGTTTCATATGAGCTCTAATTTGATGTGTTCTCCCTGTTTCTAATCGACACTCTATTAATGAGACATAGTTGAACTCTTCAATTACTTTGTAATGAGTAACTGCTTTTTTCCCAAATTCTTGATCAATTGGCACACTCATCAGCAAACGGTTTTTAGGATCCCTCATTAAGTTTTCATCAATAATTCCTTCCTTTTTTTTTAATTCACCCCATACTAAAGCATTATATATTCTTTTGGTAGATTTAATGAAAAATTGTTTTGCAAGCTCAGTCATTGATAACTCATTTTTAGCTACAACAAGCAGTCCGCTTGTATCTTTATCAATTCTATGTACCAGTCCAGGTCTTCCTTCTTTATTATTTGGTAAATTTTTAAAATGGTAAATCAAACCATTTAACAAGGTTCCATTGTAATTTCCATGACCTGGATGAACTACAATTCCGGGTGATTTATTTACAATAATTAAGTCTTTATCCTCGAAAATTATGTCCAAAGAAATATTTTCAGGCTTTAACAAGTTTTCGTGGGGTGGATGTGAAAACATAACTTTAACTGAATCAAAAGGTTTAACTTTTTGACTTGATTTTACACTAACATTATTTATAAAAATAAATCCATTTTTGGCTGCTTTTTGAATCTTGTTTCTAGTTGCATTTTCAATTCGATTCATTAAAAACTTGTCGACTCTAAGGGGTTCTTGACCCTTATCAATATCAAACTGAAAATGTTCAAAAAGCTCTGAACTTGAAATACTATTATTTATACCACTACTCATCAGTTGATATTAGTCCATTTCCAAGGATTAGGTCAATTCTTGATTTTTTTGGAACCAAAAGTCCGGGCTCTACCTCGACATTGTTATATAAAATTTGAATGACCATGTCTTTTCCGATGTTGTCTTTATATGAAATCTCTCCAATCTCGAGTTCAGATGATAGTAATGATGAGATTGCACTTCTTTTAGTGATTTGTATAATTTCTGGAATCGCAACTTTACTGTAATTGGTTGGATTGATTGTCAAATATATTTTTCTGTTCTTTTTCACTTTTGAATTTGCACTAGGAAAATGACTCAGAACGGTAAATTTTGGAAAACTAGGATCAAAAAAAGTGGAATCAGAAATTTCAAATTTTAATTTATATACATTTAAAATTTCCTTTGATTCAAGCAAATTTTTTCCAACTAAATCAGGTACAGAAATATAGCGATTATGATTTGTGTTAAAATTTAAAAAAATAAAAACAAAAAATGCTAATATCGAAACTATAATGCTAGAAATAAAAAGCTGTCTCAGAAAATATCTTGAAAATAAATATTTTAACAAATTCATTTAAAATAAAACAAATATATAAAATATGTTTTCTCAATATTTAGACAATAAAAAATTGATATTTTTGTTTTGATGAAAAAAAATGTTGCCATTATAATGGGCGGATTTTCAAAAGAGTTCGATATTTCACTAAAAAGTGGAAATGTAATATTTGAAAATATTGATAAATCAAAATTTTCTGCATATAGAGTTATAATAAAAAAAGATTTGTGGTATTATCTTTCGTCAGAGGGAGTAAAATTCAAAATCAATAAAGATGATTTTTCTGTTGATATTGGAAACAAATTGATTCATTTTGAAATTGCATTAATCATGATTCACGGATCTCCAGGTGAGGACGGAATCCTTCAATCCTATTTTGAACTTTTAAACATTCCATATACAGGATGTGGCCCGTATACCTCTGCTTTAACATTTAATAAACGAGATTGTATTTCAATATTAAAAAAATTCAATATTCCAACAGCAAAATCTGTTTACCTAAATAAATCAGAATTTTTCAATGAGGACGAAGTTATTGAAAAAGTTGGATTACCCTGTTTTGTAAAAGCCAATAAATCTGGAAGTAGCTATGGTGTTTTCAAAGTAAATATCAAGAATGAACTTAGTTCATCTATAAAAAATGCATTTGAATATGACGATGAAATTTTAATAGAATCATTTCTTGATGGAAAAGAAGTTTCTGTGGGAGTTATGAAATATAATGATGTAATAAAAGTTTTTGGAATAACCGAACTAATTTCAGATAATGATTTTTTTGATTATCATGCGAAATACAATGGTCAGTCCCAAGAGATCACACCAGCAAAAATCAGCGAAGTTCAAAGAAAAAATGTTACTGAAATGGCTATTAAAATATACAGAAAATTGGGAATTAAAGGTTTGTCCAGAAGCGAGTTTATATTTGTAGGTGAAACACCTTTCTTCTTAGAATTGAATTCAATTCCAGGAATGACCAAAGAGAGTATTTTTCCAAAACAAGCAAAAAAAAGTGGTATTTCACTTCAAAATTTAATTAGTGAACTTATTAAACAAGCAATTGAATAAATTATATATATTTAAAAAATGAGAAAGGCTATTTTTCCTGGAACTTTCGACCCATTCACTCTGGGCCATTTAGATATCTTGATGAGAAGTCTTTCACTTTTCGATGAAATTGTTGTTGGCGTTGGAACAAATGGACAAAAAAAACCAATGTTTAGCTCTGAAGAAAGGGTGAGCTTTATTAAACAAAGTCTAAAAAATGAGCCTAAAGTTAAAGTTCAAAGTTTCGATGGGTTAACCATAGATTTTTGCAAAGAAATTAATGCAAGTTTTATTGTTAGAGGAATTCGTAATAATGGAGACTTTGAATTTGAAAAAGCAATAGCTAGAACAAACAGAAAACTTTCTAAAATTGAAACAATTTTTTTATTAACATCTGCAAAAACATCTTACATAAGTAGCTCTATTGTCAGGGAGCTTATTTCAAATAAAGGAAATTATAAGTTGCTTGTTCCTAATTGTGTAAGAGTTTAAATACCTAAAAGAAGTTTTATATTTGGAAATGTATTTTTTAAATCTTGAATTTCATTAACATTCTTCCACACAGCTTTACTTATATCCTCACTAAATTCAGGTTTTAGTTCTCCTGAATAATTGGTATTCATTTTAAACCAACTTGTTTCTTTTAAAAAATAATTCTTTCCCTTTTTAAAAACATGAAAAGTTTTCTTGTAAAAAGTCTCTATCCTTAGACCTTTTACACCTGTTTCTTCTTCAACTTCTCTCAATGCTGTGTTCTCAATTGTTTCACCCTTGTCCTTTTTACCCTTGGGTAAATCCCATTTATTTCTTCGATAGATAAATAATATTTGATTTTTAGAGTTTTTTACGATACCTCCTCCAGCTTTAACAACTTTTATTTTTTTTTTAAATTTTGAAATTAACTTTTTTTCATTTTTGTGAAATAAATACAATTTTTTATATTTTTTTATGAACTTAATAATTTCCTCCAGGTTTGTGTTTTTTAACGAAAGTTGAGGAAACTTTGTCTCATGGTGAAGTTCAGTAGTCAAAATTATAACTCTTCTATTAACAAAAACTTTATACATTTGTTTTATGATTTTGGACCAAGATAATGCTAAAAAAGTAGCAAAAATTCTTTTACAAATTAATGCAATTAAATTGAATCCCAAAAACCCTTTTATTTGGGCAAGCGGATGGAAATCACCAATATATTGTGATAACAGAATAATATTATCTCATCCAAAGACAAGGTTATTTATAAGAAATCAGATTTCAAATCAAATTAATAAATTTTACGAGAAACCTGAGATTATTGCTGGAGTTGCAACCGGAGCAATTGGAATTGGTATTTTAGTTGCTGATTTACTTAAATTACCATTTGTATATGTTAGACCTAGTGCTAAGAAACATGGAAGAGAGAATCAAATTGAAGGTNCCTATCAAAAAGGGCAATCAGTAGTTGTAATTGAGGATTTAATCAGCACTGGAAATAGCAGCTTAATGGCTGTTGATGCTCTCAGAAATGCAGAACTGAATATAAACGGTATGATTAGTATTTTTAGTTATGGATTCCCAATTTCATTTGAAAATTTTAAGAACAAAAATGTAAAACTTAATTCGCTTAGCTCATACGATATTTTACTTAAACAAGCATATGAATCCGGATATATAAATGTAAAAGAACATGAAATACTTTCAGAATGGAAAAAAAATCCTCAAGAATGGGGTCTTCAAAAATAAAAAATGGAATTAAAAAGTCTAATTTCTAACTCTAAATTATCAACTAAAAATTTATTTGACAAGTTATCNGTGATTGAAAATTTTGAGACACTGATGCCTGAAAGTATNTCTAAATTTGAGTTAATTGACTCNGAATCATTTTTATTTTCAATTAAAGGTATGCCTACTTTTAAATTAAAAATTGAGGAAAAATTAACATCAAAAAAAATTGTTCTAAAATCTGTTGAATCCAAAATAACTTTTTATTTGACAGGTTACATAAAAGAATCCGACGACAAAAACTCTACTTTTCAAATTGAATTTAAAGGCCAACTGAATCCAATGATGGAAATGATGGTAAAGAAACCTCTTCAAACTTTTATTGATGATCTTTCAAAAAATGTTAAAAATCTAAATTAAATGAGAAAGCCCTATGCTCTCATAACTGGTTCAACATCTGGAATTGGGCTTGAAATTGCACATAACTTAGGCAAAAGAGGCTTTAACCTAATTTTAACTGCTCGAAGAAAGGTTTTATTAAAAACGATTTCAATTAAAATATCAAAAAAATATAATGTAAAAGTAGATTATATCTNNGGAGATTTGAGTTTAAAAGAAACCCCAAACAAAATTTTTGAATATTGTGATTTAAAAAAATATAATATTAATATTTTGATAAATAATGCTGGTTATGGTATTGTAGCTCCTTTGCATGAATCTAGTATGGAAGATGAAGAAAAATGTATTAGAGTTTTGAGTATTTCAGTTATAGCTTTAACAAAATNATTTCTTAACAAAATGATGAAAAAAGGAGATGGAAAAATTATGATAGTTTCGTCAGTAGCTGCATTCGCACCTCCATCTGCTGTCCAATCTTTATACGGACCCACAAAAACTTTTGTGAACAGATTTAGTGAGCTAATAAATCTAAANTATAATAAGTATGGAATTTATTCAACTGCTGTTTGCCCAGGTTATACAATCACAAATTTTCACACAGCAAGTGGAGTTCAAGATGAGATGAANAGGGTTCCTAAATTCTTGAAGAGTTCAGCTTTTAGGGTGGCATCTGAATCTGTTGATGCAATGTTCAAAAGAAAACATTTATACGTTCCAACAAAAAGATGGAAAATTATTGCATTTTTATTAAAAACCGTTCCAATGCCAATTTTTAAAATACTAAGTTCAATCATAGCGCCTGGTAGATTCGAAAAATAGTTTTTTAGTTTAGAATTGACAGACTCCAATATGTCATACTTCCCCAAATTATATATCTTAAAATTTTACCTAATAACATCCAAATTGAAACCAAAATAAAATTTGTTCTAAAGAAACCCAGACTTACCGCAATTACATCACCAATTATTGGAAGCCATGAGAAAAAAGCTAATACACTTCCCCAACGATCAACTTTTAGCTTAAAGTTGAAAACTTTATTTTTATCAACTCCAAAATATTTTTCAATAATAGTCCATTTCCCCAACCTTCCAATTAAATAACTACTTAAACCACCCAACCAATTCCCAATCGTAGCAATTAGAATTGTTAAATAAATATCGAACCCATTTAAAATCATAAAACTCAAAACAAACTCTGAACTAAATGGGATTACAGTTGCCGACAAAAAGCTTGAAATAAATAAACCAAAAAGTCCCCACTCTGTTAAAAAATCCATATTAGTATATTAACTGAATCTCTTTGAAATAATATTTTTTAATATCTCCATTTTCATTTTCTGTTTTAATGGATCCATCATTATTGACTCCAATAATTTTTATTTTTATTTTTTTTCCGTTTGAGAGTCTATATGACTTGAATAATTTAAATCCGAAAAGGTTAGTTAAATATTCANTTAATACTACATTTTTTTTTATTGATATTGGGCATTTAAAGAAACTTAAATTTTTCTCAATCTCCTGAACTAGTTTATGACACAAAGAGTCTAAATTTATTGTTTTATTTGATNTCAACTTAATGGAGCTGGCATTTTTCAATCCATTGAAATCTGTTTGGTTTACATTAATGCCAATGCCAATAATTAATTTTTCAATAATATCTTTTTTAACAACTGACTCGAACAAAATTCCACAAATCTTTTTTTTTTCTGACAAAATGTCGTTTGGCCATTTAATTTTTAAATTCTTGATTTTCTGTGATTCTAAAAATTTAAATAAAAAAACTGAAGTAAAAATATTCATGAAAAACAAATCTTCAACCATAAAATTTTTTGGAAAAACAGCAAGAGATAATGCTATGTTTTTACCTGGTTCTGACACCCATTTATTACCTCTCTGCCCTTTTCCCATTTTTTGATTAAATGTATATACGAGTATTGTAGATTTTTTTTTGTCTGGACTGATCGTATACTTTAAGTAATCATTGGTTGAATTAATGGCATCAATTTTGATTATTTTCATGTGTAATTTAAATCTTTCTACATATGCGTTTAAAAATTTAAATTTACANTATAAAAAACTAATTTGAATACAGATAATTTAATATCTTGTGTTGTTNAAGGNATCGAGGATGTTAAAGGTTCAAAAATAAATATTTTGAATCTTAAAAATATTGATAACACAGCTTGCAAATTTTTTATTGTTTGTTCTGGAAGTTCAAACACACAGGTAAATGCGATAACCAGTTCAATAAAAAAAACTGTTTCTAAAGAAATTGGAGAAAAACCGTACCAAATTGAGGGACTGGAAAATTCAAAATGGGTTTTAATAGACTACGTTGATGTTGTAGTTCATATATTTGTTGAGGAAACAAGAAATTATTACAAAATTGAAGAATTATGGGAAGAAGCTCATTCAACATTAGTTGAAAATAAAATTTAAAAATGACAAAAAAGAAAAAAAACGTTAAAACTCCAAAATTTAATTCTTATTGGATTTATGCATTAATTCTTGTGTTTTTTGCAAGTACTTATTTCATGGGAGGTGACGGAAANTCAACTGGTTCCAAAAAAATTAGTATTACTAGTTTTGAGAAATTTTTAAATAAAGGAGAAATTAAAGATGTAACTGTAATTAATAAAAATATTGCACAGGTTACACTCAANAGAGATGCTTTAAATAGTCCTGATCANAAGAAAGCTAACTCTACAAATTTTCTTGGACAGAGAAATCTTAATGGNCCACATTATGTGTTTGAAATTGGAAATTTAGAATTATTCCAAAATAAACTTGANGANGCTGAAAAAAGTGGTGTACAATTTAATTACGATTTCAAAACTGTAGAAAACAAATTTCTNGATTATATTATAGGGTTTNTNCCTCTCATAATTTTAGTTGGTCTTTGGTTTTTCTTTATGAGAAGAATGTCTGGTGGTGCTGGAGGTGGTTCACAAATTTTTAGTATTGGAAAATCAAAAGCAAAATTATTTGANGAAAAAAANGATGTAAANACAACATTNAAAGATGTTGCTGGTCTTGAGGGAGCAAAAGAAGAAGTTCAGGAAATTGTTGACTTTTTAAAAAACCCAACAAAATATACCAAACTCGGGGGTAAAATTCCCAAAGGAGCATTGTTAGTTGGTCTTCCTGGTACTGGTAAAACCTTACTAGCAAAAGCTGTAGCTGGTGAAGCCAAAGTTCCATTTTTCTCTCTTTCAGGATCAGATTTTGTTGAAATGTTTGTTGGAGTTGGAGCCTCTAGAGTTCGTGATCTTTTTAAACAAGCGAAAGAAAAATCTCCCTCAATAATTTTTATTGATGAGATTGATGCTATTGGTAGAGCAAGAGGAAAAAGCAATATGACCGGAGGAAACGATGAGAGAGAAAATACACTAAACCAACTATTGACAGAAATGGATGGTTTTGGNACTAATACTAATGTAATTGTTATNGCTGCTACAAATAGAGCTGACGTTCTTGACAAAGCATTGATGAGGGCAGGAAGATTTGATAGACAAATATATGTTGACCTTCCAGATGTTAGAGAGAGAAAAGAAATTTTCAATGTTCACCTTAAACCAATCAAAATTGCTAAAACATTAGATACTGATTTTCTTGCCAAGCAAACACCTGGTTTTTCCGGAGCTGACATTGCTAATGTTTGTAATGAAGCTGCTCTAATTGCTGCAAGAAAGTTAAAAAAGTCTGTAAATAAGCAAGATTTTTTGGATGCTGTTGATAGAATTGTTGGTGGTTTAGAAAAGAAAAATAAAATTATAACAGATGCAGAAAAAAAGACAATTGCTTTTCATGAGGCAGGGCATGCCACTGTTAGCTGGATGCTAGAACATGCTGCGCCACTTGTCAAAGTAACAATTGTACCAAGAGGTCAATCTCTTGGGGCTGCCTGGTATTTGCCTGAAGAAAGACAGATTGTAAAGCCTGAACAAATTTTAGATGAAATGTGTGCAGCTCTNGGTGGAAGAGCAGCAGAAAAAGTTATGTTCAATAATATTTCAACAGGTGCATTAAGTGACCTTGAAAAAGTTACAAAACAAGCCAGATCAATGGTTACAGTCTATGGTTTAAATGATAAGATTGGTAACCTAACATATTATGACTCCAGTGGTCAAAATGACTATGGTTTCACAAAACCATACAGTGATGTAACTGCGCAAGTAATAGATAAAGAAATTTCAAATATCATTGAAACTCAATATCAAAGAGCAATAAAGCTATTAAAAAAACATAAAAGCAAATTGATTGAATTAGCTAACTCTCTACTTGATAAAGAGGTGATTTTTAAAGAAGACTTGATAAGAATATATGGTGAGCGACCATTTGACATTAAAGACGTCATAAAAAAATCAAAATAAACTAAATTATATTTCTTAACTAAAGAATTAAGTTTTTTTATCTTTATAATTTAAATCTATATTTTGAAAGAATTCATCAANGCTTTCTTTAACAAAAAGGAAGAAGGTAATTCCAATGAAAATCAATCTGGTAAGTATATGCCAGAACCTAGAGCTCCTATCGAAGAAAGGTTTACTTATAATTTCAATGAAAATGGAGGCAAATTTCTTTACTGTGAAAACCAAAAAGAATGTGATGGTTTTTTTTCGCAAATTATTGACGAAAATAAATGGAATGATGTAGAAATATTATGTTACGATGACTCCTTGTTAGATTTAATTACCGAAACAAATAAATTAAATGTTTCAAAAACAAATTTAAATTCAAAGTTTTTTTTAACTAGATGTGAATTTTTAGTTGCTAATGATGGAAGTTTACTTATTTGTGCTGAACAAATTAAGTCACACAAAGTAAATGATCTCCCTCAAAATTTCATAGTTTTCGCCAAAATAAGCCAGTTTACAGAAACATTAAGTGAAGGATTAAATGGAATAAAAAATAAATATCCAAGTAATCTTCCTACAAATATAACTAGTATTAAAAATTTTAACAGCCTTGAAAAAGAAAATACAAACTTTCTTACTTATGGTAGTGCTGCAAAAAATCTCTATTTGCTACTTTTAGAAGATTTATAAATGAAGGATTTTTACATCAGATCGTTGACAGCAATCACATATGCTTGTGTTTTAATTTTTCCTTTATTTTTAAACGAAATTCTTTTTTATTTGGTTGGATTTATTTGTAGCATGATCCTAGTTTTTGAGTTTATAAGATTAGTTTCAAGTTATAATCACAAATTTTTTTCGTCAGATACTGGAAAATCAAATCTAATATTATATCTAACTTTCCCATTGTATATTTCACTTTTTATTCTGACGTACAACTGGATATTTCAGTTTTTTTTTGTCATTACAATTTCGATTACTAATGTTTTACTTGGCTTCTCACTTCTTAAAAAAAAAGAGTTTTCTTTTTCAATATTAAAAAATAGATTTCTAGGTCATTTTTATTTAGTGGGTTCACTTGTTATTTTATTTTCAATTCCTACAATTAGTGAAGAATATAATCCATATTATGTTTTTTATTTTTTGATATTAATGTGGGTGTCAGACTCAAGTGCTTACATCTTTGGAATTAATTTTGGAAAAAGTCCTTTGTTGAAATCTGTTTCNCCAAAAAAAAGCATTGAGGGTTTTATNGGNGGCCTNACAATGTCAATTATTTTCTCTATTTTATTNTACAAAGTGGTTGACTTAAATTTTAATTTAAGTCAATGGATTTTAATAGGANTATTAATAAGTTCAACAGGTGCAGTTGGAGATTTAGTTCAGTCTCAATTCAAAAGAGAAGCTGGAGTGAAAGACAGTGGAAATTGGCTCCCAGGACATGGTGGTCTTTATGATAGAATGGATAGTATTATATTTGCAGCACCATTTGTTTATTTAATATTAAAATATTATTTGTTTGTTTCATAAAGAGGGTCATAAAATAATTTTAATATCGTTTTTTTTAACTTCGATAATCGTAATTTTTTCTGAACAAGTATCAAGTTTCTATATTAGAAATAGTTTGCAAATTATTGTGTTAATTGAATTTCTTTTAATACTACAATTCTTTAGAAATCCAAAACGAAACACTAAGCCAGATGACAGTAAAGTAATTTCCTGTGTAGATGGAAAAGTTGTAATTGTAAAAAAAGTTTTTGAAAAAGAGTATTTTAAAGACGAACGTATTCAAGTCTCGGTTTTTATGTCTCCTCTAAACGTTCATGTTACCAGACACCCAATCAGTGGTATTGTGAAATTTTCAAAATATCATCCTGGGAAATACCTAGTTGCTTGGCTCCCTAAATCTTCTGAGTTAAATGAAAGAACAACAGTAGTTGTGAATAATGAAACATTCGGAGATATAATGTTTAGACAAATAGCAGGGGCATTGGCTAGAAGAATTGTGAATTATTCCAAAATAGGATTAGATGTAGTTCAAGGAAGTGACTCAGGGTTTATTAAATTTGGATCTAGAGTTGACTTATTTCTGCCCTTAGACACCAAAGTACTAGTTAATGTTGGTGACAAGATAAAAGGGGGTGTTGATGTAATTGCAAAAAAGTAAATTTTATTCAGATAATTTACTTTCTAAAATTCTAATTTTTTCCAATGTGTCCTTTTCTTTTTTCTGTTCATTAATAACAACGTTTTGAGGGGCATTAGAAATAAATTTTTTATTATTCAGTTTAGCTTGTATAGACTTCAAAAAACCAATATTATAATCTAATTCTTGACGAATTTTTGTTTTGTCATCTTTACTTTCAAAAGAATTTAAAACAAAATATTCTTTACTGTCAACGATAATTGAATTCTTATTATTGGGCGTTTTATTTTTTTTACTTTCAACATGTGTATTAGTAAGTTTTAAAACTATACCTGAAAATTTATTGTTAAAATTCGATTTGGTGACGATCTCTAATTTTTTACTAAAAGAGTAACTATTCTCATTTCTAAACTTTCTAATATTTGTTATTACTTTCTTGATATGTTTGAAATTATCAAGACACTTAATATCAAAAGGTTTGGTTTCGGGCCAATTACTAACTATAAGAGGAGAATCTTTTTTTTCTTTTATTAAACTCCATATTTCCTCTGTCAGAAACGGCATGAACGGATGTAAAATTTTTAGACATTTTTTAAAATATTGTAATGTATTATTGAAAGTTACATAATCTATTTGTTCTGAATAGTTAGGTTTAACCATTTCTAAATACCAAGAACAATAGTCTTCCCAAATCAACTTGTAGATGGTAATTAGGGCATCGGATATTCTGTACTTTTTAAAATGATCTTCGATTTCAATAAGTTTTAAATTAAATTTTGAATCAAACCATTTAGAAGCAATGGCAGAAGATTCACATTCCTTCAATTTTTCAGAAACTTTCCATGATTTAAGTAGTCTTAAAGAATTCCATATTTTATTTGAAAAGTTTTTACCTTGTTGACATAAGGATTCATCAAACAATAAATCATTCCCTGCAGGTGCGCTAAATAATAATCCGACACGAACACTATCAGCACCGAATTTATCAATAAGCTTCAAAGCATCTGGAGAATTTCCAAGTTGCTTAGACATTTTTCTTCCCAACTTATCTCTGACTAAGCCTGTAAAATATACAGAATTAAATGGAATAGACTTTTTGAACTCATGCCCAGAAATTATCATTCTTGCTACCCAAAAAAATAAAATATCGGGTCCAGTAACTAAATCATTTGTTGGATAGTAATAATTAAAATCCTTATTTTTTGGGTTTCTTATTCCATCAAAAACACTTATTGGCCATAACCAAGAGGAAAACCAGGTGTCTAAAACATCATTATCCTGAACAAGATCTTCTTTTTTCAACAATTCATAACCTTTTTTTTGGTTGACTAGTTCCAAAGCATTATCAATATTTTCGGCTACGATGTAATTATCTTTTTCTGGACCATAATAATAGACTGGTAACCTATGTCCCCACCATAGTTGTCTTGAAATATTCCAGTCCCGGATGTTTTCCATCCAATTCCTAAATGTATTTTTAAACTTCTTCGGAAAAAATTTGATTTCATCATTCATTACTGAACTTAAAGCAGGTTCTGAGATTTTTTTCATTTTTAAAAACCATTGCTTTGAAAGTCTTGGTTCAATAATACAATTTGTCCTCTCAGATTTACCAATTTTTGTAGTATATGGCTCACTTTTTTTTAGTGCACCAATTGAGCTAAGTTCCTTTACAATTTTATTTCGTGCATCAAATCTGTCCAATCCCGAATATTGCAAGTTAAGTTCGTTCAGAGATCCATCATCATTTAAAATATCTACGATTTCCAATTTATGCCTTTCTCCAATTAATTTATCATTTTCACTGTGAGCAGGGGTAATTTTTAAACATCCTGTACCAAACTCTAAATCTACCTGTGAGTCCATTATAATTGGTATTTCTTTATTTAGAATAGGTATTATAGCTTTTTTTCCAAGGAATTTTAGATACCTTTTGTCATCTGGATTAAACGCAATAGCTGTATCACCAAAAATAGTCTCAGGTCTGGTTGTGGCAACTTGTATTTCTTCACTAGAATTTAAAATCTTGTAGGAAATGTAAAATATTTTCGTTTCAACTTCATCAAAAATGACCTCTTCATTTGATAAAGTAGTTCGTGCTTCTGGATCCCAATTAACCATTCTATGTCCCCTATAAATTAATCCTTTTTTATGCAACTCAATAAAAACTTTAATTACAGATTCAGACATATCTTTATCTAGCGTAAATTTTGTTCGATTCCAATCACATGAACAACCCAATTTTTTTAATTGTTTTAAAATTAAACCACCATGTTTTTCAGTCCAGTCCCAAGAATGCTCTAAAAACTGTTCTCTTGTTAAATCATCTTTCTTAATACCTTTCTCTTTAAGTTTGTTTACTACTTTTGCTTCAGTGGCAATTGATGCATGATCAGTACCTGGGACCCAACATGCATTAAATCCATCTAGCCTTGCTTTTCTGATTAAAATATCCTGAATGGTGTTGTTTAGCATGTGACCCATATGTAAAATTCCTGTAACATTTGGTGGAGGTATTACAATTGTGAAGGGCTTTTTTTCATTAGGCTTTGAAAAGAAAAATTTATTTGTCATCCAATAGTTGTACCACTTGGACTCAATTTTTTTTGCATCAAAATATTTTTCTACCTCCACTTAACAAAATATAGTCACAAAAATACTCAACTATATAACAATTTAAAAGGTAATGTGTTTTTTTGTAATATGTTTAAAAAATCATAGTTTTAGTGAAAAATTATCTTTATGAAAAATTGTGTTTTATTCACATTAATGATTTTATTCACACTTTCTCTTGAATCCCAAGAAAAAGTTGCTGAAGTTACTTTTGAAAAAATATTGATCGATTATGGAATAATTGATCATGGTGTCGATGGAAAAAGGACATTTAATTTTAAAAACACTGGAACTGCCCCACTAATTTTTAACAGGATATATTCATCTTGTGGATGTACAATTCCAAAAAAACCAGAAAAACCCATACTACCCGGCGAATCTGGCTCGATTGATGTTGAGTATGACACAAAAAGAACAGGGGCGTTTCAAAAGGCAATAACTGTTAATTCAAATGCCGTGAACTCGAATATAATTTTAAGAATTAAAGGGGAAATACTTCCTGAACTTGAATTGGATGAGAATGGGAATCCAATTGAAAATCCAAAAGAAAAATAACTCTTTAGTATCAAATTGCAAAATAAAATTCAAACCTCCCTTAAAAATTATAACAGCTTTGGCATAGATGTAATTTCAAAAAAATTTATTTCAATTAATTCAAAAAAAGAATTAAAACAAGCAATAAGAAGCTGTAAAGAAATTCCAATTATTCTTGGGGAAGGAACTAACATATTATTCAAAAATGATATTAAAAGGACTATAATCAAGATTGATATTAAAGAAATCAAGATAACTGAGGAAGATGATGATTTTATCACTGTGAGAGTTGGAGGAGGCGAAAAATGGACAGATTTAGTTAATTGGGCTATTTCAAATGATTTTGGAGGACTTGAAAATTTAAGTTTGATTCCTGGAAGTGTTGGAAGCGCCCCAGTTCAAAATATAGGGGCTTATGGTGTGGAAATAAAAAATTCACTTGAATATTGTGAGACAATTTCATTATCAGATTTAAGTGAAAATGAATTTAGTAACTCTGATTGTAAGTTTTCCTATAGAAGTTCAATATTTAAAGAAAGATTTAAGGGGAAATACGTCATTTGCTATGTTAATTTTAAATTAACTAAGAAAAATCACAAAATTAAATACTCATATGAGCCACTTAAAAAAATCTTAGTTGAAAATGGAGTAAAAAACCCTACAATTCAAGATATATCGAAATATGTAATAGAAATTAGAAGAAATAAACTTCCAGACCCCTCTAAGATTGGTAACTGTGGAAGTTTTTTTCAAAACCCAATTATAGGCTTTGATCAATTTGAACAATTAAAAAAATTATATAAGACTGTACCAAGTTATTTGATTTCAGAAAATAAAATTAAGGTCCCTGCTGCATGGTTGATTGAAAAATCTGGATTAAAAGGTATTAAAAAAGGAAATACTGGGACCTATGAAAAACATGCTTTAATAATTATAAATAATGGAAGAGCAAGTGGGCAAGAAATTTACAACTTTTCTAAAGAAATTAAGAACACTGTTTTAAGAAATTTTAATATATTGCTAAAAGAAGAAGTTAACATTATATACCAGTAAATTGTTATTTGTAGTCACTCTTATTTTATTGTCATTATCAATCATTGCCATTTCTATTAAAGTTATTTTAAAAAAAAATGGTAAGTTTTCTGGAACATGTGCCAGTGCCAGTCCTTTTTTAAGTAAAAACTCTGAACCATGTGGGATATGTGGAAAGTTACCTGAGGAAAAGGAGTGTAAAGAATCAAAACTAAATTTGAACTGAAAATTGGCTGAAATTCAAAATATTCAGGATCAAATTAGTCTAGCAAAAAAAAATGACCAAAACGCATATAGTTATTTATTAGAAACTTTCTGGGACGATGTCTATAATTTTCAGTTAAAAAGAACACAAAATGAAATTAATGCTGAAGACATAGCTATTGAGAGTTTTGCAAAAGCGTTTGAAAAAATAGATACATACGATAATAAATATTCATTTAAAACATGGTTAATAACTATTTCAAAAAATATTCACATAGATAAAATAAGAAAAAATAAAAATCGTTTTAATTTATTAAAATTAGATAACCAAAAAGATATTATTGAGAGCTCACCTAGTCCGGAGGATAATTTAATAAACGAGCAAAAACTTATCAATGTAAAAAGTAAAATTAAATTGTTAAAACCTCTATACAGAAAAACAATTGAGTTGAAATATTTTAATGATCTAACACATAAGGAAATCGCCAAAAAATTAAATCAACCAATTAGTAACATTAAGATTAGGGTTCTCAGAGCAAAAAAAATATTAGCAGAAATAATTAAAGAACCTTGAATTTTTCATTAAGAAAATTTGGTCCAGGACTCTTATTTGCTGGAGCAGCTATTGGAGTTTCTCACCTAGTTCAATCAACTAGGGCTGGTGCTGACTTTGGATTTGGTTTAATTTGGGCTTTAATATTAACCAATATATTTAAATATCCTTTTTTTCTATATGGGCCAAAATATGCAGTTGCAACTGGTGAGAGTTTATTAGATGGATATTATAAACTAGGTAAACCTGTATTAATCACATACTTATTATTAAGTGTAGTAACTATGTTTACAATTCAATCCGCAGTTACAATTGTTACTGCTGGTCTTGCAATTGAGCTTTTTGGAATGACATCTGACATTGTAATTTGGGCAACATTATTAATATTATTATGCTTAATTATTTTATTAATTGGCAAATATAAAGTACTTGATAAAATGATGAAGTTTGTTATAGTCTTACTTGCAATTTCAACTTTTTTGGCTGTAATTTTTGCTGGTTTAAAGTTCAATAATGTAATTTNTTTAAAACCAACTTTTCNTAATGATAGCATTAGCATTGCATTTTTAGTTGCATTTATGGGNTGGATGCCTGCTCCACTNGATATTTCAATATGGCAATCGATTTGGACCCTTGAGAAGAAGAAAAAAGAAAAAAAATTACAAAAAAAAGAAATAATTTTTGATTTTAATGTAGGTTATATAACCACTATTTTTTTGGGAATTTGCTTTATGTCACTGGGGGTTTTTGTTATGTATGGAAGTGAAGAAACTTTCTCGACTAACGGAGGTGTATTTGCTAATCAATTAATTAAACTCTATACATCTACAATTGGAGAAAGTGTTTTTATAATAATCGCCATTGCAGCATTTACTACAATGTTTAGTACAACAATAACTTGTTTGGATGCNTCACCAAGAACATTAAAAAAAACATTTGAACTTTTAAAATTGACTAGACTATCTAGTTACAGAATTTGGATTATAATTCTAGCAGCTGGCACATTATTGATTTTCATTTTTTTTATGTCTGAAATGGGACTTCTTGTTAAAATTGCTACGATATTGTCATTTATTACTGCTCCATTTTATGCATTAGTTAACTACATATTGATAAATAGTCAATTCACACCAAAACAACATAGACCTGGAAAGTCAATGAATATTTTAAGTATTACAGGATTATTTTTTTTAATATGCTTTACGGTATGGTATTTGACGTTAATTTGATAAATGTTTGTAATTTTGTCATATGATGGAAGCCAATCCTAGCAATATAGCTNAACTAGATAAATCTGAAAATGTTTGGAAAAGTCTCAAAATTTCTAATAAGAGTTCTTCTGGAATTAATTCTATTATCAAAAGAAAACCTAAATGGATTAGAGTAAAGCTTCCGACTGGAAAAAAATATACTGAACTAAGAGGATTAGTTGATAAATATAAATTAAATACAATTTGTTCATCCGGAAGTTGTCCAAATATGGGTGAATGCTGGGGAGAAGGAACTGCAACTTTTATGATTCTTGGAAATATATGTACCAGATCATGTGGCTTTTGTGGAGTCAAAACAGGAAGACCTGAAATTGTGGATTGGGCAGAGCCTGAAAAGGTAGCTAAATCCATTTCAATCATGAATATAAAACATGCTGTAATTACATCAGTGGACAGAGATGACTTAAAAGATATGGGAACTTTTATATGGTCTGAAACAGTAAAAGCAATTAGAAGGTTAAATCCCAAGACAACACTTGAAACTTTAATACCAGACTTTCAAGGAAGTGAAAGTCACATTGATAAAATCGTTGAAGTTAAACCTGAAGTTGTATCTCACAACATGGAAACAGTAAGGCGTTTGACTAGAGAAGTTAGAATACAAGCCAAGTATGATAGAAGCCTTAAGGTATTAAATTACTTAAAAATGAAAGGTATAAGAAGGACAAAATCAGGAATTATGTTAGGTCTTGGTGAAAAAGAAAACGAGGTTTTTCAAACTCTGATTGACCTAAAAGAAAATAATGTTGATATTGTCACAATTGGTCAATACTTACAGCCCTCAAAAAAACATTTACCTGTAAAAGATTTTATATATCCAGAACAATTTAAAATCTATGAAAGTTATGCCAAAAATTTAGGCTTTAGACATGTAGAAAGTGGTGCTTTGGTTAGATCTTCTTACAAAGCACAAAAACATATTAATTAGCTATAGCTTGCTCAATCTTTTTTATAAATTTTCTTTCCGAGCAAAGAAATTTAGTTTTAATTTTTAGAAAATAAATCTCATTCTTAAACGGAAAAAGTGATAACTTATAAAAATCTTTTTCTGTAGTTACTATACTATAATTTTCAAACTTACTTGAAATTTTCAAATAATCAGATTGATTGTAAACATGGTGATCTCTAAAAGAAAGATGATCAAAATCAATTTTTTTTAATTTTAAATATTCAACAATTGAATTAGTATCGGCAATGCCAGTTAACAACAAAACTTTTCTGTTTTTTAATTCACTNATATTTATTTTTTCTTTTCCGTCNAGNATTTCATTATATGAAACCGATGCAAAAAACAAATCTTGATTANTCTTTAATTTAAGCTTTCGAGAAATTAACTCTTTTTCTTTATTTTCCATGTTTATNGGGCACTTAGTAACTACNATAANNTTTGCTCTTTGCATACCCTTAACAGTTTCTCTTAAAGTTCCAATCGGAGGCAAGTAGTCTTCGAAAAAAGGTTTATTATAGGATGTCAACAAAATATTTAATTTTAGATTAATATACCTGTGCTGAAAAACATCGTCCAGTACAATAGCATCTAATGAGGGAAACATTTGNATTAAGTTTTNGATTCCATTCGATCTATTTTCGTCGACAGCAACTTTTANNTTTTTAAATTTTTTGAAAATCTGAAAAGGCTCATCACCAATTGTATCAACTTTTGAATNATTTGTTGCTAATACAAAACCACTAGTTGNTCTTTTATACCCCCGACTTAAAAAAGCCAGATTAAAATTTTGGTTGAAATTTTCAATAATGAACTCAGACATTGGAGTCTTTCCAGTTCCACCAAAACTCAAATTTCCTATTCCGATTAGNGGTAAATCAAATTTTTTGGATTTCAAAAAATTTATTTCAAAAAGAAAATTCTTTAAACTTGTAATAATAAAATAAATAAACAAAAGTGGGTAAAGAAGGTATTTGAAAAAATACATAAGACTAAATTAAAAATTTAAATCTAATTAAGTATTGTACACATTATTTATAAATTTGTAATACATGTTATTGAAACTTCACGAAATAATAAAAATAATTGAAACATGGTCTCCAAAAAAATTCTCTGAAGATTTTGATAATATAGGCTTAATAGTTGGAGACAGAAATTCTGAAATTAAAAAAGCATTAATTACAATTGACACAACTGAAAAAGTTGTTGAAGAGGCATTAAAAAAAAAATGTAACTTAATTATTTCATTTCATCCTATAATATTTCATGGTCTAAAAAAATTAACTGAGGAAACCTACGTTGAAAGAACAGTACGAAAAGCAATAAAAAATAACATTAATATTTATGCTATTCATACTAATCTTGATAACCATCCAAAGGGCGTTAATTACATGATTTCAAAAAAAATAGGATTAAAAAAAACATCTTTTCTAATACCTAGTAAAAATCCTGGTACTGGTATGGGAATGGTTGGCCATATCGAAAAACCAATGGAAGAGCAAGATTTTTTAAACTTTATAAGTAAAAAAATGAAATCAAACTTCATAAAACACTCCAATTTTACCGGGAATCAAATAAAAAAGATCGCTGTCCTTGGGGGATCTGGAAGCTTTGCAATCGGAAATGCATTAAAAGAAAATGTAAATTGCTTCATTACCTCTGATCTGAAATACCATGACTATTTTAAATCTGAAAATAAAATATTACTGCTAGATATTGGACATTATGAAAGTGAACAGTTCACAAAAGATGTAATTTTAGATTTTCTTAATAAAAAAATTCCTAAGTTTGCGTGCGTCAAATCAAATACNATAACGAACCCTGTNAATTATATTAATTATGGCAAAAAAAACTGAGTTTACAGTCGAAGANAAGTTAAGAGCATTATATGACTTACAATTAATTGACTCTAGAATTGATAAAATAAGAAGTATTAGAGGTGAATTACCTCTCGAAGTAGAAGACCTTGAAGATGAAGTTTCAGGTTTGAAAGTAAGAATCGAAAAAATGAATGAAGAACTTGAACAGTACAANTCNGAGATTAAATCCAAACAAAATACAATCGAACATTCAAAAGAAATGATCAAAAAATANAATGATCAACAAAAAAATGTAAGAAACAACAGGGCTTTTGAATCANTAAGTAAAGAAATTGAATTTCAAGAGCTTGAAATCGAACTTTGTACTAAACAAATTAAAGAATTAACTGCTCAAATTGAATTTAAAAAAGAGTCAATTGTGCAAAATGAAGAAAATCTTAAAGAAAGAACTGATCACCTAGAGCACAAAAAAGGAGAGTTAGAGGCCATACTTAAAGAAACTGAAANTGAAGAAAATTTACTTTTGAAAAAATCTGATGAGTTCGAATCTAAAATTGATGCGTCTTTAGTTATATCTTANAAAAAAATAAGATCAAGTGTTAGAAACGGTCTTGCTGTTGTNGCTGTAGAAAGAGGTGCATCAGCTGGATCATTTTTCACAATCCCTCCACAAGTTCAATTTGATATTGCATCTAGAAAAAANTTGATTACAGATGAGCACAGCGGAAGAATTCTNGTTGATAAAGAACTTGCAGATGAAGAAAGTCAAAAAATGGAAAAACTTTTTACTAGTCTGTAATTTACTTTACAATGAATGACTTATTCAAGTCATTCCCTCCTTGAATCTTAATATTGTAAAAATATTGACCAGAAGATAAACTCTTTTGCGACATATTTCTATCTAATGGGAATATGTGAGTACCTTTTCTCAAAAGGTCATTGAAAATCATACCGTTATTTCTTCCCAAGGTATCATAAATATAAATTTTGATATGATGATCCTGGTTAATTCTTAAATGTAAATCGACTTGATTATTAGAATAAATTGCTGCATGGTAAGGAATAATATTATTGAAATCAATAACATCTTCATTACAATTTAAACCCAATCCTAACAATGAATATTCTTTTCCAAGCATGGCTTTATTTATGTACTGGCCATCACCACACAACCAGTCAGTTAATAAAGTTGTATATATTGATCTAAAATCTATGGAGTATTTTAGGTTTCCACGGTTATTAAGATCAGTCAGACTTGGATGATTTCCAACGAATCCATTTCCTTTAAGAGCGGAACCAAATAGCATGATGGGCGCAGCAGTACCATGATCTGTACCCATTGATCCATTCTCNGCAACTCTTCTACCAAATTCTGAGAAAGTTACTGATAGAACTTTATTGTCTAATCCATAATACTTGAGGTCATCATAGAAAACTTTTATCGAACTTGATAATGTACTAAGTAATTGTTCATGTCTATCGGGTTGGTTACCATGGGTGTCAAACCCCCCAAGAGAAACCATGTAAATTTTGGTACCAAGATTTCCTTTTATTAATCTTGAAACAAGACTTAGTTGCTTATCTAAGCTATTTTTTGAATTGTATTGATTAAAATCTTCAGAATTATTATATGCTTCATGTATTACAGATGCATAGCTAAAAGTTGCATTTGAAATTCTTCTCAAAAATTCTAGTTGATCACCATGAGTACAATTAGGAAGGTTTCTAGTATCAAATAANGTTCCGTTTTCTGCTACTTTTTTTAATCGTTCAGGACTTGAAACAGCGAAAGCATATGTTGTATTAGATCCNTTAAAAATAAGATTACCTCTACTTCCTATTTGAATAGCTAATGGTTTTTTTGGAGGATTTATTAAATAATCNANNTANTTTTCATCATAATATCTTCCNAACCAACCNGANGANATTTCAGNATCNNGAGTTGCAGANGCCCAAATATCAGAAGATTTAAAATGNGANCCANTNGGGTTTTCATANCCAACACCNTGAANAACTTTCATNTTTCCATCTTTCCANACNTTTTGAATNTCNNCCATAAANTTTGGTATACCGAACCTNTCATTTAATTTTATAATATTTGANTTAGGTATATGAATATTNGGTCTTTTNTTTATATAATTATCATANTCNTANANAGGAATNATTGTATTTANGCCATCATTACCNCCCTTTANTCGAATTAANACTAANGATCNNTCTGNNTANGAATTTTTTAGGGCATTNGTTAAGAANTTAGAATTAATTACTGANAAAGAANTATTTCCAAAAGAGATNGCTCCAGCACCAGCAAGTCCNAGAGTCTTNANAAANCCTCTTCTCCCTGNCCAAGATGAATGTTCATCTCTNTGNTTTTTGGANTTTAAATAATTCTTNTTTTTCATTTTATTTCAATTGNNATTCGGGNAATGTTAAAAAAAANAGAATTAAATTATAAACNTGATTTGGAACAGANTCATAATCAAGNNTCCANGTACCNTCNTCAAAATANTTTTCNGGNGTATCNCCNTTNAANACATTNACAGCGTCAATCATTTCTTCTTGNTTNATATCGTANTTACAAAACATAAAGTTTTTTAATTGATTAACNATNGTNTTTGGATTTTTTTCATCCTTNCCAACNAAATCAATAATNAAATTTCTAAACTGTTCTTTNTTTTTTGCCCAATGTCTTTTAATTATGTACTCACTAAACTCCCATCTCATTGGAAGAGTGCCTGTTGAAATCCAATCTTGATTTTCCTGCCAACCAGCTACATCAACAGGTTTAAAAATCTCCTGGCCCATTTCAATGCACTTATTTTTCATATAATTATGATAATTATTTTGGAAAGTATCAGGGAAATCAAATTCAAAATCATTTTGAATAAAAATAAATATATCAATAGGACTTTTTATTAAAACATTTGATGAGCTAGAATCAAAAAAATGCTCACTTTTGAATAATAATTTGTATACAGGAATTAATTCAAAATCGTTAGAAATTAGTGTTGATGATAATTGGTTTACAATATTTTCATCAACAACTGGACTCACAAAATATTTATATAATTTTTGACATATAAATTTTCCAATTAAGTCCTTTTTTTCATCAAAAAGTATATCAATTACATCTTGATATCCCCAATTACCAGTCTTGCCAAAAATTGTTTTTTCTTGGTTGTCAAAAGTATTATTATTAAATACAATTGCGCTACCATTTCCGTCAGAGTATTTATTGTACCCTGTCAAGGCCCTTGCCGTTTCTGTTATATCGATTGATTCATAACCATTACCCTCACCTAGAGTAAAAAGTTCATACAACTCTCTCGCATAGTTTTCATTTGGAGCTTTTTTCTTATTTGAATAGCCGTTTAAATAGAGTAGCATAGCAGGCTCTAAACCAATAGCACTGACAAATTCTTTGAAGTTTCCCAAAGAATATTGTTGCAACCTGGAGTGGTATTGATAAAGATATGGAGCTCTATTATAGTCATAAAATTCGGTCACAAAATGGTTACTCCAAAAAAGGGTTAATCTTTCTCTAAAACCGTCATTTAAAAAATTAGAAAAAGCTTGTCTTTGCCAAATATTTTTATAGTGTGATTGATTTTTTCCAGATTGATTTATCTCATTATTGTTCCAAAATCCCCAATCTGGAGCAGTAGTAAGTGGTAGATTTGAAGCTTCATTTATTATTTCATCAATTAACTTTGTTGGAGTTAGCTCCAATTTCGATTTAGCTTTTGCCAAACTTATCCCAAAACCTAATCGTCTGTAAATAAACTTTATTTTTGCAATATCCCATGGATTGCCATTTGTNGGNGAATATACAGCTAGGCTAGAGTTGTTNCAAGTTGTCATATTTCAAATTTAAAAANTTATAAATTAATGNNTACTAGCTATTTAGTGTGATATTNNGAAGAAATCAANTCACTCACAATTTTTGATGATAATAAACACATTGGAATGCCACCGCCTGGNTGAACACTTCCACCNCAGAAATAAAGATTTTTTAATTTATTTGTAAAGTTGGGNTGTCTATGNAATGCTGAAAAAGTTTGATTACTCGATGGGCCATATAGTGCNCCCCTGTAAGATTGAGTTCTTTCTTGGATATTTAATGGAGAAAGAGTCTTTTCAGAAATAATATTTTCTTCGATAGGTTGACCAAGAACCTTTTCAATTTTTTTAATTATGATTTTTTTATAACGACTAGCTAAATCATTCCAGTCATGACCTACATCGTAATGAGTATTGATCATAACATACCAGTTTTCACATCCTACAGGGGCATCAGATTTGTTATCTTTTGACGTAATACTTAAATAAATAGTTGGATCCTCACAAAAATTCATTTCTTTAAAAATGGATTGAAATTCCTTTTTGTAATTTTTTGAAAAAAAGATATTATGCAACTCTAAGGATTTAAAGACTTTATTTATTCCCCAGTAAAAAATCAAAGCTGAGCTTGAAGATTTAACGTTTTTTACTCTGTATGGTGTTTTTATTTTTTTCAAAAGTTTTTCATATGTAAAAAATACATCCATATTTGATATAACAATGTCGTAATACTTTTTACTATTACCATCAATTTTAACTCCATTAACAACATTATTTTCATATAAAATTTCTGTAACCTCTGTATTATATATAAAATTGACTTTGTTTCGTTTAGCCAAATCAACCAATACTTTTGTAATGGTCCTTAATCCACCCTCAGGGAAAAAAGTTCCGTAATGAGTTTCCAAATGTTGAATTACAGTCATAATTCCAGATGTTTTGAAAGGTGATGAACCTATATATGTGGCAAATCGGTTGTAAAATTGGACCAAATGATCCTCTTTAAGCTGGTTTTCATTAACTGATGCTAAAGTTTTAAAAAACTCAAATATTTTAAAATTAAGAACTGCTTTTAAAGTATCTTTTGATAAAAAAGTACTCAACTTATGTAGTGATTTTTCTAGAACAATTTTATTAGATAAATCATACTTTTTTTTTGCTTTCTCTAAATAATCATTAAGTATTTTTTCTTCTACGTTGAGCTTAATTTTTACTTCTTCCAAAAACTTTTCTCTTTCGGAATAAGCATTCAGTTCTAAACCATCTTCCCAAAAGTATTTACAACCTATTTTCTTTTTTTTGTAATTAAAATAATCTCTTGGATCTTCATTACATATTTCAAATAACTCATCAACATAGTTAGGCATTGTAAAAAGTTGTGGTCCAGCGTCAAAGCTGTATTGTCCTGATTTTATAGTCGTTAATTTTCCACCAGGATAACTATTTTTCTCATAAACATCAACCTTGTAACCAAGTCTTGACAATCTTATGGACAAAGAAATGCCCGCAATTCCGGAACCCACTATAGCAACCTTTTTCATATTATTTAATCATAAAATCTTTTAATAAATAAAATCTAGAAAACAATTCCTCTTTGTACCATTTTTCTTGTCTTGTTCTTTTAACAATTTTTGCATGAGCTTTTGATTTATAAGCAAACTCCAAAACATCGTCTAAGGAATTCCATAAACTTATTGTTGCTTGCTGAGTAAAAGGTATTTCACCAATTCCTTTAAAATAATAGACTCCCTTTGCCTCAGAGATAGCTTTGCTCGAATCTGGAACAGTTTTCCAAAAAGAAAACAATTTGGAGAAATTTAATGTAGCTCTAGTTATTATGGCAACTTTTGAGTTTTTTTTGATATTAGGGTTTTTAATTTTAAATGGATTAACACCTGACCAAAGTCCATGACTGTGAAAAGGTTCCATGACTAATACACGAATTTTATTTGATTTTCGTTTATAAGATTTAATCAATTTGCTTGTTCTTAAGAAATTTTCAGCGTCCTCATTATTATTCCATACGGAAATCATAGCATAGGTCGAGAAGTCAGGAAATAAACTAAATCCAGTCTTACCTCCGGAACCCAGAAGTTTATAAAATTCCAGACCATTTACATTTTTGATTAGATCATGATTAATACCCATTTGTGAAAAGGCCCAAAATCTATTTTTGGTAAAGGAGAAAAGAAAAAAGTATACTGTCTTTTTCAAATAATTATTTTTGTTAAAGTAGCCTTTTAACGATTAATTTTTGATACATTTTAGTTATGTTAACATAGGTTTTAGTTATACAATTATATTATCTTGAAAAACGAAAAAATTTAGCTTTAAACTAGCTTTTAATAATTTTATTTTCTATCTCAAATAACTTCCTCCATTTATATCAATAGTAGAACCAGAAGAATGATCTAACTTCCCATTTGTAATAAGAGAAATAATTGGAGAAATATCTTTTGGTTCTGTAAGCCTATCTAATGTAATCCCTTTGCCAACTGCTTCTTGACCAATTTCATCAATAATACTTTGAGCCATATCGGTTCTAACAAAACCTGGAGCGATACTTATTGCTATTACATTGTCTGTTTTTCCAAATGACCTAGAAATTGTTTTGGTTAAGGAGATTAGACCACCTTTAGAACATGCATAAGAAATGTAGTCTTGTTCCTCACCTCTAAAAGCAGCTCTTGAAGATATATTAATTAAACGTAATCTTGAATTTATGTTTTTCTTTCTTTTAAGTTCAATGAATTCTTTAATGATTAGAGCTGGTGCTTTTAAGTTTATATCTATAGTTTTTTCAAAAAGATCACTCCACTCATTCATATCGAGAGAAATTTTGGAAGGCTCAGCAATTCCAGCATTATTAATTATACAATCTGGGAAATTAAATTTTTTACAGGTTTCATCTACCAGATTATTTATGTCATCTATTGTTGAAAGATCAGCTTTAACCATGAATGAATCTGATTTGTAATTTTTTAATAATGATTTTAGGTCTGAATTATTTTTATTATAGTGCAAAGCTATATCATGACCTTGATCCAGTAAATCTTTTACAATTTGTAAACCAATACCTCTCGATGCGCCTGTAACTAGAACTTTCATAAATATTTTTTGATTTCAATTTACAAGAAAACCCCACTTTGTAAGTGAGGTTAAAATGGTGGGCGCTGAGGGATTCGAACCCCCGACCCCTTGGGTGTAAACCAAGTGCTCTGAACCAACTGAGCTAAGCGCCCTTTTTAATAAAAAATATTATTAAGCTATTCCTCTTTCTGAGTTTCCTCCAGTTGGTCAAACACTCCACCAACATCAAAATACTCTAAATCAGCAGTAATTTTTCCATCTTCATTAAACTCTAAGACAGAGTAATATTTTGTGACCGTTTCTTTTCCTGATTTGTGAGTTCCTAACCATGTACCATATGTTCTAACAGAACCATTGGGAATAAAGTCTTCATTTACACCAGGATAAAACTGCCGATCAATAAATTTAAATTCATCAAACTCTGTCATCCATTCTTTCATACCTGTCCTAAATTCATCTTTGGAAAGAGAATCAGTTGTGCTTGCAGGTGACCAAATAAGACTTTCAGAATGCATGTCCATCATGCCTTCCAAATCCTTGGCAATAAAAAGATTGAAACTTTCGTTAGCTATGACCTTGTTTTTTTCAAACAATGCAATTCCCTTATCATAGTCTGTATTTGATGGGGCTGGTTGGTCACAGCTTAAAAATAAAGCAATAAATGTGATAACAAATAATAGGTTTTTCATAATATTTTAAGATTTTAATTTGGCTAAGATAGTATTTAGACTTTAANAANCAAACCTAATAATTNTAATTAANAATAAAANTTGAATATNTAAAATAACAGNTNTTTATTTTTTTGCTCTAATAAGNCCCCTTCTTAAAAANGGNAATTTNAAATTTTTATCCCANTANAAAATCATGTANCCTTTGGAACTNGTTACNTCAAANCCAAAAGACCTNAATNNTTTTGNGTATTTATTGTAATCNTCTTGNNCNTGGTAAGTACACAAAGCAANTTTCATGTCATTTGANTTTTTAATCATTTCNTNAATATTANTCATNACTTCATTTTCATAACCATCAACATCAATTTTNATAAAATTTACTCCCTTNTCCNTCAAAAATTTACTACCATTNACNGAACTTTCAGNATCAACATTAGAAAATTTCTTNTTAACNATTGTTACCTTATNCTTGTATTTTTCAAATGTANATTTTAGTGGCTGCTCCCAAACATTATTNGTNTCAAATAAATATATGTGTTTTACCTTATCAANAATNTCTANNGAAAAGTTAGCCTCAGCNCATCCNATATCTGCNACAANTGTTTTNTCATCNACATTAAATTTTTCAGTTAAATACCTGTGTGGNCTATTTTCATCTTGTTCNATTAATAATTGATTAAAAGCCTTTTGAATTCTTTTTTTNGACCAGTTTTTTTTAAAATAAATTCTTTTGTTAATGTCAAAATCTACAAACTTCATTTTATTTTCAGCATCATAATTTACATTAATTTGTTCCTGATTATAATCTCCTTTCAATTTACTCGAAATTATCTTCAACCCATTTTCCTTTATGTTATTTATTAGATCTTTAATCTCTTGATCTTTTGAGTTTCCATAGTGACTTAAGATCATTTTTTTTAAATAATTCTTCCATATAAGTGTCCTAATTAATTTTGGAACAATTAGTCTATATAGGAAATTTGAGTTAATTTTATTCATCAATGATTTTAATAATTAGAGATTTAAAAATAGTAAAGTTTTAATTAGTCTTTTACCATTTTACTTTTCCATTGGTTTTTAAAAATCCCTATAAACCAAAATTTTAACAAGTTTTTTAATATTTCCCTTTGGATTTTAGAAAAAAACGACTTTATTGTCAATTCCGAAGCCTGGAAAAATATCAACAGTAAATGAGTTTGGTATTTAAAAGAATTATTTAAATGTTTTTCTAAATAAATGTGTGACGATATTATTACTTCTGATTTTGTAAGAATTTTAGTTTGATCATTTTTTCTAGAAGCCTTTCCATGCGAGTGAATACATTTCCAGTTATTAAGTAATGTCACTTGAAGTCCAAGATTTTTTCCTCTTCTACAAAGGTCCATATCTTCATAATACATCCAAAAATCCTCATCCCAGCCATTTAATAACTCAAAATCTTTTCTTCTAATTAAAATAAAAGACCCTGAGATCCAATCTGGGTAGGAGATTTCATTATTATTATAAAATTTGTAAGAACCTCTAAATAATCTCGAAATTGCTCTAAATATACCTGTCATTGTCCAAAAAGAAAGAAAAAAACCAAATGAGTTGGTATGTTCATTACTATCACTCAATTGTTTAATGCCAATTAATTTGTGAGAATCATTTTTTTCACAAAAATTCAATAATGGTTCCAAAACATTTTCGTCTAATATGGTGTCAGGATTTAAAAACAGTAGCCATTGTGATTTTGCTTTGGAAGCACCGATATTATTGGCTTTTGCAAAACCTAAATTTTCTGAGTTTTCAATCCATTCAACCCAATCATATTTTGTTTTGAATTCTGATATATTATTATCACTAGAGTTGTTATCAACAACTATTGTGTTGATNTGNNTGNTGTCTTGTTTCTTAATACTGTCTAAACATAGACAAAGACTTGACCANGTTTTNTANTTAACAATAACAATTGAGAGATTTGTCAAATCAATTTTTTGACAAAATTAATTGTTTCTAGAAACTTTCTCTAAAAATTTGTCCCTGAGTTTTGTTTGATGATTCGATAATTCAAGTTCTCGACCATCAATGAAAGCATGATCTAGGATATTTGTTTTCATANCAAGTGCGTCTCCTTTACTTACAAAAAAAGTTGCACTTTTACCAACTTCAAGACTTCCATAGTCTTTTTCAATTCCTAAAATTTTTGCAGGATTTATTGTNAGCGATTGTATTGCTGAATTGTAATCCAAACCATTACCTACAAAGCTTCCNGCGAAAAATGGAAGATTTCTTGTATTAGGTCTCTCCATTCCTCCGCGAACATCAATAGACATATTAATGCCATTTGAAACAAGAATATTGGCCAGTTTGAATGCTTCCTTTACGTCTGAATCTTCATTAGATGGAAGTCTGTGTGGGTGAGAAGCAATCACCGAAACGTTATTTTTCTTTAAAAATTCTGTGATTTGAAGGGCTTCGTCACCTCCAATGACAACGATTTTATTAATACCAAGAGACTTAAAAAAGGAGACACCATCAACAATTTGTCTTTGATCTTTAGCGTGAAGGTACAATGTTTGCGTTCCATTAAATAGGTTTTTCATGGACTCTAATTTTAAATCCAATTTTTCTGAAAAATTACTATTGTATGAGCTAGCTTTATTGAAAACATTTTTTAAATCGTTAACTTGGTCTAAATATTTTTCAGATGAGGTAACAGTTCTTGATCCAGAAGACCATCTACTTGGTCTTCTGTAGGGATTGGGCCAATTAACATGCATACCCTCATCATACTTAATGGTTGCATCTTCCCAGTTCCAAGCATCAAATTGAACTACTGAAGAGCTTCCNGAAATAACTCCTCCTCTAGGTGTAATTTGACCAATNAACACNCCATTCAATCTCATTGTTTCAACAATTCTTGATTCAGCGTTATATGCAATTATCGAACGAATATTTGGATTGTATGTACCCATTTCCCTTTCATCATCACTGGCTCTAACGGCACTTATTTCAACTAANCCCAAGGTGGAGTTTAATGCAATAAATCCAGGGTAAATGTGTTTTCCNTTCAAATCAATTTCTNNATCATATACCTTTTGTGGTTTAGAAANACTAAGGTGATCAATTTTACCATCACTAAATCCAAAAAAACCATCTTCAATTATACTTCCAGTTCCTGTAATAATTTTAGCATTATAAAGTAAAATAGTTTTGGTCTGATCCTGACCTGGGATCTGCTTTTGGGACCAGCTAGCAGATAAAAAAAAACAAATGATTAAGTATATAATTTTTCTCATAATATTGTCTCGACAGTTTCACATTCATAAATTCTTTTTTCTTCAATGACAGGCTCCACAGTTTCCTCACCTCTTTTTTTTGCTTCAATCATCATTGAAAGTATAAGGTTTTTTTCCTCTTGTATGCTCTTTAACATAGATTCAATATTATCTTTTTCATAATAGAAAATCCCTTCTATCATTGTTTTTTCAGCGTTGGCATATACAGAAAGAGGATTATTATCCCATAGAACTAAATCCGCATGTTTTCCAACTTTTATACTTCCAACTTTATCATCAATTTTTAAAAGTTTAGCAGGATTTAAAGTAACATATTTCCAAGCTTCTTCTTCACTCAAATTACCATATTTAACAGCTTTGGCAGCTTCTTGGTTTAGTCTTCTAGACATTTCTGCATCATCAGAATTGTAAGCAACTAACACTCCTGCTTTTGTCATTATTGGACCATTGTAAGGAATGGCATCATTAACCTCAAACTTGTAGCCCCACCAATCTGAAAATGCTGNACCTCCTACTCCGTGTCTTTTCATTAGTGAAGCGACTTTATAGCCCTCAAGAATATGAGTGAATGTAGCTACAGTGAAATCAAATTTTTCAGCGACTTTCATAAGCATNTTGATTTCACTTTGAACATATGAATGGCATGATATGTGCCTCTCGTTATTCAATATTTCAGCAATCGTCTCCATTTCGATATCAAACCTAGGGGCGATAGTTTTGTTTTTTTCTCTTTTGGGTAAATTATTATACTTTTTCCATTCTTTATCATATTCACTAGCCCTTTGGAAATGGTCAACAAATACTTGCTCAACTCCCATTCTGGATTGGGGGTACCTGTTGTAGCTTCNCCAATTGGATTGTTTAACATTTTCCCCAAGTGCAAACTTGATAAACTTTGGTGCGTCCTTAAAAATCATTTCATCATTTTTTTCTCCCCACTTTAACTTGATTATAGCAGACTGNCCCCCAATTGGATTTGCAGATCCATGTAGAATCTGAATTGTAGTTACACCACCACTTAAATTTCTGTATATATTAATATCTTCGTGGTCAACTACATCCTTTATCGAAACCTCAGCAGAGGAATTTTGTCCTCCCTCATTTATACTCGAGGCGGCTATGTGAGAATGCTCATCAATTATTCCGGCAGTGATATGTTTGTTTGTAGCATCAATAATTTTAACATCTGAAAAGTTTAAGTTTTTACCAACAGATTTTATTTTACCATCAATAACCAACACATCTGTATTTTCAAGAATACCNTCGGACTCACTAGTCCAGACGGTTGCGTTCTTAAACAAAATATTTTGTTTTTTAGGTTTAGACTTAAAACCATACGCTTTATTTGGATAAGAGACTGGAACAAGGTCATACTGATTATATTTTTTTGATTCTTTNTTAGAATCTTTATTTTCAGCTGATTTATTTAAGAAAATNTTTTTTTTATCTCCCTTAAAATCNGTAAATGAAATGGAACTCAAACTNTTGTTGTTAATGTTAGAACTAATAAAACCATATAATTCATTTTTCTTGTCTACAATAGACATGTTCAACCATCCATTTTTCACAGTAGACTTAACAGTTAGTTTTATACTATCCTTTTTCAGCGAGACATTGATCTTACCTTGGCTGTTTTTGACTCCCAGTTCGTATTTTGAACCATTATCTGAAAAAATATAGTCTCCATCAATAGAATTTTTTGGAACATTCTTAACTGTATGTTTATTACCCAATACCCAGTTCTCGAAAATAATGGTTTCTTTTTCNAATATTGGACCAGACGTTACAAGAAAGTTTGCATAAGCTCCATTTTTGATTACTCCAATTTTATCCTCCATATTGATAGCCTTAGCGGGATTGATTGTTAGGGCAGCAAGGGCCTTTTCACGGCTTAGGCCATAAGAAATCGATTTACGAATGTTATTAAAAAATTCTGATGAGTTCTTGACGTCCTTGGGGCTAATAGCAAAATTGATATTATTTTTTGATAGCTGAACTAAATTTGATGGTGCTTGATTCCACCTCTTTAGTTGATTTAATGTTAACTTTTCAACTATATGAAGATCGGTTAAATCAAATGCTTTTGGATAGTTAATAGGAACGACAATTGTGTTGTCATAATTTTTCAAATCCTCAATGTTTTCGAATTCATAGCCTGAACCCTCAACTATAGTTTTGAAACCAAGTTCATCCGAAATTTTAAGGGCTCTAATCACATTTAATTTATCATTAGTACTAAAAATTTTAGGAAGAGAATAATTTTTGATAGCCGCTTCAATGGCCATGTCAGTTGATTTACTTCCTCCATCCTTGTACCATTTAAGATCATGATAAAATTGTCTAATTAAAGCCATTGCCCCCATANTTGAACTTGGGTATGCTTGACTAAACTGTGAGCTTCTGTCAAATGAAAGGTTTTCAGTTGAGATTGGTTTTAAAATTCTAAATGAGTTGTTTGACTTATCATCTAAAGCAACCAATGCTCCTGTTCCCCTGTGCACCCCATCCTTTCGGTGACTATTTACTATTCCGAATCCAAATTCCCTCAGTTCTTTAGATTTTTTTGTATCATAACTGAAATCGGTAATGGTATTATAATCACTCATAATGTGATCATTCCAATAATAACCCTGCCTTGATGCTTTGTATTCTGTACTTCTAGAACGGGAGGAGTTNGAGGGNTTTTTGGTTCCAAATGAACTAGAAACATCCACAAATGATGGATAGATATAATGTCCAGACATGTCATATTTAACGGTATTGCTTGGAATCAAAAAACCGGAACCAACCTCAACAATTTTGCCATCTTTAACAAGTAAAGAACCGTTTTTTATAATTTCACCAGGCGAAACTATTATCGTCGCGTTCTCAATTAAAACATGAGTTTTGAGCTCAGATTTTATGTCAATATTGGTTGGAAAGTATTCCTGAGCATACGACTTATATAGTAACAAAAAAAAGGTAAAAATAAAAATTTTCTTTTTCATACTGTATTTTTAGTTGGGGACGCAAAATATAAAATATATTTGAATTTTTAGTTATGAAAATAAATTTGCTGTGCTAGTTTAAAGGTGTTACAGTGTGCTTCCACAATTTCATCAATACATGATGAATACCCTCCACCCATACTAATTTGAAGAGGTATTTTCAATTTACTACATGTCTCCATTACAAATCTGTCTCTTTCTTTACAACCATCAAGTGATAAAGACAAACGACCCAGCTTATCATTTTTCAAAACATCNACACCTGCTAAATAAAAAACAAATTGAGGCTCAATTCTNTCAATCAAAACAGGCAGAAGTNTTTTTAATTTTTTTAAATAAAACTNATCATCAGTNCCATCCTCAAACTCACAATCAAAATCACTCTTTTCTTTGCGAAAAGGATAATTTTTTTTACCATGAAAAGAAAGTGTAAAAACTCTTCTGTCNTTCTGAAATATTGAAGCTGTTCCATCTCCTTGGTGAACGTCCAAATCAACAATCAGAATTTTTTTATAATAGTTTTTATCTAGTAAAAAGTTAGCCGCAATAGCTTGATCATTTAACATACAAAAAGCACCAGGTTTTTTTCTGAAAGCATGATGTGTGCCTCCAGCCATATTTAATGATACTCCGTTTTCTATTGAATGTAAAGAGCATTCGATGGTTCCTTGAGCGATTTTTTTTTCTCTTTCAATTAACGCTGATGTCAAAGGGAAACCAATAGATCTTGCCTCATTTTTTGACATGGTTAAGTTTACTAAATTGTTTATGTATTCAATATCGTGGGTTGAAAGTATATCAGANATGATTAAATCTTTNGGATCAAAAAAGTTATTTTTATTACAAACTTTTTCCGAAATTAATTNTCGTGGNATCAGATCATATTTAGCCATTGGAAACCTGTGNTTATCACCTAGATTATGATTATAAAACTTNTTGTGAGCAATTNTTAACATTGCTNAATTAAAATTAATATAAAGACTAATCAACTTTAATATCTCTTTTGATATCTTTTCTTACAGTTTTGAGATATTTTTCTCTTTTTTTTGTGGATACAAATGGCACCGACCAGAACTGTTTTGTTTTTGAAAACAAAGAAAGGCGCCAGCCAAACACAAAAGTGTAAACACCCATAACCAACCTTAGCTTGATGGANTTGACATAAAGAGTTACTACAGGTANAGNTGGAGATCCATGAGTGATGTAAGTTCTTACTTTTTTGTCCTTTAAAAAAGGTACAGGATANGCGTAAAGCTTTGTAATATTTACAAATTTGTATGCGAAACCTTGAGTAAAAACCTCATCAAAAAAAATTTCCATTCTTGGTGTTAATCGGAACCACCAAACAGGTGATATAAAATAAATTCTTTGACACCAGGTAACAAGGTTTTGATATTTTTTTATAATTTGATCCCTGGGTCTAGTAAAACTATCTCTATATAAATCAATGATTTCAATNTNTTCACCTGCNNTATCTAGCTCATCAANAACTGTTTTAAAAATTCCATCATAACAAAAAGANTCCTTGTTTGGATGTCCAATAACTATTANATTTTTCATTTATGTTTTATTAAGTTTAAGTACTGTAAAATTNGGTGTTTAGACATTGATCTCTAAAAATTCTGAAATTGTAAAATTGCTTCCACCAACAAATATAAGATCATTTTTTTTAGAATTTTCTAAAGCTTTTTTATAACCTTGATCAATAGTATCAAAATATTTGCAGTCCATTTTTTTGGAAAGAGCATAGTTATAAATTTTNCTCATATTTTCAGATCTTTCTGATTTTAATTCACAAAAATAAAAAGATGTAAATTTTGGAAATTCATTTAAGATTTTTTTATAATCTTTCCCTTTTGTAAAACCTAAAANCGNAATTAATTTGTTAAAATTGATTTTACTAATTTGAACNACTATATNTTTAAAAGCATCATAGTTATGGCCAACATCCATAATGGTTAAAGGGTTTTTTGAATAAGTCTCCCATCTGCCCTTTAATCCAGTATTTTTTATGATGTTATTTAANCCAATTTTAATATTATCCTCACTAATATTGAATTGTTTCAGTTTTGAGAAACATTCAATTACTCCATTTAAATTTTTCAATTGATAATTTCCTTTTAAGTCAGTTTTTTTACAAATTTTCTGTTTATCAGCATAATAAATTTTAGTAGAAAGTTTTTCAGCTTTTCCAACAAAAATATCTTCAATTTCTTTTTGATATTCGCTAACAACCACTGGAATATTTTTTTTAATTATACCCGCTTTTTCAATTGCTATTTCTCTCAAGTTTTGACCTAAATACTGCTGGTGATCTAATCCTACATTAGTAATTAAACTCAAAATTGGTTTTATAATGTTTGTCGCATCCAATCTACCACCCATGCCTGTCTCTATTATTGCTAAATCAACATTTGATTTTGAAAAATAGTCAAATGCCATCGCAACTGTCATTTCAAAAAAAGAAATTTTATTTTCCTCAAAAAAAAATTTGTTATCAATTACAAATTTGACAACATCATTCTTTTTTATCTTACGGCCATTTATTTTAATCCTTTCCCTAAAATCTAATAAATGTGGGGAAGTATACAAACCAACCTTTAAACCTGCTTCTTGAAAAACTGATGAAAGCATGTGTGACGAAGACCCTTTACCATTTGTACCGGCTACGTGAACAGAACTAAAATTTAATTGAGGATTATCTAAATAACCACAAACANACGTGATGGCTGATAAATCTAATTTGTATTTAAAAATTCCGTCTCTTTGATANACTGGNAGTTGATCGTAGAGCCAGTCTANAATTTTTTTGTAAGTCATTAAANTCTACAATAAAAAATCTCTAAAAATCATAAAAGTTCCATATCCAGCCCAAAACCCGATCATAGCTAGTAAAGTAATTTTTTTTATATACCAAAAGAAATCAATTTTTTGCATGCCCATAGCAACAACTCCGGCAGCAGACCCTATTATCAGCATGCTTCCNCCTGTTCCAGCAGAGAAAGCTATTCCATGCCATAAAGGATCATCAATTGGATTTGGAAACATTCCGATTGACGCTGCTACCAATGGAACGTTATCAATCAAAGCTGACAGATGGCCCAAAAGCACTATTACAATATCAGAATTGGGTATTGTTTCGTTGATTAAGTCAGCAAAATTAAACAGAATTCCAAGAGATTCCAGAGCACCAACTGCCATTAAAATACCTAAGAAAAACAGAATGCTTGGTAGTTCAATTTTGGTTAATGAGGCGTGTACTGGACTATGATCAGATTCATCATCATGAGCCTCATCTATCTTTGTTATACTGAACTTTTTATTACTGTAGATTTCAGCAATAGTTGCAACAAAAGCCAAAGAAAGCATCATACCAACATATGGCTGTAATCCAGTAGCTAATTTAAAAATAGGTACAAAAATAATAGACGACAAACCTATGAAAAGCATTTTAGTTCCATACTTATTTTCTTCNGCATCTCTTACTTTTTGAGGCATTTTAAACTCGCCATTAAAAACTTTAAACTGTGATGCAATTATAAATGGTACAATCATACAAACCAATGAAGGCACAATTAGGTATTTAATTAAATCAAATACGGTTACTTTATCGGCTATCCATAACATTGTAGTTGTTATGTCTCCAATTGGAGACCATGCGCCTCCAGCATTTGCAGCGATAATTATTAGTCCTGAATACCACAATTTTAAGTTTCTATCTTGGACAATTTTTTGGAGTAATGTGATTAAAACGATTGTAGCGGTCAAATTGTCAATAATTGCAGAAAGGAAAAAAGCTAAAAATCCAAAAATCCACAGTAAACTAACCTTACTTCTGGTTGTTACAAGTCTTTTGATTCCCAAAAATCCTCTAAAGAAATCAATTATTTCAACAATTGTCATCGCACCCANTAAAAAGATTAGAATTTCTGCTGTTTTACCTAAATGGTGTAACATTGCCTCATCAATGTGTGTAGGAACAAGTTCTAGTAGTTGGNTATTTATNTCGAAAACTGGTAAGTGGTTTANAGCAACAATAGCCCACATAATAGCCATCATTGCAAGTGCAGGAATAAGCTTATCAATTTTAATGTAATGCTCTACTGTAATTAAAAAATAACCTATGATGAATACTGAAATTAAAACTAAATCCATATTTTTTTTGAAGTTCAAAAATATTAAAAAAAAACGAAAATTAAGTTAATATTATATTGTTAAATAATTAAAAATTTGACCATATTATGCCATTTAAACAAATTTTTGAGAAATAATTATCAAGTTCATATTTATTTTGAATTTGTTTTAAATATATGTTTTGAATAAAAAACAATAATTAAATTTACANATTCCAATANANTNTATGGCTTACAAAAAACAAGGACTTTATNANCCTGACTTTGAACATGAAAACTGTGGAGCTGGTTTNATATGTAGTCTTAACGGAGAAAAGACTAATGATATTATACACAAGGCATTAAACATCCTAACATGTTTAGAACACAGAGGTGCGGTAAGCTCTGATGGCAAAACTGGAGATGGTGCAGGTATATTAATTGAAATACCTGATGCTTTTTTCAGAAAAGAATGTGGGTTTCAATTACCAGAGCCTAACAAATATGCGGTTGGTATGGTTTTTCTTCCTCAAAAACTAAATCAGCTTCAATTTTGCGTTAGTATTTTTGAAAGTGAAATTGAAAAAAGAGGTTTAAAAATTATTGGTTGGAGGGATGTTCCAGTTAACTCAAAAGTCGTCGGTAAAATTGCAGCTTTATCACAACCAACAATCAGACAGGTNTTTGTTGAAAATGATCACAACAANTTNTCTGAACAAGAATTTAACACCAATTTATTTGTTGCTAGAAAAATTGCAGAGAATAAAATATACAGTTCCTCACTTTCTCAAAAAAATTATTTTTANTTTTCAAGTTTACATAATAGAACGTTAATTTATAAAGGTCTATTAGTCCCTGAAGACATTGATAGGTTTTATTTAGATCTGTCTAATGCAAACCTGGTTACCAAACTTGCTTTAGTACATCAAAGATTTTCAACTAATACTTTTCCAACTTGGGATTTGGCACAACCATTTAGATACATGTGTCANAACGGAGAAATTAATACTAGAAAAGGAAATGTTACAAGAATGCTAGCTAGGGAAGAATTAATGAATTCCGAAATTATAGGTGCTGATCTAAAAAAAACATCTCCAATTATTCTACCTGGAAAATCTGATTCAGCACAAATGGATATGGTTGTGGAACTGCTTTTAGCCACAGGTAGATCACTTCCTGAAGTAATGATGATGATGGTTCCTGAAGCATGGGAAAAGCATAAATCTATGTCTGACGAAAAGAAGGCTTTTTACGAGTTCAACTCGTGCATTATGGAACCTTGGGATGGCCCAGCTTCAATCCCATTTACTGATGGTAATTACATCGGTGCCGTATTAGATAGAAATGGATTGAGACCCTCAAGATATACTGTCACCAANGATGGNTATGTNATAATGTCATCAGAAACAGGTGTAGTCGATATAAAACCTGAAAATGTAAAAAAACATGGAAGGCTTGAACCTGGTAAAATGTTTTTAGTTGATATGAATCAGGGCAGAATAATTGAAGATGATGAAATTAAATCTAAAATAGTTTCAAAATATCCTTACAGAAAGTGGTTANATGAAAATATTCTTCCTCTGAAAAACATCCCCTACACTGGCAACAACACCCCAAAAGAAAAATTAGATTTTGAAACTAGATTGAGAATTTTTGGTTACACTGAAGAAGATCTTAAAACAATCATTCTACCTATGTGTAGAAATGCTAAAGAGGCAATAGGTTCCATGGGAACAGACACACCACTTGCTGTGCTATCAAACAAAACTCAGCTTTTATTTAATTATTTTAAGCAGTTGTTTGCCCAAGTTACTAATCCTCCACTAGATGGCATTAGGGAGGAGATTGTTACTGATACAAGTCTAGCAATTGGAGGGGATTTTAATGTTTTTGACATTATTTCTGACCATGCTAAAAAATTAAAAATTAATAATCCGATCATTTCTAATGAGGATCTTGATAAAATTAAGTTTTTGANTAANGATAATTTCAAATCTTTCTCTGTAAGTGCTCTTTACAATGNNAAAGAAGGTCATAACGGAATTGAAAAGTCACTTGATAATATGGTTTCGCTTGTCAGTAAGAAAATTGATGAAGGTTACAATATTATAATAATTTCTGACAGAGGAGTAAGTGAAGATATTGGTGCCATTCCCATTCTACTCGCATGTTCTAATATCCATCATCAATTAATGAAATTGAAGAAACGATCGAAGTTTGGAATTGTAATAGAATCCTCTGAACCAAGGGAACCTCATCATTTCTCAATGTTATTTGGTTATGGAGCAAGTGCAATTAATCCCTATTTGGTTAACGAAATTATTGAATACCATCACAATTTAGGGTCTTTCAATGATCAATCTTTAATTGATTCTATTGAAAATTATAATAAAGCTATTGCCAAAGGAATTTTAAAAGTGATGAATAAAATTGGTATCTCTACACTTCATTCGTACAGGAGCTCTCAAATTTTTGAAGCGCTTGGTCTAAGAAAAAGTTTTACTGAGAAATATTTTTCAAATACTCCGACACGAATCGAAGGAATAGGTCTTTACAGCCTTGAAAAAGAACATTCTAAAAGACATTTTGAAGCATTTTCCAAACAAAACACATTTATGAGTTTAGATATTGGAGGAAGTTACAGATGGAGAAGAAATGGTGAAGCTCACATGCTAAACCCTTCTACAATTTCAAAATTACAACAATCTGTTAGAGATGAAAAATACGAAACTTATAAAATTTACTCTGATGAGATAAACAAGCAAAGCAAGCAATTGATGACTCTTAGAGGAATGTTTAAATTCATCGATCACGACCCAATTTCAATTGATGAAGTCGAACCATGGACTGAAATTGTAAAAAGATTTAAAACCGGTGCCATGTCCTATGGTTCAATAAGCAAAGAGGCCCACGAAAACTTGGCAATTGCAATGAACAAAATTGGGGGCAAAAGTAATTCTGGAGAGGGTGGTGAGGATCCAGTTAGGTTCAATAAGGACAAAAATGGAGATTTTAGAAATAGTTCCATCAAGCAAGTTGCATCTGGAAGATTTGGAGTCAGTTCCCATTACTTAACCAATGCAACTGAAATTCAGATAAAAATGGCTCAAGGCGCTAAACCCGGAGAGGGAGGACAGCTTCCTGGACCAAAAGTCAATCCGTTAATAGCAAAAGTCAGAAACTCAACACCATATGTTGGACTAATATCTCCACCACCTCACCATGACATTTATTCAATTGAAGACTTATCTCAACTTATATATGATCTAAAAAATGCAAATAGGGAAGCAAGAATTAATGTAAAACTCGTTTCTGAAGCTGGAGTGGGAACTATTGCTGCAGGAGTTGCAAAAGCTAAAGCAGATGTGATTTTAATTTCTGGCTTTGACGGTGGAACTGGTGCATCTCCTCTAACATCTCTCAAACATGCAGGACTTCCCTGGGAATTGGGAATAGCAGAAGCTCAACAGACATTGGTTTTAAATGGGCTGAGAGGAAGAGTTGTCTTGGAATGTGATGGACAAATGAAGACAGGTAGGGATGTAGCAGTAGCTTGTCTTTTAGGAGCTGAAGAGTTTGGTTTTTCAACTGCTCCACTTGTGGCTTCAGGATGCATAATGATGAGGGCTTGTCACCTAAATACGTGTCCTGTCGGAATAGCTACACAAGATCCTACACTTAGAAAAAACTTTAAAGGAAAGCCAGAACATGTTATTAACTTTATGTATTTTNTTGCCCAAGAATTAAGAGNGATAATGGCAACTTTAGGTTTTAGAACGGTAGACGAAATGGTTGGTCAAAGTCAAAAGATGGATATGGTTGATGCAATAAAAAATTACAAAACAAANGGAATCAACTTATCTTCCATTTTANANAAACCAAATGTACCAAAATCTTATCCTNTAAGAAACAATTCAAAACAAGATCACGGATTAGAAAAAGTTTTAGATTTCAAAATTTTAAAGGATGCAAAGTTTGCAATTGAGAAAAAGGTTAAAATGACCCTTGAATATGAAATTAAAAATACAGACCGAACCGTTGGGACGATAATCAGTAATGAAATTTCCAAATTATATGGATCCAAGGGGCTTCCTGANGACACCCTTAAATTAAATTTTAAAGGATCTGCAGGTCAAAGTTTTGGTGCATTCTCAACAAAAGGGCTAACAATGAAAATTGAAGGAAATACAAATGACTATTTTGGTAAAGGTCTTTCTGGAGCAAAAATTATCGTTAAAATTCCAAAAGCTTCNACTTTANTTTCTAATGAAAATATTATTACTGGTAACGTTGCATTATACGGAGCTACCTCTGGAGAAGCTTATATTAATGGAATAGCTGGAGAAAGATTCTGTGTCAGAAACTCGGGAGCAAGTGCAGTTGTTGAAGGTGTAGGTGACCATGGCTGTGAATATATGACCGGTGGAGTTGTATTAATTTTGGGAGAAACTGGTAGAAACTTTGCTGCTGGAATGAGTGGAGGAATTGCATATGTACACAAAGTTAAAGGCTTTGAAAAGGAAAACTTTAATACCGAAATGATTGAGTTTGAAAAGCCTGATACTCAAGACAAAGATCTAATTCGAAGTTTAATTGAAAATCATTTTAGTTTTACGTCCAGTAAAATAGCTGAATATTTTATTAACAATTGGAAAAAAGAATCAAATAATTTTATTAAAATAATGCCAACAGAGTATAAATTAGCATTAGAAAAAATGGCAAAAGAAAAAATTTCCGAAATAATAAATTAAATGGGAAAATTAAAAGGCTTTATGGAGTATGATCGGTCTGAAGAGACCCATTTCCCTGTTCGTAAAAGAATCAAAAACTATAAAGAATTTACTGTTAAGCCCACTGATGAAAATNTAAAAAAACAAAGTGGTAGATGTATGGATTGTGGGGTTCCATTTTGTCACAGCGGATGTCCCCTCGGAAATTTAATTCCAGACTTTAATGATGCTGTTTATAATAATGAATGGGAAAAGGCAGTTCATATACTTCATTCAACCAATAATTTTCCAGAATTTACTGGACGTTTATGTCCAGCACCCTGTGAAGCTGCTTGTGTACTTGGAATAATAAATCCACCTGTATCGATTGAAATGATTGAAAAATATATTGTTGAAAGAGGTTTTAAAGAAGGTTGGATAAAACCAAAACCACCCCTAAAAAGGACGGGAAAAAAAATTGCAGTAATTGGTTCTGGACCTGCAGGTTTGGCTGCAGCTCAACAGTTGAATAAAGCTGGCCATAATGTTGAAGTTTTTGAAAGAGATAACAAAATTGGTGGTCTTTTAAGATACGGAATACCTGATTTTAAACTTGAAAAANACATAATTGACAGGAGACTTCAGTTNTTAATCAATGAAGGCATTNTATTCAGAACAAATATTGAGGTTGGTAAAAATTTNTCTATTGAAGAATTAGAGGTTTACGATTCAATCGTTTTGTGCACTGGATCTACCATCAAGCGTGAATTACCAATAAAAGGCTCTAATCTTAATGGAGTTAAACAAGCAATGGATTTTTTAAAATTACAAAATGAAGTAGTTGATGGTATTAANAAAACTTATCACGATTTAAATGCTAATGGTAAAAATGTAATTGTAATTGGTGGAGGTGATACTGGTTCAGATTGTATAGGGACATCTAATAGGCAAGGNGCAATATCAGTCACAAACTTTGAAATTATGCCCAAACCACCAAAAATTAGAGCAAAGGAAAATCCATGGCCATATTGGCCTTTTAAGTTGAAAACAACNTCTTCCCACGAAGAAGGAATTGAACGTCAGTGGAGTATCCTTACTAAAGAATTTATTGGAGATAAAAAAGGTAATGTTAAGAGTTTAAAAACAGTTGAAGTTGAATGGACCAAAAAGAATGGCAATAGATCTGAGCTCTGCGAAGTTGAGGGTTCTGAAAAGATATGGCCTTGTGANCTGGCTCTACTCGCTCTCGGATTCACTGGCCATGAAAATTCAATTGTAGATCAACTTGGACTAAAAACTAACAAAGCCGGTCAAATAATATCCGAGAATTATCAAACGAATATACCTCATATTTTTTCTGCTGGTGACATGAGACGTGGTCAGTCATTAATTGTATGGGCGATTTCTGAGGGAAGAGAAGCGGCATATGAAGTTGATAAATACTTGATGGGGTACTCTAATTTAGAAACAAAGGAAAAAGGTGATCTTCCCTTTGCTAACTAATTTTCTAGTTGAAAAAATTCCAAACAAGACCAAATCTAACAATAAAATCCCTGTAAGGGTATGTTGGTGACGAGTAAAAATCATTTCCTGTAAATGAAGAGTTAAAGTGTTCGACTTTTAAAAAAACTCTAGTCTGTTTAATTTTTGCATTGGCAAAAAAATCAATTAATGGAAACTTACCAATTTTTTTATTTTTTTGGATATGAAAAGAACTTATAGCTGGATTATATTCATTTGCATAAAACTTAGAAAAATACTTAACACTTAATCCAGTTTGAAAAAAAAGCGCTCCCTTCAATATTTTGTTTGAATAATAAAAGGTGTTTCTTGTTATGAAGTTAGGTAAATTTAAAAAATCTCCACTTTGATTAACATTTTGGTAGACTAACTTATTATCTAAACCAAATCTTCCAAATTTAAACTCTTTTTCCCATGATCCATAAAAATAATCAAGCTCGGTTTCAATTTGATTGACTTTAGGAATTAAATTGTTCTGGTTTTCAAGAGAGAAAAACGTATAATTAGTGATTTTTTTGATATCAAAACCAATATTACCAAAACTTTCTAAATTTATTTTAAAAAATAAATTAGTAGTAAGTTTTTTTTTAACATCTGTTTCCCAATTTAATGAACTGTAGTTACTTTGATAAAGCTCATAATATAATCCAGGATGTTTTCTAATAATTGAAAATCCAATGTCATATTTTAATTTTTTCTCTGATGATGTGTTTACTGCAATGAAATCTCCAAGTCTATCCCCAAAAAGATTTTTTGCAAAATCAAACTCAAATTTATGTCCAAATAAATTTTTATTAAGTTTGAATGAAACAGCATTTTCATTTTCATTTATCTTTTTATTAGTTTCAGACATCACATTTACTGAATAATTATAGTTGTAATTTGTATATATTACTTTTATTTTTCCAAGTAAATTTGAATTCAAAAATGTGTAAAATTCGTTTTTTGAAGTTTTAATATTTGTCCTATCGTTTACATTACTAGCACCTTCAATTAAATCTCCATAAAATTCAGATGCATTAGACTGCTCAAAAATATTTTTAAGTGTTTCATATTCAAAATTATGACCTATTGAAATTGAATTATTACTTTTTTTATTGTTTAATAAAAACTCTTGATTAATAAAGTACCTCTTACTCGTGAAGTTATTAGTAGCATTTTCAAATTTTACTGAAAGTTTTGATCGTTCATTAAATAATGGATCATCAGATTCAAAATTTATTATTGATTCATCGTCCAATCCACCGTTCTCTTTGTTTTCAAAACTTTGTGTTACATAATGAAATCTTAAATTGTACTTATCATTGGATGAATTATATTTTGTAGTAAACCTAAACTGTTTAGAGCCAGATAATATATTTTGGTAGTTTCCCAAAGATCTTAAGCCTTTAAATGCCAAGGAAAAGTTTAATTTTTCGGATAAATTAGATGTAAAAAAAGCGTCCGTATGCTGACCTTGCTTCATTACAGTTTTAAACAGTAGCTCTGTCAACGGAGTTGGAACTTGGTAATAATAAATTTCACCGCTATTTATGTATGCATGTTTTTTTGAATCAAAGTTCATTTTTGGATATATAGTTAAGTCATCATTTGAATAGGTTAACTCATTGTAGGTTTGACCAATGTTTGAGAACTTTAGTAAATTAAAATTATCTTTTCTCAAGTAATTAAATCTGTGGTGTTTTTTAATTGTTAGAGTAGTATCGAGATAAATAGTGTCATTTTTAATATCAATAATTTGATAAGATTTTATGTCTGGCAAGTTTAAGCTATCATTTTTATTGTCTATTAACTCACTCATGCCCAATATGTCTATATTTTTGGAATTGGACTGTGAGAACAAGATGCTCAGTGCAGAAAAGTATAAAAACCAAAAAGTTTTAATTTTCATTAATTTACTTTGGGTAAAGTTATATATTTCAAATAACTTATATCGAACGATTTAATTACATGCTTAAAAAATATTTTTCAAAATTAATTGAATGTGGAACTGATGAAGCGGGAAGAGGATGTTTGGCAGGCCCTGTGACCGCTGCTGCAGTAATTTTTCCAAAAGACTATTATAACCCAGATTTAAATGATTCAAAAAAAATTTCAAAAAATAAAAGAAAGATTTTAAGGGAGGAAATTATACAAAACTCCATTGATTATTCAATATGCCATGTTTCAGTTAAAACTATAGATAAGATTAACATTTTTAATGCATCCATTTTAGCTATGAACAGAGCAATCAAAAACTTAAAAGTTATTCCAGAATTCATTTTAGTAGATGGAAAGTTTTTCAAAAGTTCATTAAAAATTCCACACCAGTGTTTCATCAAAGGAGACTCAACTTATTTGAGCATAGCAGCAGCATCGATATTAGCAAAAACATCAAGAGACAATTACATGATAAGACTATCTAAAAAATTCCCTACTTACAATTGGCAACAAAACAAGGGTTATCCAACAAAGGAGCACAAAAATGCAATAAAAAGTAATGGAATTACGATTCATCACAGAAAAAGTTTTAAAATGGACTAATTTAAATTTTTTGTTACTTAAATTTACAAATAATATTTATGAGAGCTAAAAAACTAATCTTACTAATTTTAGTAGTTTCTAGCTGTACTAGATACATTAAAAATGATCTCAAACTAATTGATTTTGTCCCAACAAAACCAGTTTTTATTTTAAAAATAAGTACAATCAACTCACCTAATTTCGAAAAATTCCATAACGGTTTCAATTCCATTGTTAACTATAAACCTGTTTTAAAAAATGAGATGTTTTTTGATAAACCTGTTATAATTAGCTACCATAATATGGGTAAAAATAAAATAGAATCCATACTTATAACAGAAAAATCAAATATTAAAAAATTTCACGCAACTATTGATTCAACAAATTATAACGGATTTGTGATTAAACAAAATACCAGTAATGGTTATACTTTATTTTCAACTGAAAAAAATGGGATATATATCGAATCAAAAAATAAACTTTTAGTTGAAAACTCCCTTAGAAGTTCTACTTATTTAAAAACTGAAAACAACCACAATCTTCTTAAACTTTATAACATTTCTAACTCTGGTATTTCATTATTTACCCAAAATGAATTTTTTGAATTTGTAAATTCTGAAAATTTAAAGGAGATTTTTACAGAAATTGAATCTTTAGACTGGACACAATATGATTTGGATTTAGATAACAAAAAACTTACTCTAAACGGAGTTGGTTTAGTAAATGATTCGATATTTAAAAATATCAATGCATTAAGAAATATTCAACCTAATAAATTTGAATTTAAAAGTATAGTTCCTACAAATTTTAAAAAATTAGAGAGATACTCACACAGTCATGATAATTATAAATCTAATCTCGAAAACTTTTATTCTGCAAAAGAAATTAAAGAAATTAGTGAGGACTCAATATTTTATGATGTAAAAGAAATTGGGAATATTTTTTTTGAGAATGATACCGTTTCAGTTTTTGTATTTAAAAATATAAACAGAGTAACTTCAAAAATTCTTGAGACTACTAATTCAATTTTAAAATATCGAGGTTTTGAGATTCATGAACTTAATAATAAAATTTTTCAAACTCAAAACATAAATATTGGTAATAAAAACCAGAACTTTTCAACTTTAATAGAAAACATATTAATAATTTCAAAAGTGAGTTCAACTATAGAAAATATAATACTGAACTATACTAACAAATCAACATTAAAAAATTCTAATAAATTTATCTTCAACTACGAAAAACTTCCTTTATATAGCAATTCTTTCAGAGTTTACAATATGGATTATTTCAATGAAAACTTATATAAAAAGTTAAATGTTGATTATAATAAATTTAATTTTTGGATGCATCATATTCTAATTGAAGATGATATAGTTTATAAAACTCATCTATTGGAAAAATCTCCGGAAGAAATTACTGAATCTGGTCCAAGTATAGTATTCAACTTGAAGTTAAGTGGAGAAGTAACCCTAAAACCAATATGGGCTACTAATTACGTGACCAAGGAACCTGAAATAATAACGCAGGATAATAAACACAACCTTTATCTTATCAATAAAGATGGTAACATTATTTGGAGAAAAAAATTAGATAGCAAAATTGTAGGCAAAGTAGTTCAAGTTGATCTATACAAAAACGGTCGCCTACAATATGCTTTTGTTACTGAGGACAGCTTCATTATTCTCGATAAAAATGGAAACATCGTTAAAAATATCAAACACAAAAAAAGAGAAAAAATTATTGGACTATCAGTATTCGACTATGATAAAAACAAAAACTATCGGTTTCTTATTTGCTATGAAAATGATATTAAGATGTTAGATTCAAACATGAAAAAAGTTGGAGGGTTCAGCACTAAAAATATAAAGAGCGAAATGACATCACTTCCAAAACATTTCAGAATTGGATCAAAGGATTTTTTGATAATTAATACTAAAAATAAAATATTGATTCTTGATAGGAGAGGTAATATTAGAATAGATGTAAATGATGAATTAAAATCACCGACTAGTGAAATATACCTAAATCAAAACTCTTTTGTTTTTATGAATGACAATAATCTAGTTCAAATTAATTTAAATGGATCAACTAAAATAAACCCTCTTCCTCTTGAAACAAACTACAGTCTTGTCAGTAGTCAAAATAAATTAATATATATGACTGAAAACATAATAACAATTAATAATCAAAACTTTGAATTAAAATTTGGAAATTACACCAATCCACAATTATTTTTTGATGAATTTATATCCATAACTGAATTAGATCTTAATAGGATTTTCATATTAAAAGCCGATGGAAGTTCATTTGATAATTTTCCGATTTACGGGAGCAGCTCGATCGATGTTTTTGTGGAAAAAAACAAAAATAAATTGTTAGTTTCTGTTGGTGAAGAAAATGAAATTTTAGTGTATTCAATCAACTAAATTTGCTGAAAAAACATCTAAAAAATTTTCAATAATTTTTCCTTTTACATCATCAAGTTTAATTTTTTTTCCACATTCATTTGAAATCGAAGTTATCGATTTATTCTTGATTCCACATGGTATTATATTTTCAAAAAAACTAAGATCTGTATTTACATTCAGAGCCAAACCATGCATGGTTACCCATCTACTTGCCTTAACACCCAAAGCACATATTTTCTTTTCTATTTTTTTGGATTTAATCCAAACACCTGTTTCATTTTTACTTCTTTCTCCATCAATTTTATAAGATTTTAATGTTTGAATAATGACTTCTTCCAGAGATCTCAAGTATTTGTTCAAATCAGTAAAAAAATTATCAAGATCTAGTATTGGGTAACAAACTATCTGACCAGGACCATGAAAAGTAATATCACCTCCCCTATTGGTTTTGATAAATTGTATTTTTTTATTTTTTAGTTCATCTTTGGATATTAGTAAATTTGAGTGCTTTCCACTTTTACCTAGAGTGTACACTTTAAGGTGTTCAACAAAAATTAAATGATTCGAAGTCAATTTTTTTACTTTATTTTTTCTATTTGAAATTTTAATATCAATGATCTTATTAAATAAGTTCAATTGATATTTATATGCTTCGTTATATCCAAGAAGACCCAAATCATGAATTTGTATGTTTTTATTCATAACTATATTACTCTATAAAACTAAATAAAAAGATTTTTAATCATCTAAATGATATAAAAAATTATTTTTTGGTGGTATAAAATATTAAACATCATAAAATTTAAATTGAATTAAACTTATTCACATTGAATCTAAGTTTCTATTGATTATATTTGAATAAAAAAATGCTTTCAGAGCAAGAAAAAATTAGAAGAGATAAACTTTTGAAACTTGTTGAATATGGAATCAATCCATATCCTGCTAATTCCTTCGAAACAACAACAAATTCAGATAAAATTAAATCCGTTTATAAGGAGAATAGGTCCGTAAAAATTGCTGGACGTTTGATGTCAAGGAGAATTCAAGGTAAGGCAAGTTTTGCGGAGCTTCAAGACGATAAGGGAAAAATTCAATTATATTTCAATAGGGACGAAATTTGTAGAGGTGATGACAAATCTATGTACAATGAAGTGTATAAAAAACTTTTGGATATTGGAGATATCATTGGAATTGATGGCTCTCTTTTCACAACCAAAGTAGGCGAAAAAACAATACTTGTTAAAAAATTCTCACTTCTCAGTAAATGTTTAAAACCTCTACCACTTCCCAAAACAGATTCAGATGGTAAAATATTTGACAACTTTAATGACCCTGAATCTAGATATAGGCAACGCTACGTAGATCTGGTTGTAAATAAGTCTGTAAAAGATACATTTCTAAAAAGGACACTAATAATTGACCAAATAAGACGTTTTTTAAACGATAAAGAATATATTGAAGTGGAGACTCCAATATTACAACCAATTCCTGGTGGTGCATTGGCAAGGCCTTTTACAACACATCACAACGCTTTGAATATTCCACTCTATTTGAGAATTGCTAATGAATTATATTTAAAAAGATTAATAGTTGGTGGATTTAAAGGAGTTTATGAATTTGCAAAAGCATTTAGAAATGAAGGAATGGATAGGACTCATAATCCTGAGTTCACTATGATTGAACTTTATGTCGCATATAAAGATTATTACTGGATGATGGAAATGACTGAAAAACTTTTAGAGGAACTATCATTGACCATAAACAAATCAACTATTCTCAACTATGATGGAAATGAAATTGATTTAAAAGCACCTTATAAACGTATAAGTATTTTAGACTCCATTAAAGAACATACTGGAATAGACGTTTCAAGTTTTGATTTAAAAAAGATGTTTGATACAGCTAAAATATTAGGAATTGAAGTGGACAATAGCATGGGCTATGGAAAACTGGTTGATGAAATTTTTAGTGAAAAATGTGAACAACACTACATACAACCTACATTCATAATTGATTACCCCAAAGAAATGAGTCCTTTAACCAAAGAGCATAGAGATAATCCAAAACTCACTGAAAGATTCGAACTTTTCATTAATGGAAAAGAGATTGCAAATGCATATTCTGAACTAAATGATCCAATTGATCAAATGTTAAGATTCAAAGATCAGCTTAAACTGAGTGAAAAAGGGGATGAGGAAGCTATGTATATAGATAAAGACTTTGTTAAGGCTTTGGAATACGGAATGCCCCCTACATCTGGAATTGGTATTGGAATCGACAGATTGGTAATGCTTTTTACTAATAATAAATCTATTCAAGAAGTTATATTTTTTCCACAAATGAGGCCTGAAGCAAAGCAAGCTGTTTCTAAAAGATCAGATTTTTTAAATCTAGGAATCGCTGAAAATTGGGTTGATATTGTAATGGAAATATATCCAAGTATAGAAAAATTATATTCAAATAAAAGTACTCAAATACATCAAAAATTAAATGGATTTCGAAAGAAAAATAAATTAGAAATAGATGCATTACAAATCATTGAAGTTGAAAAATGGTTTAATCCAAAATCTTAATATATTTAGTTGATAATCAGTATTTTTAATTAAATATTTTTAATCATGAAAAAGAAATCTAAATTTTTATTTCTCACCCTTTTATGTTCCCTAATTTTTAGTAATTCATCTAATTCTCAGACTAAAGAGGATTTAATTGAGGCTATCAAAGAAGCAAATCAAAATGATTCAAATGAGAAGTTAAAAGACTACAATGAAATAATTGACAAAACAACCATTACAGATCAAGGTTTATTTGATGTACATAAAGTTGAAGATAAATATTACTTTGAAATCAATGATAGCTTGATTAATAGAGAGTTTCTGATGGTGACAAGAATTGTAAAAATGGCTACAGAAATTCCTTTGTCAAGACATAAAATGAGTGAACAAGTTTTAAGGTGGGAAAAGTTTAACAATAAAATTTTATTAAGAGAAGCTTCCTACTCTACTTATGCATCTGACTCGCTTCCAATAAAGGAAGCTGTATCAAACTCTAACTTTGAACCAATCCTAGCTAGTTTTAAAATTCAATCAAGGAACGAATTAAAAAAATCAATATTGATTGACGTAACTGAACTTTTTGAAAAAGACATTAAATCTTTTGGATTTCCTGAATCATCCAGAAAAACATACAAACTTTCTAGTTTAGATTCAAAACTATCTTTTATTGAATCTATCAAAAGTTTTCCATTAAATATTGAGGCAAAACATATCAAAACTTATAGATCATCAAATACTAAAAACGGAAAAATTTCTATGGTACTTAATAATTCCATGATCTTACTTTCTAAAAAACCTATGAAAAGGAGATATTTTGACGAAAGAGTTGGTTGGTTTACCACAAGTCAAATTGATTATGGAATTGATAATCAGGAAGCTGAGACAGTAAAATATTTAGATCGTTGGAGACTTGAAGTTCGTAAAGAGGATATTGAAAAGTTTAAAAATGGGGAGTTAGTTGAACCAAAAAAACCAATTATTTACTACATAGATCGTGGAACCCCTGACAAGTGGAAAAAATATATAAAACAAGGTATTGAAGATTGGCAAGCTGCCTTTGAGGAAGCTGGATTTAAGAATGCAATTATAGCAAAAGACCCACCCTCTGCAGAGGATGATCCGGACTGGAGCCCAGAAGATGTAAGATACTCTGTAGTAAGGTATCTTGCTTCCCCTACACTTAATGCAAATGGACCACACGTTAGTGATCCTAGATCAGGAGAAATAATCGAGTCTGATATAAATTGGTATCATAATGTTATGAAACTTTTACGAAATTGGTATTTTGTTCAAACTGCAGCTGTTAATCCTGAAGCGAGATCAACTGAATTTAAAAATGAAGTTATGGGTAAGTTAATAAGATTTGTTTCTGCGCACGAAGTTGGTCATACAATTGGATTACCCCACAACATGGGAAGTAGTAGTGCTATTCCTGTCGATTCATTAAGGTCTGAATCATTCACAAAAAAATTTGGTACTGCACCCTCAGTAATGGATTATGCTAGATTTAATTATGTTGCCCAACCTGAAGATAAAAATGTTGTTTTGTCTCCCTCTGAATGGGAAAGTCCAAATATTGGTGTTTACGATAAATATTCCGTAATGTGGGGTTATAAACCCATATTTGATGTCACTGAGGAGGAAGAAAAAGAAATTTTAAAAAGTTGGATCGTTGAAAAAGAAGATGATCTAATGTATCGGTTTGGTAGCTCTGGAATTGACCCAAGTTCTCAAACTGAAGATCTTGGAGATGATGCAATCAAAGCAAGCGAATATGGAATTAAAAACTTAAAAAGAATAATACCAAAGTTAATTGAATGGACAACCAAAGATGGTGAAACTTATGATGAACTTGATTATATGTACGGTCAAGTCTTGAATCAGTTTAGAAGGTACATGGGGCATGTTACTAATAATGTTGGTGGTGTATATCAGTATTATAAAACCACAGATCAAGAAGGTCCAGTGTACTCACATGTAGATAAAAATTTTCAAAAAGACTGTGTTAATTTTCTAAATCATAATTTATTCGAAACCCCATATTGGATGATTGATAAAAATATCATTAATAAAATCGAATTTGCTGGAACTTTAAACAGAATAAGATCATTACAATCGAGTTATTTAAATAGACTTTTGGATTTTGGAAGAATTGCAAGAATGATCGAAAACGAAGTTTTAAATGGCAATAAAGCATATACATATGTTAACATGATGGATGATTTAAGAAAAGGAATATGGAAAGAGGTTTATGAATCCAAACCAATCGACACATTTAGACGAAATCTTCAACTTGCTTACATTGAAAGAATTGAGCATTTACTAAACGAAGATCAAGATTATATTTCTCCTAGTTATAGAAGCTATATAACTCCAATAAAAGTTAGTCAATCAGACGTAAGATCAGTAGCATCGAGTCAACTGTTTAAAATTGAGAAAGATTTAAAAAAATACTTAAAAAAGAACAAAGATCATATGAGCAAAATTCATACTCAAAATTTGATATTAAAAATTGGGAAAATTCTAGATCTTAATCAAATCTAAATATTCTTTGAAATTTTTTCGAAAGCTCTCAATGTATAATCAATGTCCTCGTAAGATAATGCATCATTTAAAAAATAACTTTCGAAAGGACTAGGTGGTAAGTAGATACCCTCTTTTAACATTCCGTGAAAATACTTTTTAAAGAACATATTATTCCCTTTCATTGCTGATTTAAAATCGATTACAGGTTTATCACAAAAATGTAAAGAAATCATGGATCCAAAACTATTAATTTGAAAGGGAAGTTTTGTTTTTTTCAATACTTTAATCATTCCTTTTTTTAAATAATCTGTTTTGTTATCTAAACTTTTATAAATCTCAGGATTTTCATTCAAAACACTTAACGTGGTCAAACCTGCCACCATTGCCAATGGATTTCCGCTTAAAGTCCCTGCTTGATAGATTTTACCTTCAGGAGATAATTCTTTCATAATTTCATTACTTGATGCAAATGCACCTACTGGTAATCCACCCCCTATCACTTTTCCATAAGTTATAATATCTGCATTTATACCCAATCTTTCTTGTGCTCCTCCCTTTGCTAGTCTAAAGCCAGTCATAACCTCGTCAAAAATTAATAAGGTGTCATTTTGGTCACAAATTTTTCTAAGTTTCAGTAGAAAATCATTCTCAGGAACGATACAACCCATGTTTCCAGCAATTGGTTCTATAATTACAGCTGCGATTTCGTCAATATTACTATTAAATATACTTTCCAATCTTTCAAAATCATTGTAAGGTGCATTTATTGTGTCATTAACCGTTCCAGGTGTAACACCAGGGCTGTTAGGTTCTCCAAATGTCACCGCTCCACTTCCAGCGTCGATTAAAAAAGAATCAGAATGTCCGTGATAGCAACCAGAAAATTTTACAATCTTATTTCTTTTTGTAAATCCCCTTGCCAAACGTATTGCGCTCATACATGCTTCAGTTCCAGAATTAACAAATCTTATTTTATCTATATTATTAGCCATTGAAATGGCCAACTTTGCTAATTTAGTTTCAAGTTCAGTAGGCATCCCATAAGATGTTCCTTTACTAGCCACTCTGCTTATATTCTCAACAACCACTGGGTGAGCATGTCCAAGAATCATTGGCCCCCAAGAGGATATATAATCAATAAACTTGTTTCCATCTTCGTCATAAACATAAGCTCCATTTGCTTTGGATGCAAAAATCGGGTTCCCACCAACGGACTTAAAAGCCCTTACTGGTGAATTCACACCACCTGGAATTACTTTTTTTGCCTCACGAAATAGCTTACTACTTCTTTTGTAAATCATCTATTTTAGTTTTATTATTTGACCAACACTGATTTCATTATCTTTAAGAGAATTTATTTTCTTTATATCATTTACGCTGATATTATGTTTTTTAGAGATACTGTAAAGAGTATCACCTTTTTTTACAATGTATTGTTCTAAATTCTCATCATCATTCTTGGATTTTTTGGGTTTTATTTTTTTCTGTTTCGATTCTTTTTTTGATTTTAATGGTTTTTTTAATCCATCTAATTTCCACAACTCATACCTATCTATTATTGAAATTAATTTTTGAGCATAGTTAGGGTCCGTTGCATATCCAGCTGATTTTAATCCAATAGCCCATTTTACATAATTTCCATTATTAATTTTGAATAATGAATTGTATCTGTCTCGACTTACTAAAAAAATAGAGTGATCTCTATATGATTTTTCTGGATTTTTATATTTTCTAAAACATTCACCTTTTGCATCATCATCATGATAAACTTTTTTTCCTTTCCATGATTTATGACATTTAATACCAAAATGGTTATTGGATTTCATAGCCAACGCTCCCATTCCAGAATTTGATTCTAAAATTCCCTGTGCCATCGTTATACTTGCTGGTATCCCATAATTCCTCATCTCATTTATTGCGATTTTTCTGTATGTATTAACATACCAATGTGTTCTGTCTTTGCTTGTCATAGATTTCAGAAATCTCTCTTTGGATTTTGAAGATTTATTTTCTATGTTTTTAACATTTTTCTTCTGAAAAGAAAGTTTACTAGATCCACATGAGTAAAAAAAAATTAATATTAAAAAAATTATTGATTTATAGTAGCGCATCCTTTATTAATTAATTTTTTGTTAATCCCATCAATTGATTGTAGCCCACCTGTATTAATTATTAAAAGCTTTTGACCATAAGACCATTTACTGTTTTTAATCAGACTGATAATTTTATATAACATTTTGGAATTATAAATTGGATCAAACAAAATTTTTGTTTTCCCAAAAATTTCATTTATAAAATTAACTAATTTTTTGTCAATTTTTGAGTATCCTCCAAACAAATCATCATCAAAAATGAACCAATTTTCTTTTGAAACATATCTTGAAATAACATTTTCAACTCCACTTGATTTTAAAGCCGAAAAACCAATAACTGTTTGTTTATTATTTGATTTATTAATTATACCTGATATTGTTCCACCTGACCCAACAGGACAACAAATTACATCGAATTTTTCATCACTTTTAGATATTATTTCTTCACATCCCATCACGCCATAATCATTTGTTCCACCCTCTGGAATTAAGTATGATTCAATATGTTTTTTTAATATATTTTTTTGGTAATCTATTTTGTTTCTTTTTTTGTATTCATCTCTTGAGACGAAATGAAGTTTCATTCCTAAATTTTGGCATAGTTTTAGATTTTTATTCAATGTTTTTTTTTCTAATTCCTTTCCTCTCACAATTCCAATTGTTTCAATTTTGTTCATATTTCCTATGTGAGCACAAGCAAGTAAATGATTAGAGTAAGGGCCGCCGAATGTAATTATATTTTTTTTTCTAAGTCTATAGAACTCTGAAACATTATATTTTAATTTTCTAAATTTATTACCAGATATAATTGGATGAATTAAATCTTCCCTTTTCAGATATACTTCAATGTTTTTTTCTTTAAAAATTGGTAAATCAATTTTTTGATTTTTTACTAATTTATTTGTGAAATAAAACATTACATTTATTTATAGATTGTAAAGTTAATCTTATTAATTTTTAAAATAGGGCACAATTATTGTTTATAATTTATAAAACTTAAATATGAATATTTTTAAAAATTTATCACTTATTTGTCTTTTATTTCTTTTGAATGGATGCTATTCAATCAGAGTATACTCCGACTATGATTCTGAAGCCAATTTTGATTCTTACAAGTCTTTTGCATTTTATAAGTCTGGAATCGATCAAGTTGAAATATCCGATATTGATAAAAAAAGAATATTGAAAGCTGTTGAAGCAGATTTTAAATCTAAGAATATGTTGATTAGTGATTCCCCAGATTTATTAGTAAATATTTCAACAAAATCTTCGGAAAATATTTATATCGATAATTCATTTTATAATCCTTATTTCTATGGATGGTCACCTTATTATTATGGGAATAGCTACAGAAGGATTTCTCACTCGACATCTGAAGGAGTTCTATACATAGATTTAATTGATGCGGAAACCAAACAACTGATATGGCAAGGTAAAGGTATTGGATATCTTGATAATCGAACTGAAAAAAGAGATGAAATGGTAACCAATTATGTAAATAAAATTCTAGCTAAATTTCCACCTATTTCTCAGGAAATCAATAATTAAACACTAAGCTTTTAGACTTTTTTAATACTTCATCAAGACTGTCAATATTTGTGCTAGACGCAGTGGAGAAAAAAGATTGGCCACCTCCATTTCCATTNATCATTGCACATATCTTTTTGTTGATCTTTCTTGCGTCCAAACCTTTTTTTTCAACGAGATGTTTAGACACATGAGACATTACATACAACTTTTTATCATAAACAGAGCCAACAATAATGACCAAATCCTGAATCAGCTGAGATGATTTAAAAACTATATTTTTTAAGACACCAGGTTCGCAATTAAATTTCATCGAACAAAAATTTATACCATTTTCAAAAATTAAATTTTCACGAATATCTTTAATATAATAATTTATCAAATCCTCATTTATTTTTTCTAGTTTCTTTAATGTTTGAGTGTTATTGTTTTTCAACTTNTTAATTGCATCCACTTGATTTTCAGTTGTTGCTAATATTGAATTTATTTCATTAATTGTTTTTGATCTTTTGTTCAAAAATTCAAGGGCACTATTTCCACATAAAGCCTCAATTCTTCTCACTCCAGTTGAAATTGCTGAATCTGAAATTACTNTAAAAGTTCTTAAATCAATTGTATTCTNTACATGTGTTCCNCCACAAAGCTCCAATGAGCTTCCAAACTGAATTGATCTAACTCGATCCCCATACTTCTCTCCAAAAAGTGCGATTGCCCCTAGATCTAAACATTCTTGTAAACTTGAATCTCTTTTTTCAACTAATTCTATTTTTTCCAGTATTTTTTGATTGACAAAATTTTCAACTTTACTTTTATCAACTTGACTCAGTTTGGAAAAATGAGAAAAATCAAATCTCAAATAATTTTCAGAAACCAAAGAACCTTTCTGTTGAACATGCAATCCTAAAACATTTCTTAGNGCTTGATGCAAAAGATGTGTAGCNGTATGGTTACAACTTACAGAAAATCTTTTTTCTTTATCAATATATAAATCAAATATTTCATTTTTATTTTCGGGCATCTTGTCTGTAATGTGAATTACTGTGTCATTTTCCTTAATAGTGTTTGAAATGAAAAACTTTTCAACTATTGAAGACTTAAGATTAAAATATCCAGAATCACCTATTTGACCTCCGCCCTCTGAATAAAATGGTGTTTTGTCAAATACTACATGATAAGATATTTTTCCNTTTTTATCTTTGACTTCTCTAAATTTAGAAATTTGGGACATTGAGTGTTCTTGATCATATCCGACAAATTCAGTTTGATTTGTTTTTTTTATTACATTCCAATCCTCGGACGATTGGAGTTGTTCTGATTTTGATCTTTGTTTTTGTTGATTTAATAAGGAATTAAATTTTTTCTGATCATAATCCAAACCTTTTTCTTTTAGAAGCAAAGATGTTAGATCAATCGGAAATCCGTATGTATCGTATAATAGAAAAGCATCATTTCCTGAAATTTTATCATCTTTCATTTTTTTGACTATTTGATTGAATTTGATAATTCCATTTTCTAAAGTTCTAAAAAAGGAGTTTTCTTCATCCCTTATTACATTTTCAATTAAATCAATTTGAGAATTAATTTCAGGAAAAGTCTGTAAAAATTGAGATGATAATTTTTTTATCAACTTGTAAATGAAAGGGGTTTTTTGATTTAAAAAAGTGTAGCCGTATCGAACTCCTCTTCTCAATATTCTTCTGATTACGTATCCAGGTCCATTGTTGGAAGGTAATTGACCATCNGCAATNGANAANGCNATGGCCCTAACATGATCAACTACAACCCTAATTGCTATNTCAATTTCGCTTTCTAAACCATACTTTACATNACAAANTTTNTCTAATTCTTTTATCATCGNTTTAAAAATNTCNGTATCATAGTTNGACTTATGTCCCTGAATTACCATAGCTAATCTTTCCAAGCCCATTCCAGTATCAATATGTTTTTCAGNTAATTTTTCCAAACNACCATCCATTTTTCTATTAAANTCAATAAATACTAGNTTCCAAATTTCAATAACCTCAGGATGATTTTTATTAACTANATNGATTCCAGGAATNTTNTTTTTTTCTTCATCTGATCTAATATCAATATGAATTTCNGANGAGGGTCCACATGGNCCATGATCTCCCATTTCCCAAAAATTATCATTTTTATTTCCCATGACAATCTTATCTTTATCAACGATTTTATTCCAAATCTTATATGCTTCATCATCTTTTGATATTCCATCTTTTTTTGAACCTTCAAAAACTGTTACATACATGTCTTTTTCACTTATATTATATTCGACTGTTAAAAGTTCCCAAGCCCATAGTATGGCTTCTTTTTTGAAATAATTCCCAAAACTCCAATTTCCTAACATTTCAAACATAGTGTGGTGGTAGGTGTCAATGCCTACTTCTTCAAGATCATTATGTTTACCTGAAACTCTTAGACATTTTTGGGTATTGGCTATTCTTTTGTTTTGAACCTGAGAGCTATCTAAAAAATTATCTTTGAATTGATTCATTCCTGCATTTGTAAACATCAATGTAGGATCGTTTTTTAAGACCATTGGAGCAGAACTTATAATACTATGGTTTTTCTTCTCGAAAAATTTAAAAAACTTGAAACGAATCTGATTTGAATCCATCTGAAATTATATAAGTAAACTATTTTATAAATTTATTATTATTTTTGAAGGTAATATTTAATTATTTAATCAGTAAAAATACTATATTTTAGTTAATGTTTAAGACAAAGTATTATTACGATCCAAAAACACTTTCTTACAGAAAAGTTGAGATAAATAGTAAGTCACAACTTAAAAGAATTTTTTCATTTTTATTTGCCTCAATGTTCTTTGGAACTATCGTTCTTTTGGTTCTACTTAACTCCGCTGTTATAAACACTCCGACCGAACTCTCTCAAGCTAGAGAAATTTCAAATTATAAACTTCAATTTGATATACTCAATAAAAAAATAAATCAATTAAATATTGTTTTGGATAATATTGAACAAAGAGATAATAAAATATACAGAGTTTTATTTGAAACCAATCCGATTCCAAGCGAGGTTAGAAAAGCGGGTTTTGGTGGAGTAAATAGATATGAAAATCTGATTGGGTACGAAAATTCAGATTTAATAATTGAAACAACAAAAAAAATAGATATTCTAACAAAGCAGATCGTAATTCAATCTAAATCATTGGACGAAATAGAGAGGTTAGCTGACGAAAAAGAAAAGTTGTTGGCTGCTATTCCCTCAATTCAACCCGTTAAAAATGATGATCTTACTAGAATGGCATCCGGATATGGTTACAGGATTGATCCTTTTACAAAATCAAGAAGAATGCACGGTGGAATGGATTTTTCTGCACCAAGAGGCACCCCTGTTTATGCGGCAAGTGATGGTAAAGTTTTACGAGCTGATTCAAGATCTTCTGGATATGGAAAACATATTAGAATTGAACATGGCTTCGGCTATGTAACGCTCTATGCTCATCTCAATAAATATAATGTCAAGAGAAATCAAATAGTTAAAAAAGGAGATATAATAGGGTTTGTTGGAAATACAGGTAGATCTCAAGCTCCTCACTTGCATTATGAAATAATAAAAGATGGAAAACGTGTAAACCCCATAAATTTCTATTACGGAAATTTAACCCCTGAAGAATTCGAAGAATTATTGAAAATTGCGAATCAGGAAAATCAATCACTGGATTAATGCACATTAATCTGCCGGAAAAACTGTATTACACTATTGGAGAAATTTCTGAAGCTTTTGATGTCAACGCTTCTTTGATAAGGTACTGGGAAAAGGAATTTGAAATTCTAAATCCAAAAAAAAACTTAAAAGGAACTAGAAGGTACTCCTCAGTTGATATTGAAAAGTTTCAAATGATTCATCATTTNGTTAAAGAAAAAGGTTACACTCTTGATGGAGCAAAAGAACAAATTAAACTTNCTAACAAAAATTTTGAAATCATTAAAAGTTTGGAGAAATTAAAAACAATTTTGATTAATATCAAAAATGAAATTTAATNTTTTATTTTTTTCTGAAAAAAATGGTNAATGGAACNCCCTCNAAATTATAAAATTCTCTTAATTTATTTTCAATGAATCTTTTNTATGGTTCTTTCACATATTGTGGAAGNTTACAATAAAAAGCAAACTGAGGNTATGANGTTGGTAACTGGGTACAAAACTTAATTTTAACATATTTTCCTTTAAGAGATGGTGGTGGGTTTTTTGATATTANNGGAAGAAGTTTTTCATTAAGTTTTCTAGTGACAATTTTTCTTTTTCTATTNTTGTAAACGTTCATTCCTGTCTCTAAAGCTTTGAAAATTCTTTGTTTTGTTAAACTTGATATAAAAACAATCGGCACATTTACAAATGGTTTGATTTCGTTTCTGATTATTTCTTTTACTTTTTTTGTATTTGTAGAGTTTTTATCAACTAAATCCCATTTATTTATTAAAATAACTATTCCTTTATTTTTTCTTGCAGCTAACCAAAAAATATTTTTCACTTGTGTAGAAAATGATCTATTAGCATCAAATAATAAAAAGCAGACATCAGCATTTTCGATTGTTCTAATAGATCTGACTACAGAGTAGAATTCGATATCATCCTTNATTTTTGATTTCTTCCTAATTCCAGCTGTATCTATTAAGTTGAAGTCAAAACCAAAACTATTGTAATGTGTATCATTACTGTCTCTAGTGGTTCCAGCAATATCAGTCACAACATATCTGTCCTCTCCTAATAAAGCATTAATAAATGATGATTTACCAGCATTTGGTCTACCAACAACAGCAAAACCTGGTAAGTGATCTTCTTCTTTATTTGTTTGTTCTGGAAAAAAATTAACAATTTTGTCTAATAATTCACCCGTTCCGCTCCCATTGATTGCGGATATATTAAATGAATTCTCAAATCCAAGTTCAAAAAATTCATTTGCACCNATTATTCTNTTNCTNTTGTCAACTTTATTTATAGCTAAAACAANATTTTTNCCAGANCTNTGTAATAGTTTAGCAATCTCACTATCCATTGANTTTACACCATTTTCAACGTCAACNGTAAAAATAATTACNTCAGATTCTTCCANTGCNATTACNACTTGNNCNTTAATTTCTTTTTCAAAATTNTCCTCNCCTCCAAGCATATANCCTCCNGTATCNATNACNGTAAAATCNTTACCATTCCANAANGAAAATCCNTANTGNCTNTCTCTNGTGACTCCACTTNTNGAGTCAACAATTGCNTCTNTTTTTTGNATTANNCNATTNAATANAGTTGACTTTCCNACATTNGGTCTTCCTACAATAGCAACNATAGAACTCATGATTTTTTTTTGAGCTACAAAACTACTGTTTTTAAAAATTAGTTTTGATTGTATCCAAACTTTTTAAGCTCTAGATCATTAGTTCTCCAGTTTTTGTTTAACTTAACTTTGAGATCTAAAAAAACCTTTTTCTCAAAAAATTTTTCTAAATCTATTCTAGCTTTGGTACCAACTTTCTTAAGTGCATTTCCTTTATGGCCTATAATTATCCCTTTTTGACTTTCTCTTTCTACCATTATAACTGAGGAGATCTTTAAAATGCTTTGATCTTGTTTAAAGGAATCGGTAGTAACTTCAACGGAATAGGGTATTTCTTTAGAAAAGTATAAAAGAATTTTTTCTCTAATTATTTCATTAACAAAAAACCTTTCCGATTTATCAGAGATTTGATCTTCAGGAAAATATTTGGGTCCATTTGGAAGGATTTCTATCAATCTATTTTTTAACTCATCAACATTAAAGTTTTCAGTAGCTGATATTGGCCATATCTCAGCATTTGGTAATTTTTTTTTCCAGTATTTTACTTCATTCTCCAATTTTTGCTGATCAATTGAATCAATTTTATTTATAATTAAAAATAATGGAACTTTAGTAGAGCTGATTTTCCTTTCTAGTTTTGGGTCTTTGAGATCATAATCTTTATATTCAACAACATACATTACAATATCTGCGTCCTGAAATGTGATTTTTACAGAATCCATCATCGATTTATGAAGTTTATGAAGAGGTTTTAAAACTCCGGGCGTATCTGAGAATATTATTTGAAAATTATCACCGTTTGTTATAGCCAATATTCTATGTCTTGTAGTTTGTGATTTTGGTGATATAATAGATAACTTTCTTTCAACCATAAGATTGGTTATAGTTGATTTACCAACATTTGGGTTTCCTATTATATTTACAAAACCAGATTTATGACTCACAAATCAAAGTTAATACCTTAATTAAAATACACTATACATTTCTCTACTTTTTAAAAAAAATGTAGATTTGTAATCACATCGCGGGATAGAGCAGTAGGTAGCTCGTCGGGCTCATAACCCGAAGGTCGCAGGTTCGAGTCCTGCTCCCGCTACTAATCTCCCCCTTAATTGGGGGTTTTTTATTAAATTTGTACTAAGATCTATGATTTTTGATTTAGAGATGATTAAAAAAGTTTATAGTTCTATCACTTTAAAAGTTGATAGTGCTAGAAAAATTTGTAAACATCCTCTAACATTATCAGAAAAAATTCTTTATTCACATCTTTGGAATGAAAAAATTAATAAACCTTTTACTAGAGGTAAAGATTATGTTGATTTTGCTCCAGATCGAATTGCATGTCAAGATGCTACTGCTCAGATGGCACTATTGCAATTCATGCAGGCTGGAAAGAAAAAGGTTTCAGTTCCAACAACAGTTCACTGTGATCATTTAATTCAAGCTAGAATTGGAGCTGATGAAGATCTACAAAG
>PAGT01000015.1 GCA_002705485.1 Flavobacteriales bacterium | reverse complement strand
TATGAGGGGTTAAAGACAGTTTTGAGTTCATCAATAACTGTATTTCGGGTTTTGGTTCATTTTCAAAGGTATCAAGTCCTGCAAATGCAACTTTTCCAGACTTTATTGCTAACCCCAATTCAACTTCGTTGATAACTCCACCCCGAGCAGCATTTATAATCCCAACACCTTCTTTCATTTTTGAAAATTCAGCCTTATCTATAACATATTTTTTTTGAGNTGGGACATGAAGACTAATAAAATCAGAATTTTCAAGTAAATCANCAAACTTTGAAATCTTAATATTAAAGTCAATAGATTTTCCGGCCATGAATTCTAATTTGAGGTCAACATTTTCTATGAACTTATCGTAAGCTATGACGTTCATTCCAACACCAATCGCAATTTTAGCCGTTTCTCTTCCAATTCTCCCAAATCCAATGATTCCAATAGTTTTTCCTCTTAGTTCGGTTCCTTTCGCAAATGCTTTTTTTAATTTTTTAAAATTTGTATCTCCTTCAAGAGGCATTGATCTATTAGATTCGTGTAAAAACCTAACTCCTCCATAAAGATGAGCAAAAACTAGTTCGGCTACCGAAGCAGATGAAGCTGCGGGTGTATTAATTACATTTATACCTTTGGATATTGCGTAATCAACATCAATATTGTCCATGCCAACTCCGCCACGACCAATTATCTTTAATCTTGGGCAATTATCAATGAGTTCTTTTCTTACTGTTGTTGCACTTCTAACAAGAATTACGCTTATATCTTCCTTGTTTATGTAATTTTCTAGTTGTTCTTGTGCAACATTTGTCGTTATTACATTAAACCCATGTTTTTCTAAAACTTCAACACCTGAATTTGAAATGCCGTCGTTTGCTAATATATTTATCATTTTTATACTTTGGTTTTTAATTCTTCCATAACTTCAATCAAAACTTGAACCGAACTTAATTCTAGAGCATTATAAATAGATGCCCTATATCCCCCTACAGATCTGTGACCATTTACTCCACTTATGTTAGCTTGGTTACATAATTTATCAAAATGTTCTTTGTGTTCTTCGTTGCTTAAGTTAAAAGTAACATTCATTAAACTTCTGTCCTCTTTTTTGGCGAATCCNGTNAAAAGATCGTTTTTATCAATNGCGTTGTAAAGTAAGTTAGCTTTTTCAATATTTTTATGCTCGATNACTTGGATTCCTCCATTTTGTTTTAACCANTCNAATGTAAGCATAGANGNGTAAACAGCGAAAACTGGTGGAGTATTNAACATGCTTTCTTTATCAATATGTGTTTTGTAATTAAGCATTGATGGTATAGTTCTAGAAACTTTACCTAAAATATCTTCTTTTACAACAACTAAAGTAGTTCCGGCAGGTCCCATGTTTTTTTGCGCTCCAGCATATATTAAGGAAAATTTTGAAAAGTCAATTTTTCTTGAAAATATATCTGATGACATGTCACAAATTAAATTTGTAGATGTTTCTGGAATCTGATGAAATTGTGTTCCAAAAATTGTATTNTTNGTTGTGATATGTAAATAATCAAAGTCTGGATCAATAGTATAATTTTTAGGTATATAATTAAAATTAGCTNCTTCTGAGGTGGCGACCTCAATTGCGTCCCCAAAATTTTTAGCTTCCTTTAATGCTTTAGTTGACCAAGCTCCTGTATTGATATAACCAGCTTTATTTTCCAATAGGTTGTATGCTGTCATCAAAAATTGCATACTAGCACCCCCTTGTAAAAAAAGGGCTTTGTACCCTTTATTTTGAAGATCTAGTAATTCCAATGCNAGAGAGGTTGCATTATTCATAATATCAACAAAATCTCTGGAACGGTGAGAGATTTCAATTAAGGATAAGCTTGAATCATTAATNTTTAAAATTCCTTCAGCAGATTTTTTAATAACTGACTTTGGTAATATACTTGGTCCTGCGCTAAAGTTGTGCTTTTTCATAAATTTTAAAATGTGAAATTAATAATTTAGTAAACAGCAAAAATAAGACCTTAATTAAGAAATCATCATATTTTTAACAAAAAATCGACGGTGTCAATGTTATCAGCATAATCATCCAATTTTGGACATTGAGTAGAACCAAATGCAACATTATTTTTATCATCAATGACAACACATTGTATTTTCTCTCTGTCTTTCTTAATAATTTTATAAACGTCCTTAATATCATTGTAATATTGATAGTATAAGCAACCTACAGGTGAACCAAGTTTAGAATCTTCTTTTAAAATTATGAATCCATTTTCAATAAACTTTTCTTGATTCATGAGGTAAACAGCTTTATTGTAATCAAAATTGTTNNCGTATTTATCATGATTAATTACATTCTTNTNTTTATAACATGCATTAAAAATAAGATCTAAATTATATCCTTCAGGAATAAAAACTTTAGAAACACTTCTACAGCCAAGACCAAAATAATTGAATATGTCATTTGACAATAATGACAAATCTTTTTCAGTTTCATGTCCGTCTAATACTGCTATCGAATGTCTTGTTTTTCTAAGTAAATTCGGGTAATTTTTAAAATAAAATTCAAAATACTTATGTGAAATATCACTTCCTGTAGCAATAACCGCATCAAAATTTTTTAATGCATTTACTTGAAATGTTATTCTGCTTTTGAAGTTTGGGTTTCTAAATTCTAAAAAATCGACAATAAAAGGTATTAATATTTTGTCATCTGATGACAATTTGATTAAACATTTGAAATTTAATAACATTGAACAAACTAGGTCATGGAATCCAACTATTGGAATATTACCAGCCATGATTATGGCAATTGTTTTGTNANTCCTTNTTTTAAATTTATAATTACTAAGCCAATTNTCTAGTNTNTTCTTCTNTAATATATTTCCCCAATNTTTTAAACTTAATTTAAGGTTCGANGGTGTAAACCAAGAATTATATAAATTAGCCNGTTNTAATTTTTGGTTTAATATCAAATCCCATTTAGGAAAGGTTTTTATTTTTTTATTGCTAAAATTTTCTTGAAATAGAATTCCTAAATCGTGAAATGATTTTATTCTTTCTTTTAAATTATTNTTCAAATTTGTTTCTAATTTTTATTGGTACTATTTTTGCGCAAATCTAAAGAAAGATTAAAAGATTCACAATGGCTATAAAAATTACTGAAGAATGTATCAATTGTGGAGCATGTGAAGCAGAGTGCCCTAACACTGCAATTTATGAAGCTTCATATGAATGGAAGTATTCAGATGGAACAAGCTTGAGTGGAGATATTATATCTCCAAGTGGAATAAAAACAAACGCCGATTCTTATCAATTACCTGTATCAGATGAAGTTTATTTTATTGCAACGGATAAGTGTACTGAATGTGTTGGTTTTCATGAAGAACCACAATGTGCTGCAGTTTGCCCAGTAGATTGTTGTGTNCCTGATGAAAAGAATATCGAATCCAAAGAAGTTTTGTTGTCAAAACAAAGATTTATGCATCCTGAGAATTAATACATGAAAGCAGGAATTGTAGGATTACCAAATGTAGGAAAATCAACCTTATTCAATTGTTTGTCTAACACAAAAGCTCAAAGTGCTAACTTCCCTTTTTGTACTATTGAACCTAATATTGGAATTATAAATGTTCCTGACGAAAGATTAACCCTTTTAGAATCATTAGTTGATCCAGAAAAAGTTATACCTGCTAATGTTGAAATTGTAGATATTGCTGGTTTAGTTAAAGGAGCCAGCAAAGGGGAGGGGTTGGGGAATCAGTTTTTAGCAAATATTAGAGAAACTGATGCAATAATTCATGTACTCAGATGTTTTGATGACAACAACATTGTCCACGTTGAAGATTCAATAAATCCAGTAAGAGATAAAGAAATTATTGATTTAGAGTTACAGTTAAAGGATTTAGAAACTNTAGAAAAGAGAAAAGAAAAGATTTTAAGATTGGTTAAAAGCGGGAATAAGGATGCGGCTTTTCATAACGACATCCTCAATAAATTAATTGATCACTTACAGTCCTTTAATCCAGTCAGAAGTATTGATATAAACGAAAAAGAAAAAGAATTTTGCAATTCCNTAGATTTAATAACAAACAAACCTGTTCTATACGTTTGTAATGTTGATGAATCTTCTGCTGTTAATGGAAACAAATATGTGTCAGAAGTTAAAGAGATTGTTGAAAATGAAAATTCAGAATTGTTAATCTTGGCTGTAGCTTCGGAAGCTGACATTAATGAGTTTGACAATTATCAAGACAGAAAAGTTTTTCTTCAAGATATGGGCCTAGACGAGGCGGGATCTTCAAAATTGATTAGAAAATCATATGAACTATTAAATCTACAAACTTACTTTACAGCNGGAAAAAAAGAAGTTAAGGCTTGGACTATAAAAAAAGGAACTACTGCTCCTCAAGCTGCAGGTGTAATTCATACTGATTTTGAAAAAGGTTTTATTAGNGCTGAGGTGATTTCATTTANAGACTACGCAGAGTATAAAAATGAAATTAAGATCAAAGAGGCTGGAAAATTGAAAATAGAAGGAAAGGACTACATAGTAAATGATGGGGATATTATGCATTTTAGGTTTAACGTTTAAAAGATTTCAACAACTCTTAATAATTCATTGTTAATTAATTTATTTAACTAGCATTTTATATTTTTTGGTGATGTGCTATATTAGCTTTCATTCGNAAAAATGTCTATTTCGTCTAACTACACCGAGGAAAATATTAAGTCACTTGATTGGAAAGAACATATCAGGATGCGTCCCGGNATGTACATTGGAAAACTTGGAGATGGGTCATCGCCAGATGATGGGATATACATATTACTCAAAGAAGTTTTAGATAATTCGATTGATGAGTTTGTCATGGGTGCGGGTAAGACAATTGAAATATCCATCTCTGATAACGGCGTTTCTGTAAGAGATTATGGCCGAGGTATCCCATTAGGTAAAGTAGTTGATGTAGTTTCAAAAATGAACACAGGAGGAAAGTATGATACAAGAGCATTCAAAAAATCTGTTGGATTAAATGGAGTTGGTACAAAAGCGGTTAATGCGCTTTCTTCAGAATTTAAGGTTGAGTCTGCTAGAGATGGAAAACTAAAATCAGTAACATTTAGCTTAGGAGAATTAATTAGCGACGAACCTCTTATTGAGTCTTCTAGAAGAAAAGGAACAAAAGTTTTTTTCAACCCAGATAAAGAAATATTTAAAAATTATAAGTATAGAGTTGAGTATGTTTCAAAAATGTTGAAGTACTATGTTTATTTAAATCCAGGTCTCACGATAGTTTTCAATGGTGAAAAGTATTTTTCCNATAATGGGTTAAAGGATTTATTGGAAGATAACAATGATTTAGAAAAGTTGCTGTACCCTATTATCCATCTCAAAGGAGAGGATATTGAAGTTGCGATTACACATAGTAAAGTTCAATACAGTGAGGAATATTATTCTTTTGTAAATGGACAACACACCACCCAAGGTGGAACTCATCAGTCTGCGTTCAGGGAGTCTTTGGTAAAAACAGTAAGAGATTTTTTCGGAAAACCATATGAAGCAAGTGATATACGAAAATCAATAATTGCATCAATTAGTGTTAAAGTTATGGAGCCAGTTTTTGAATCTCAAACAAAAACAAAATTAGGCTCAACTGAGATGGGAGGAAGGNATGGTTCTGTAAGGTCTTACATAAANGATTTTGTTGGTAAATATTTTGATAATTTTTTACATAAAAACCCTGAAACCGCAGATATTATTCAAAAGAAAATCGTTCAAGCAGAAAAGGAGAGAAAAGAACTTTCAGGAATCAGAAAATTAGCAAGAGATAGAGCTAAAAAATCCAGTTTACACAATAAAAAGCTCAGAGATTGTAGAGTTCATCTTAATGACATGAATAAGGAAAATCGACTTGATTCAACTCTTTTTATTACAGAGGGTGATTCAGCTAGTGGGTCCATCACTAAATCTAGAAATGTCAACACTCAAGCTGTTTTTAGTTTAAGAGGAAAACCTTTGAATTCATATTCAATGACTAAAAAAGTTGTATATGAAAATGAAGAATTTAATTTATTACAAGCAGCTCTTAATATTGAAGAGAGTATTGAATATCTTCGATATAACAATATTGTGATTGCAACGGATGCTGATGTTGATGGTATGCATATAAGATTACTTTTAATTACTTTCTTTTTACAATTTTTTCCTGAGTTAATAAGGGAGGGGCACTTGTTTATACTTCAAACTCCTCTTTTCAGAGTTAGAAATAAAAAAGAAACCATTTATTGTTATTCTGAATCTGAAAGAGTTGATGCTATAAAAAAACTTGGATCTAAGTCAGAAATTACACGTTTCAAAGGTCTTGGAGAGATTTCACCTGATGAATTTAAAAATTTCATAGGTGACACCATACGTTTAGACCCCGTAATGTTGGACGAAAATTATAGTGTTGAAGAAATGCTATCTTTTTACATGGGTAAAAATACACCTGATAGACAAAAATTTATAATTGAAAATTTAAAAGTTGAACTTGATAAAGTTGATTGATTTAAATGGAAGAAGATAGCTTTGAGTTAGATAATGACCTAAATGAGGAAATCAAAGATTCTCTTGTACGTGTTTCCGGGATGTACAAAGACTGGTTTTTAGACTACGCCTCGTATGTTATCCTGGAGAGAGCTGTTCCAGCAATCGAAGATGGGTTTAAGCCTGTTCAAAGAAGAATATTACACTCTATGAAGGATTTGGATGATGGTAGGTTTAACAAAGTTGCTAATATAGTTGGTCATACAATGCAATACCATCCTCATGGAGATGCAAGTATTGCCGATGCAATGGTTCAGATTGGTCAGAAGGATCTTTTGATTGAGACTCAAGGAAATTGGGGAAATATACTTACCGGTGATAGAGCTGCAGCATCAAGATATATAGAGGCAAGATTGTCAAAATTTGCGCTTGAAGTTGTTTTTAGTCCTAAGATTACAAAATGGCAACTTTCTTATGATGGAAGGAGAAAAGAGCCAATTAACTTACCAGTGAAATTCCCTTTGTTGTTGGCTCAAGGTGGTGAAGGAATCGCTGTTGGTCTTTCAACAAAAATTTTACCTCACAATTTTATAGAACTAATCGACTCATCAATCAAATTTCTCAAGGGTAAAAAATTTAATCTTTACCCTGATTTCCCAACTCATGGAGTTATGGATGTATCAAATTATAATGACGGAGTTCGGGGGGGGAGAATTAAAATAAGAGCTAGAATTTCACAGCTCAATAAAAACACACTAATTATTACTCAAATCCCTTTTTCTACTACCACATCATCANTGATTGACTCAATTTTAAAAGCAAATGAGANTGGCAAAATTAAAATCAAGAAAATTGAAGACAATACTGCAAGCGAAGTCGAGATTTTAATACATTTACCTACAGGTGTATCNCCCGATAAGACCATTGATGGATTNTACGCATTCTCGTCCTGTGAAACGTCTATATCTCCTCTTGGGTGTGTTATTGAAAAAAGCAAACCTTTGTTTATTGGTGTTTCTGAAATTTTAAAAAAATCAACTGAAAATACCAGAGAGATTCTTAAACTAGAATTGCATTTTAAGAAAAAAGACCTTGAAAATCAATGGCATTACGCTTCTCTTGAGAGAATTTTTATTGAAAACAGAATTTACAGGGATATTGAAGATATTGATACCTGGGAAGGGGTTTTGTCTACAATTAATAATGGACTCAAACCTTTTTTATCAAAATTAAAAAGAAGTATTACTGAAGATGACTTAATTAGATTGACTGAAATTAAAATTAAAAGGATATCAAAGTTTGATATTGATAAGGCTAAATTAAAAATTCATCTAATTGAGAAAGATTTAGAAACTGTTAATCATAATTTGGAAAATATAACTGACTTTACAATTGAATATTTTAAAAATCTAAAAAACAACTTCGGAAAGGATAAGATTAGAAAAACAGAGATCAAAGTTTTTGCTGGTGTTGATGCAAAAAAAGTAGTTGTAAAAAACATGAAACTTTANATAAACCGAGAGGAAGGTTTTATTGGNACATCTATTAGAAAGGATGAATTTGTTGAAGAGTGTTCAGACATAGATGATGTCATAACTTTTACTGAGTCTGGTGATATGATGGTTACAAAAGTCGATTCAAAGAAATTTATTGGAAAAAATATCATTCATGCTGCTGTTTTTAAAAATAAGGATAGTCGTACGGTTTATAATATGATTTACAGAGATGGAAAGAGGGGAACTTCATATATAAAAAGATTTAGTGTTACAGGAATAACCAGAGATAAAGTTTATAATTTAACAAGAGGAACGCAAGGTTCAAAGGTTCTTTATTTCACTTCAAACCCAAATGGAGAAGCTGAAGTNATTAATATTTTGTTGAGACAATCGGGTTCAATAAAAAAGCTTAAATGGGAGCTTGATTTTGCTGATTTAGAAATTAAAGGAAGGGCTTCTAAAGGAAATATAGTTACAAAATATTCTGTAAAAAAAATTGAGTTTAAAGAAAAAGGTATCTCAACATTAAAGCCAAGAAAAATTTGGTTTGATGAAACTGTTCAAAGAATTAATGTTGATGGGAGAGGGGAGCTGTTGGGTGAATTTAAAGCTGATGATTCTTTGTTAATTGTACAACAAAATGGAGTTTTAAAATCCATTAAACCTGATTTGAATATGCATTTTCCTGAAGATATGATTATTTTGGAAAAATTAATAGTTGACAAACCATTATCNGCTATTTATTTCGATGGAAATAANGACCGTTATTTCATAAAACGATTTAGAGTGGGAGCTCAAAAAGTTGATCAAAGATTTGTTCCTGACAAGACTAAAATTCAACTAGAGTTGGTTTCATCAGATTGGANGCCGGTAATTGAAGTTGTATTTTCGAAACAATCTAANGTGCAAAGAGATAATCAAACCCTAGAANTNGAGCATTTAATTGGTGTCAAAGGAATAAAGGCTCAAGGTAATCAATTGTCCTCTTTTAAAATTAAAAACATTAACCTGATGGATCCAATCCCACATGTTCCAGTTGAGAAAAATAATGTTATGGATTTGGAAGTTAAGGGCGAGGTTGATGTTGAAGTTTTAAATAATGATGAACAGGACAAGCTNGAAGGTCAAACTGAAATTGATTTCAAGTAATCATTTTATTTGTTTGTAATGATTAAATCGGATAATTTTTTTGCTCTTCCTCTATTTTTGTTTTCGATGTCTCCCACAAAAGAATATTCAAATACATACTGATTTTCTGAAGTACTAAGAATCTTCATTTGGATAGACTTTTCTTCAGCAAGGTTTTTGGGGTTCACTTTTTTTAAAATACATTCACATTCAGACACCCAGTTTACATATGAAGAATCAACTTTATTATTAAAATAATCAACTTCTATTTTATTTGTTCTTGTAAAAAACGTCTTTAAGGTGTCGCCACTTGAGGATATTGACGAAAACTCGAAAGATCCAGTTTGAAATTTTTTACAATTTCTTTCTGTATTTGAACAAGAATAGAATGCAAAAAAAACAATAAAACCAATCCTTAATGTCATTATCTAAATATATAATTTAATTTTTAAAAACATCGAATGTATTATCAGAATAGAAATAAATTATCTTCNNGATTTTTTTTTCTTTTGAATTGTTGTTTTNAATTAGNGTNGGAGAGGATTCNNTGAGATTATGANAATTNTTAACTTCTTTAANATTTTCCTTTAAATCACCATTTATTAACCAGTCTAAAGAAATATCTTNAAAATTATTAGATATTTTTANAATAAAATCNAGACTCGGTTTATTTCTCATCCCTAATATGTGAGAAACACTTGATCTTTGAACATTGATTTTTTTTGCAAATTGAGAAGCTGATAGATTGTTGTCTTTTAATATTTTTTTTAACCTGTCAACAAAATTTTTCATGTATACAAATGTATAAAATTTATTATTATTTTTATATAATAATCATGATATTTACCTTTTATTGATTAAACTAAAGCTTTAATTAAAGATTATAATTATCACAAAACTAGTGTTTTATAAAAATTAATTTATTTTTGTAAACAGAAAGTTTTGCAAGGCTCTTTTATTAATAAAATTCACTACTGTTTGGTTAATATTGTAATCAATTCAATTATTAAATTTGTATAAGTGAAAGATGAAATAGAGATTAGAAATTATTTAAAATACAAAAACCATCAAGTACAAGATAGGTACCTGACAAATGAATCTTTATTCAAGTTAGATTTCTCTAAGAACCTAAAACCTATAGGTAAATCCGTAAATAAATTACCTATTTATTTTTTGAAATTAGGTAATGGACCTATAAAAATCCTTGTTTGGTCTCAGATGCACGGAAATGAAACCACCTCAACCAGAGCTTTACTTGATTTAATTACATTTTTAAATATATATGGGTCTAATTATTTGAAAAAAATTTCTCTACATGTCATACCTATTTTAAATCCAGATGGTGCGTTAAATTACACTAGGACTAATTTTAATGGAATTGATCTTAATAGAGATGCGCTCGTTTTAAGTCAACCTGAGAGTATTTTATTAAATGAAATGTACCATTCTATTAACCCCCATTTTTGCTTTAATTTACACGACCAAAGAAGTATTTATTCAGTTTCAAATTCTAAAAAATCTTCTGTATTGTCTTTTCTCTCTCCCTCTGTTGATGAAATAAAAAGTGATACAGATTCAAGGATTAAAAGCATGAAAATTATTTCATCAATTGAAAAAAAATTAAATAACTTGATTGAAGGTCATATTTCAAGATTTAAAGATGATTATAATGCGAATTGTGTTGGCGATACATTTCAAAGTCTTGGAACTCCAACGATTTTGTTCGAATCTGGACAATATGGTTTAGATTACAGTAGAGAAAATACCCGAAATTATATGTGTATTGCTTTAATTACTGCAATTAAATCTATTGCTAGTGAAAATTATGATTTAAATGATTACAACAGTTATTATTCTATTCCGCCAAACGAGGAGCTTTTTTTTGATATTTTGTTAAGAAACATCAAAATTCCCAAAAATAATACTTTTGAAAGGGTTGACATAGGTGTTTATTTTAATGAATCATTGGACAAAAAAACTAAAAAAATAACATTCAGTCCTGTAATTTCAAAAATTGGAAATTTAAAATTAATGACCGGTCATAAGGAGATAGATTTTTCAAATAATCATATAATTCATGAAATAACTAATGAAAATTTAGTTGAATTTATTAAAAACGTCTGATTATTACGAATAATTCAAACAATTAAGGATTTATTTGAAAATAATTCAATATATTTGTTTTCTTCTAAAAAAAACAAATGGGCATAATCAAACTAGACGAAATTGACAGGCAAATCCTTGATTTACTAATTGACAACACAAGAACAGCTTTCACGGATATAGCTAAAAAACTTTTAATATCTGCTGGAACTGTACATGTCAGAGTAAAAAAAATGGAAGATGCCGGAATAATTAAAGGTTCATCTCTTTCATTAGACTACAAGAAATTAGGGTATACTTTTATTGCATATATTGGAATTTTTTTAGAGAAAACTCATCAAACCAAATTCGTTTTGCAAAAGTTAGAATCTATGCCTTTTGTTACTGTTGCTCACATAACCACAGGGAAATTTAACATTTTTTGTAAAGTTAGAGCTAAAAGTACTGACCACGCCAAAGAAATAATATTTGCTATTGATGATATTGAGGGAGTAAACAGGACTGAAACAATGATATCTTTGGAAGAAAGTATTAATGATAAAAAAAGATTGATGCACAAAATTTTTAACGAATTGTAAATTACAGTTTTGAGGAAATTAGCCAAAAGAGATAGATTTAGGGAAAAAGTTTTATCGAAATTTGAGGTTTATAACAGCGTTTTTTCTACACTACCTTATGACAGCATAAAAAATACAGGTGTTTTGCTTTCATTGTTTAAAAGAATTTGCGATGAAGGATACAAAAACAATTTAAACCCTTCAGAAATAGTCGAAAACTTCTTTAATTTATATTTAAATGACAAAAAGGAAAAGTTTCGTATTGACTTGCTTTTTAATTTCATAAAATATATTGAACGTCAAATTGTCTTATTTGATGCTGTTGAGGATGCTGCTTTTTCTGAAATAAATAATTTAGATGGAATTGGTACAATGAGATCTCTCAAAGAAGAGGTAGAATCAAAGAATAAAAAAAAAGAACTCAAAAAAAATCTTTTTCATTTTAAAGTTAGACCTGTTTTAACTGCCCATCCTACTCAATTTTACCCTGGCTCTGTTCTTGGCATCATAACAGATCTTACAAAAGCAGTAAAAAAAAATGATCTTAATGAGATTAAGTCATTATTATCTCAACTTGGAAAAACACCTTTTTTTAAAAATAAAAAACCAACTCCTTTTGACGAGGCTGTAAGTCTAACGTGGTATTTAGAAAATGTCTTTTACCAGTCAATTAGCAATATTTATAAATATATTAAAACAAATATTTTTAACGGAGATAATTTCCCTACCGATTTAATTAATTTAGGTTTTTGGCCTGGTGGAGACAGGGATGGAAACCCAAATGTCACAACAAAGACAACAATAAAGACAGCTAAGAAATTAAGAAGTGATATAATTAAAAATTATTATAGAGACGTAAAAAAGCTTCGAAGAAGATTAACTTTTAAAAATGTTGAGTCGGAAATTATTGAAATTGAAAATAAACTATACAAAAGTATACTAGATTCTTCTCAGGAACCATTTATCAAGCTCAACGATTTTAAAAACAGATTAAGTCTTATTAGACAAATTATAATAAAACAACATAAGTCTTTATTTCTTGATGAACTAGATGACTTGATAAACAAAGTAAACATTTTCGGTTATCATTTTGCTACTTTAGATATTCGTCAGGACTCGAGAATACATAGTAAAGCATTTAATGAAATAATAAAGATTTTAAGTTTAAATAAATCAATTAGTAATGATGTGCTGTATGATGAGATGGATATTAATCAAAAATTAATTTTTCTTTCAAAACTTAAAGGTGATTTAAGTCCTAACTCAATTAAAAATAATTTGCTTAAATCGACACTTGAGTCAATTAGATCAATGAAGATAATCCAAAAATCTAATGGAGAAAGAGGTTCAAATAGATACATCATAAGTAATAATCAAACAGCTGTCAATATTCTTGAAGTATTTGCAATGTTCAGACTAAGTAACTGGTCTAATCCAACAGTTGATATTGTTCCTCTTTTTGAAACTGTCTCTGACTTAGAAAACGCAAATTCTGTTATGACTGCTGTTTACCAAAATAAGACCTATAGAAATCATTTAAAAAATAGAAACAATGAACAAACAATAATGCTTGGTTTTTCCGATGGCACCAAAGACGGAGGATATTTCATGGCTAATTGGAGTATTTTGAAGGCTAAAGAATCATTAACATCAATATCTAGAAAATTTGGTATAAAGGTTGTTTTTTTTGATGGAAGAGGAGGTCCACCTGCAAGAGGAGGAGGAAATACTCACAAGTTTTATGCTTCACTGGGAGATTTTGTAGAATCAGATCAAATTCAATTGACAATTCAAGGACAAACCATTAGTTCAAATTTTGGAACTGTGGACTCTTGTCAGTATAATTTAGAGCAGCTTTTGAGTGCTGGTTTGCAAAATCGGGTAATAAATGTCAAAAAAAATAATGCAAGTAATGATGATAAGGCTTTATTGGAAAAATTAGCAAACATTAGCTATCAAGCTTATAATGATTTTAAAAATCACCCAAAATTTATTCCATATCTTGAAAACATGACTACAATTAAATACTATTCAAGAACAAATATTGGAAGTAGACCATCAAAAAGAGGTAATATTGATGGTGAATTTGACTTTAAATCTTTGAGAGCAATCCCTTTTGTCGGGAGCTGGAGTCAATTGAAACAAAATGTTCCAGGTTTTTTTGGAGTTGGATCCGCATTAAAATATTTCGATGATCATAATAGGTTTTCTGAATTAAAAAAATTGTACAAAAACTCCTCATTTTTCAGAACACTTATTTCTAATAGTATGATGAGTTTAACCAAGTCTTTTTTTAAGCTTACTGCCTATATGAAAGATGATTCTGAATATGGTGATTTTTGGAAATTAATTTATGAAGAATACATTTTGTCAAAGTCAATGATTTTAAAATTAACTGGTTTTAAACAATTAATGGAAAATGAACCTGCAAATAGAGATTCAATCAATAAAAGAGAGGAAATCGTTTTGCCTTTAATAACTATACAGCAGCACGCTTTAAAGAAAATATCAGAACTTTCTAACCAGAAATCGTCGTTGAAAGTTAATGTTTACGAAAATATGGTTACAAGATCATTGTTTGGAAATATTAATGCCAGCAGAAACTCTGCCTAACTTTTGTAGTAATCAAATGCTTCTTTAATTAAAAAACTGTCGACCTGCATATCGTTCAAAGGCTGTCCCAAATCTTGAAGAAGTAAGAAATTAACTTTACCATGTGAGTTTTTTTTATCGTGTATCAATAATTTTTGAATATCATTTATATCGTCAGAACTAAAATTAGTTTTTCCAAAATAGTTGATTACATGTTTTTTTATTATTTCGACTTTGTCTCTGGGAAAATTTAATAAGATATTAGAAATGTAACTTTCAAGAATAAATCCTATGGAAATGGCAAAACCATGTAGAAGTCTTTTTTTCTTTAGGAGTGAGTTTGTTTCAATCGCATGCCCTAATGTATGTCCAAAATTAAGAGCTTTTCTTTCATCTAATTCTTTTTTATCGATAAGCACGATGGAGTTTTTTATAATTATAGACTTTTTAATAATTTCTAAATCAAAAAATGAAAAATTTACATTTGACGTCAACTTTTTAAATAATTCATTCTTAGAAATTATGGAATGTTTAAAAATTTCAGCATACCCACTTAAAATTTCTTTTTTATCAAGTGTTTGGAGAAATATTGGGTCTATAACTATCATCTGAGGCTCACAAAATGTTCCAATTTGATTTTTCAAAAAGTTCAAGTCAACTCCAGTCTTACCTCCAATTGATGCATCTACCATCGATAATAATGTTGTAGGTATATTTATATAATCAATTCCTCTTTTGTAGGTGCTGGCAACAAATCCGCCCATGTCGCCAACAACACCGCCACCAAGATTAATAATCAAACTTTTCCTATCAGCATTCTTGTTGGATAGAATTGTCCATAATTTTATACAAGAATCTAAGTTTTTATTTTCTTCACCTTCATCAGAAATAATTATTTCAAATTCGATATTTTTAATTTTTTCATAAAAAATATTTAGACAATGTGTTTTGGTATTATTGTCAACGTGAACAAAAATCTTTGAGTAATTATTTTTAATTATAAATTCCTTGAGTTTATTAAACCCATAGTCTAAAAAAAATATGGAATAAGTATTTGACTTTATTACTTTCATTAGACTGTCTTCTTTTACAAATTAACATCTTTTTTATAAAAAACAGTTTAAATTTGTTTAATAAATATTTTCATTTTGCCAAATTTATTTAGTAATACAAAAGATGCATTTTTACTCAAATCCGATTCAGAGCTATTTAGAGCAAAGTTTCTTTTTAATATAATTAATAACAGATTTTTAGTAAAATTTGGTGCCTACGTTGCTAACTTAACTTTAAAATTAAAACTACCTTTAAAACCAATTATTAAAGCTACCGTTTACAACCATTTTTGCGGAGGTGAAGATGAAAAGCAATGTGAGTTGACAATTCAAAATATGTTTAAACATAATGTTTACTCAGTTTTGGATTTTTCAACTGAAGATTTTAATAATGAATCTGATTTTGATCTTTGTTATGAAAAAAAAATCTCTCTTATTGAATATTCAAAATCAAAGAAAGAAATACCTTTTACTGTTTTCAAACCAACTTGCATTGGAAGAGCTTCAATTTTTGAAAAAATTTCATTAAATAATAAACTAAATGAAAACGAAAAAGAAAGTTGGTCAAGGATTAAAAACAGGTTCCATGGAATCTGTAAAAAAGCAAAAGACAATAATGTTAAAATTCTTATAGATGCTGAAGAATTCTTCGTGCAAAAAGCAATCGATAAACTTGCTCTTGAAATGATGATAAAATATAATAAAAAACAAGTAATAGTATATAACACTGTTCAAATGTATCGCCATGACAGGATGCGATATTTGAAGAAATTAATTTTAGATTATCCTGAAGTTCTTTTTGGTTTTAAATTAGTTAGGGGAGCATACATGGAAAAGGAAAGAAATCGTGCGCTTAAATATAATTACAAATCACCGATTTGTAAAGATAAATTGACAACTGATAAAAATTTTGATACTGCAATTGACTTTGTTTTTAAAAATTTAAACCAAATTAATTTTATTTGTGGATCTCATAATGAATTATCTACTTTAAAAATTTTAGATTTAATGTCCTATTATAATATTGATGTCAATGACGATAGAGTTTGGTTTGGACAACTTTTTGGTATGAGTGACAACATTTCGTTTAATCTTGCTAAGAGTTCATACAATGTTTTTAAAATTATACCATTCGGACCTGTTAAAAATCTAATACCATATCTTATAAGAAGGGCACAGGAAAACTCCTCTGTAAAAGGTCAATCTGGAAGAGAATTAAATTTAATTCAAAAAGAGATAAAACGAAGGAAATTGAAAAAATCATAACATAGTAAAACTTGCATAAACCTTACAATTTACCACTTCAAAAATATTTTCAGTTTTTATTTTAGAGTATATAATATATTTTTTACAAGAATCTAATTTTGTATTGCTTCTGGAAAAATCTACTTGAAAGTTTTTTAAGAAATCTGATTTTTTTATAATTGTATTATTGAAATCATTTGTTTTCCATTCTTTTTTTAATATATCAGCTAAAACTCGCTTATTAGGTGAATAATTAAACGTAGCATCCTTTTGATCCATTAGATAAAAAAGAAAAAACATTCCTAAGGTAAACCCCAATAAATAGTATGAAAATCTTTTAAAAAAATTCATTTTTCAAATGTAGTTTTCTAGTCTTTTCGTCAATAATTTCCATATTAATTTTTGTACAATTAAAATTAAAATTTTCTAATAAAATTTCTGGCCATTCAATAATTAACTTTTTTCCTTTGTCCAAGTACTCAATTATTCCTGCATCAGTAATTTCATCAACTTTTTCCAAACGGAATAAGTCCATGTGATAAATAAAATCATTATTTGTTTTGTATTTATTGATAATACTAAAAGTAGGACTACTAACCAAATCTTTAACCCCTAAATCTGTGCACAGTTCTTTTATTAATGTTGTTTTTCCTATTCCTACAGGACCAAAAAATAAAAAACAATTCGTTTTACTGTTACTAATGATAAATTCACTTGCCAAGTTAATTTCTTTCAGAGAATAATTTAAATTCATTTTTTAGGACTTAAAATTAAAAAAGGAACTAACATTTCCTCAAGTGAAACACCTCCATGTTGATAAGAATCTTTATACATAGAGACATATTCATTATAATTATTTGGGTAAACAAAAAATGTGTTATTTCGAGCAAAAATAAAACTACTGTTTAAATTGTATGAGGGGAGTTCGAAAGAATTTGGATTTTTAAACTCTATTACATCTTTGCTGTTAAAGATTATTTGGTCAGAGGTTTT
>PAGT01000014.1 GCA_002705485.1 Flavobacteriales bacterium | reverse complement strand
AGTTAGTAATTCATCACTAAGTGGTATAAATTATAATTATTCAGCGTTGTTTAGAGAAAAGGTTTTTTCGAGTGATTTGACATTACATGCTAGTTATATTTTTAAGCCCAAATCTGAATTATCTTCAAAAAACACACAAGTTTTATCAACTAACACTGTAAACAATGGTTATGGAGGAGACAGTCAAGATGTTGATTTGGCAGCTCTGAATTTAGATGAAACGATTATTAACCTCCCATCAATAAATACAATAGGTTTTGGAATTGGTAAAGACACAAAATGGTTTGTTGGGATTGATTATACCAGATCTAGTGCTGGTGCTTACGAAAACAAACTTTTGAATTTACAAAACGTAAAATATCAAGAAGGTTCAAAACTGTCATTTGGAGGATTTTACATACCTGACTATGATTCATTTACTAGTTATTTGAGTAGAATTGTTTACAGATTTGGCTTAAGGTTTGAAAAAACAGGCTTGATCGTACAAAACCAGCCTATTGACGAATTTGGGATCAATTTGGGTATTGGGTTCCCTTTCCTAGGTTTTCAAAATGTCAATATTGGTTATGAATTCGGAAGCAGAGGAACAAAAAATGCTGGTTTGGTAAAAGAAAATTTTTCAAGTTTTCGCCTGGGTCTTACTTTGAACGACAAGTGGTTTGTAAAAAACAAGTATAATTAATATTTTTATAGACTTGAATATTTTTATTTGATATGAAAAATGTACTTATTATCTTTTTGGCTTTAATTACGATTAGTTCTAAGGTCCATTCTAAACCCGTTAATGACTGTATGTCAAATCTCTCAATTTTCGCTGAGTATGCTAAGGTGAAAAATTATGACTCAGCTTATGAACCTTGGATTTCAGTGAAAAGCGAATGTCCTGATTTAAATTCAGCAATTTATATTTATGGAGAAAGAATTTTAAAAGATTTTATCAAAAAAAATGAAGGTGATAAAAAAGTAAAATTTCAATCTGACCTTATAAGCCTATATGATGAGTGGCTTAAATATTTTCCAAAGACTAAATCTGGTAGAAGTCAAGTTGGAAAGATTTTAGCTGTTAAGGGACAATCTTTGGTAGATTATAAACTCGCTAAAAATCGTGAGGTTTATGAAGTATTTGATCAGGCATTCAAGAAAGATAAAAATAGTTTTACGTCTCCTAAGGGTTTATACAATTATTTTAAGGTTTATTTTAGTCTTTATAAAGAAGAAGGTTCCGATATTTCTTTGGAGGAACTTTTTAATAAATATGAAGAACTTGTTGAAAAATTTGAGTTTGAAATGGATTCTTACACAAAGAAGCTAGATTTACTATTAAATAAAGTTGCAAACGATGACCCATTGTCCAACAGAGAAACTAAAAATAAAAGAGTCTACGAGGTAAATATGATAGCCTGTTCAACTTACTTAAATAATCTTAATGCGATCATTGCCAAAGAATCTACATGTGAAAACCTAATACCACTCTATAGAAAAAGTTTTGATAATTTTAAAAGTGATCCGGTTTGGCTAAACAGAGCAGCTAGTAGGATGGATAGTAAAGAATGTTCGGACGATCCTCTTTTTGTTGAGCTAGTTGAGGCATTACATGACTTAAATCCCTCTGCCAACTCAGCGTACTATTTAGGGTTGTTGAATGACAAGAAAGGTAACAGCCAAACTGCTATCAAATTTTATAATGAATCAATTGAGCTTGAAACTGATAATTTGAAAAAAGCAAAAACTTTGTACAAAATTGCTTTAAAGTTCAAAAAATCCAATCAGTTTAGTCAATCAAGAAATTATGCCAATAGAGCTCTAAAATTTCAACCATCTCTTGGGAGTGCTTATTTATTAATAGCGAATTTATATGCTTCTAGCGCAAATAATTGCGGAAACTCTCAGTTTGATAAAAGAGCTGTATATTGGCTTGCTGCCAAAGAAGCCAGAAGAGCCGCATCAGTCGATGCATCTATTAGAAAAACTGCAAACAGAACTGCTGTAAGTTATGAAGGCAGAGCGCCATCCAAAACAGATATTTTTACTGAAGGAAGAGCAGGTGAAAATATATCCATTGGATGTTGGATTGGGAAAAGTATTTCCGTTCCTAATTTGCAATAATGAATAAAATTCTACTTTCATTTTTTACATTGTTTGTTGTCTCATGCAACAACGACTTTGTCGAAATAAAAGAAATTAATAACATTAATGATTTGCCAGTTGGAATAGCTGAGAATATTAATCTTGTATATACTGATTCAGCAAATGTAAAAGCAATTTTAAAATCACCATTAAACAAAGATTTCACCAATTTAAAATTTCCTTTCTCTGAGTTTCCAAATGGGGTCAAAATCACTTTTTTTGATGCTAATAAAAACGAAACTTTTGTAAGCTCCAACTACGCTGTTACTTATAATAAAACCAATATCGTTGATTTGATTGGAAACGTTCTTATTGAACTGAGTGATGGCTCAGTCCTAAAAACATCTCAGTTATTTTGGGATCCTGAGCAAGAATGGCTTTTTACAGAACATAATTTTACTTTTAAAAATGATGACTATGATATAAAGGCTAAAAGACTTGATGCAAACAGACAGTTTACAATTTTTAATACGGGCAAACTTGATGGTAACTTAACTGTAGAAGAAAATGAAAATTAGAAAAATATTTGAAAAAGTATACCTAGTTATTTTTTTTATTTCTAGTTATGAATACTTTTTTGGTTCCGATGACGATACCCAAAGAAAAAATATTCTATTAATTTTTGCTATTGTTTCACTATTCATGTTTTTTTTTAGAAGATATTTTAGAAAAAAATTTGAAAAAAGAAATAATAAATAGTGCAAATCGATTTAATTATCATTATTACAGCGATTTTTTTTTCAGCATTTTTTTCAGGAATGGAAATCGCTTTTGTATCTACAAATAAAATTTTTTTAGAAATTGAAAAAAAACAAAAAAGTGTTTTTTCAACTCTCTTAATTAAAATCAAAAAGTCTCCGTCTAAATTTATTGCTACAATGCTCATAGGTAATAATTTTGCATTGGTGATTTATGGCCTTTTTTCTGGGAAATTAATTTTAAGTTATTTATTTCCTGAGCTGGATCAGTCTTTTCCTGTTGAATTTAAACACATAATTTATCAAACTTTAATTTCTACGTTCGTCATATTGGTAACTGCCGAATTTTTACCAAAAGTTTTCTTCCACATATATTCAAACAGATTATTTAAATATTTATCAATTCCTGCCTATTTCTTTTACTTGATATTTGGACCGATATCTTCTGTTTTAGATCGAATTTCCAGTAGAGTTTTAAATAAATACACGAAAACCAAACAATACGAACTAAGTGCTGTCTTTAGTAAAGATGAACTTGGGGATTACATTAATGAAGAATTATCTAATGATTTAGATGATCAAGAAAAAAAAACTGAAATACAAATCTTTCAAAATGCTTTAGGTTTTTCTAGTGTTAGAGCAAGAGAGGTTATGGTTCCAAGAGCAGAATTAATCTCAGTTGATAGATACACCAGTAGATCTGAAATTAATCAAAAATTTATATCTAATGGTTTATCAAAAGTATTGATACACAGAGAAAATATAGATCATATTTTAGGATATGTCAGTTTATATGATATGTTTAGTAAACCAAAAAATATTAAATCAATAATTAGAAATGTTGAGTTTATCCCTGAAACAATGTTAATAAATGATATTCTGAACATATTAACCAAAAAGAGAATTGGAATAGCTGTAGTGATTGATGAATATGGAGGAACCTCCGGAATAATCACAATTGAAGATGTGATTGAGGAGTTGTTTGGAGAAATAGAGGATGAACATGATGTTACAGAATTTACCGAAATACAAATTGATTCAAAAAACTTTTTATTATCAGCAAGGTTGGAAGTTGATTACTTAAATAATAAATATAACTTGGAAATACCTGAAAGTGATGAATATGAAACTTTGGGAGGGTATATTGTACACAATACACAGGAAATACCAAAAAAAGGAGAAATCTTAATTATAAAATCTTTGAAATTTGAAGTTAAAGAGGTCACTGAAACTAAAATTGAAACATTGTCTTTAAATATTAGAAATTAGACTATTACCTTTTTTTTATTGAAATCTATATTGTATTTTCGTTTTTCAAAAATTTTAACATGGCAATTCTAGGTAGTTTAAGAAAGAATTCTGTAGTATTGATTACTGTCATAGGGATGGCTTTATTTGCTTTTGTAATTTCGGGTGTATTTGATGGTAAAGGTTATGTAGCACAATCTCCTGTTGGTGTAGTCAACGATGAAGATCTTTCCATTGAAGATTTTAGGGATCAAGTAGATTTTTTACAAACAAATTACAATCTTTCTGGTCTTAACGCAGTAAATTCAGTTTGGGATCAAAAGGTAAGAAGCCTAATACTGAGTGATCAATTCAAATTAAGTGGAATTAGTTCTGGCAAAGATCATTTAGAAAGTTTAATTTCAGAAAATCCATCATTCAGCTCTGATCCTAGATTTTTAAATGATATTGGGAACTTTGATGTAAATAAATTCATTGACTTTGTTATTGAATTAAAAACAACAAATACTGTAGCTTATGAACAATGGAAAAATCAAGAATTAATTTTTGAAAACCAGTCAAATGAAAAAATTTATTTTGATTTAATCAAATCAGGAATAAATTTTTCATTTAAAGATGCTCAATTTGAATATTTTACCCAAAACGATAAGGTTGATATCGAATACATTCAAATTCCATATTCTTCAATCGAAGATAGTTTAGTAAAATTAAAGAAGTCTGAAATTGAAAAGTATATTAACGAAAACCAATCTGATTACCAAATAGAATCCTCGAGAAATATTAAGTATGTTCTTTTTGATGAAAAACCCACTAATCAAGATGAGACTGATACGAGAAGTGTTTTAGAAAATTTGTTAAAAGAAAAGAAAGAGTTTAATTCTGTTTCCAAACAAGAGGAAATAATTCCAAGTTTAAGTAGTTCTAAAAACTTAACTGAATTTATAAATGATAATTCAGAGATTCCATTTGATTCAATTTATGTTCCCAAGGGTAATCTTCCTTTGGATGATGCAAATATTCTTTTCAATCTGGACATTAATCAAACATATGGTCCATACATTGACGGAGATTATTTCAAAATATCCAGAATGCTTGATAGAAAAAACGGAGGAAATGTTAGGGCCAGTCATATTTTAATTGCCTATCAAGGTTCTCAAAGTGCTTCACCACAAATTTCGCGATCAAAAAATGAAGCAAAAAACGAAGCAATTCGGATTCTAGGTCTAGTAAAAAAGAATCCGAGTTCATTTTCCTCTATTGCATCTGAATATTCTGATGGACCATCAAAATCTGTTGGTGGGGATCTTGGGTTTGTTCAAGACGGTGCAATGGTCAAACCTTTCAATGACTTCATTTTTTCAAAAAGAGTAGGAACAATTGGAATGGTTGAAACTGATTTTGGTTTTCATGTTATAAATGTTGTTGCAAAAGAAGATCTTGTTTTGTTAGCTTCAATAGCAATTAAAAATTTACCTTCAGAAAGAACTAGTGACAAAGTATTTAATTCCGCTACTAAATTTGAAATAGGTTTATCAAAAGGAGCTGACTTTGACACACTTTCCGAAGAAAATGAGTATGATGTTAAGACTGTAAACTCGATAAAAGTTCTTGATGAGAACCTTCCTGGTCTCCCAAATCAAAGAAGATTAATTCAATGGTTATTTTCAGAAGAAACTAAAATTGATTCTTACAAACGGTTTGACTTGTCCGCTGGAGGGTACATCATTGCTAAAGTAACTGGTATGAAAAATGAAGGGCTAGCTACAATTGAAGATGTTAAGTTTACGGCGGTTCCTAAGGTCAGAAATTTGCAAAAAGCAAAAATGATTATCAAAGAAAACACTGAAATTAAATCCTTTGAAGATTTAGCAAGTTACAACGAAATTGAGATAAATAAGGCTTTAGCACTGAACCAAAAAAGTGCTACAGTAACTAACGCAGGTATTGAACCTCTTGTTGTTGGGTATGCTTTTGGTCTAGGAGAAAACGAAGTGTCTGACTTTATAGTTGGTGAAAACGGTGTCTACAAAATTAGAGTTATTAAAAAGGAAATATCAAAGGGAATTGAAAGTTACGAGCCTTACAAAAATCAATTACTTCAATCTAAAAGACCAATGTCTACAAATTCATTATACGTAGCTTTAAAAGAAATTGCGGAAATTGAGGATAATCGATCGACTTATTATTGATTTAAAAATACCCTCCACTAGTTAGTAATATCTTAAAGAAAAGTATTGTAAAAACAAAAGATACCAAAAACTTCATTGCTACTCCCGCCAAAAAGCCTATTAGTGTCCCTAATGAAGCTTTTATAGATTTTTTTATCCCATTCTTGTTTAAAAGTTCACCTGAAAGTGCCCCAATGAATGGACCTGAAATCAGTCCAATTGGCCCTATAAAAAACCCTAATAAAAGACCTATTGTAGCACCTATTAATCCTTTTTTTGTTCCACCAAGCTTTTTTAATCCTATTATAGGTATAATTAAATCCAACATAAATACCGAAATAGCTATCGTGAAACATCCGATAATAAAATAAAAATCAAATGGGACAAAGGTAGTTAGGTGCAAAAATAGAAGGCCCGAAAAACTAGTGATTGGACCAGGAATTAGAGGAATAAAACTACCAATAATTCCTACAAAACATAGAATTATTCCGGTAATTACAAAGAAAATATCCATCAATTGTCACAAAATTACAAAATATAAAAGTGAATTTTTTGTAAATTCAACTTTTATGAGGTTGTTTACTTACATCACTGTTTTATTTCTATTCGTTGGCTGTGACACAAGTATTAGTAAAAGCAAAATAATAATCTCAAACGACCAAATAAGCTGGAAAAATAATGACGAATTTCCATCTATTAACTATTGTGATCAATTCAAGTTGAATTCANAGAGGGTCGACTGTTTTAAAAACAAACTATCAGAATTAATATTAGATACCTTTGATTTTGAATCAGTTTCAGTTTTTGAGAGTTTAAACGATACAATTAAACTTTATATTCTAGTTAATAAAAAAGGGGAAATATCTCTACTCGATAAAAAAATTAATAAGCTCATAAAAAACCAAATACCATCAATAGAATTAATTTTAGACTCAGCAATAACTAAACTACCTACTGTTCTTCCTGCAATAAAAACTAGTTTAGGTGTTGAAGTTGATTCAAAATTTGAACTTCCCTTAATTTTAAAAACAAATTAATAGTTAAAAATGAAGAAAGAGAAAATAATTTTAGGAATTGACCCAGGTACTACGATTATGGGTTTTGGATTAATTAAGATAGAAAATAATAAAATGGAATTGATACAGTTGAATGAGTTAATTTTAAAAAAACACAAAGACCATTATTTAAGATTGAAGTACATTTTTGATCGGACCATTGAACTTATCGAACAATACAGTCCCGATGAAATTGCGATTGAGGCACCTTTTTTTGGGAAAAATGTACAATCTATGTTAAAATTGGGGAGAGCTCAAGGTGTTGCAATGGCAGCAGGTTTATCCAGAGAAATTAGTATTACTGAATACTCACCAAAAAAAATTAAAATGGCAATAACTGGAAATGGAAATGCTTCAAAAGAACAAGTTGCAAAAATGTTGCAACAATTATTATCCATTAGGGAGTTGCCTAAAAATTTGGACTCAACAGATGGATTAGCTGCNGCAGTGTGTCATTTTTATAACTCTGATAAAAATAATTTTGAAAGTAAATATAATGGTTGGGGTTCGTTTATTAAACAAAACCCAAATAGGGTTAAATAATTTATTTGGCAGGGATTTANATACATATACCTTTTTGCAAGCAAGCATGNTCATATTGTAATTTTCACTTTTCTACCTCNCTNAGGTCTAAGGATGCTATGATTCAAAGTATAATTANAGAAGTTGTTTTAANGTCTATAGATTATNAAGAAACAATTGAAACCATATACTTTGGAGGAGGAACTCCGTCAATTTTGAGTATTCAAGAAATTAATCAAATTATATCAAAAATTTTTAAAAACTATAATGTTTCAGATTATGTAGAAATTACTTTGGAAACCAACCCTGATGACATTACAGAAAACAAATTAGCTAAAATTGCAGACACAAAAATAAATAGGCTCAGTATTGGAGTACAATCTTTCATAGAAAAAGAACTTATTATGATGAAGAGAATACATAATTCTATTCAAGCTCAGAAATCAGTTGAGTTATCTTTAAAGTTCTTTAACAATATTTCGATTGATTTAATTTATGGAGTGCCTGAGTCAGATATGAAATCATGGAAATCCAATATGGATATTTCGTTAAAATTTGATTTGAATCATTATACTGCTTACGCTTTGACATTAGAGCCCAAAACAATTCTAAAAAAATATANTGATAATAATATAATAGAAAAATTAGATGATGATGTGGTTTATGATCAGTATTATTTTACAAATAAAATTTTCTCAGAAAAAGATTATATTAATTATGAGCTATCTAGCTATGCAAAAAAGGGTTTTTTTTCAAAGAATAATTCTGGATATTGGTTGAGAAAAAAATATATTGGNGTAGGNCCATCTGCTCACAGTTTTGATGGTGAAAAACGAACATGGAACCTGTCTAACAATACTAAATATATCAATGCTATTAATAACGGACAGGATTTTTCTCAAAGTGAATACTTATCAATTATAGATAAGTATAATGAGTATGTAATGACAGGTTTAAGAACCGTGTGGGGAGTATCTCTTAAATACTTAGAGGAAGAATTTGGTGAAAAATATAAAGAATTTTTTGTGGAGAAATCTCGAAAATATTTTGATTTAAATTATTTAAGGAAAGAAAATAACATTGTAACAACAACAATTGAGGGTAGATTTTTAGCCGATGGGATTTCGTCGGATTTATTNGTAATTAATGGATTTGAGGGTTCGTTGAAAGATCAGTAAAATGATAATAAAATCTTGAAATTGTTTCAATACCCATCAAAAAATTCGATATCCCATAATGCTCGTTTGGAGAGTGTATCGCATCACTATCTAATCCAAAACCCATCAAAATCGTTTTACTATTTAATTCTTTTTCAAAAAGAGCAATTATTGGGATACTTCCTCCGTCCTTTGTTGCAAAAGGCAACTTATTGAAAACCTCTTCATAAGCTTTGCTTGCTGCTCTAAATCCTACTGTATTTGTTGGAGCTATGTAAGGTTGTCCGCCGTGATGTTCTTTAATTTTTATGGTCACTCCCTTTGGACAGATATTATTTATATGATCAGAAAACAAAGAGCTAATTTTTTTCCAATTTTGATTAGGAACTAATCTCATGGAAATTTTAGCATAAGCTTTGCTGGGTAGTACAGTTTTTGCTCCTTCCCCGCTATATCCTCCCCAAATACCATTTACATCCAATGCTGGTCTAATTGATTGTCTTTCAGACGTTGAGAACCCATCTTCACCATGAACGGAATTAATTTTTATGGACTTTTTGAAATCCTTTAGATCAAAAGGAATTTTACGACTTTCTGATCTTTCAGACTCAGAGATTTCTACTACATCATCATAAAAGCCTGGAATGGTAATTTGATTTTTAGAATTATGTAAAGAAGAAATTATTTTGGAAATCATATTGATAGGGTTTGCCACAGTTCCACCATAATGTCCTGAATGCAAATCTCTGTTTGGTCCTGTTAATTCAATTTCCATATAACTTAATCCTCTCAAACCTGTAGTTATTGAGGGAGTATTTTTGTCAATCATTCCAGTGTCAGAAACCAGTACTATATCGTTTGAAAGCTTTGATTTATTTTCTTTTACAAATATTTCAAGATTATCACTTCCAACTTCCTCCTCTCCTTCAATCATGAATTTTACATTACACGGCATTTGATCCTGAGTCATCACTGTTTCTAGAGCTTTCAAATGCATAAACATCTGACCTTTATCATCGCAAGCTCCTCTTGAAAAAATAGCTCCTTCAGGATGAATCAACGTTTTTTTTATGTATGGTTTAAATGGATCCTGATCCCACAGTTCGATTGGATCGACAGGTTGAACGTCATAATGCCCATAAACTAGTACAGTTGGTAAGTTTTTATTAATTATTTTTTCTCCGTAAACGATTGGATGGCCTTTTGTTTCACAAATTTCACATTCATCAAGGCCAAGATTTTGAAAATGAGAAATCAACAACTCTGCTGCAGCCCTGGTATCTTTGTCGTGATTACTATTGGCGCTTATTGAAGGGATTCTTAGTAATTCAAATAATTCGCTTATGAATCTTTCTTGATTATTCTCTATGTATCTCTTAAAATCCATCAATTTTATTATACAAATTTAAGTAATTATTGATTTCTCATCCCATAAAAAACATAGGTTTATTAAATATATGTTACTTATATTTGTTTCCCATCTGCGGGTGTGGTGAAATTGGTAGACACGCTAGACTTAGGATCTAGTGCTTCACGGCATGGGGGTTCGAGTCCCTTCACCCGCACAA
>PAGT01000013.1 GCA_002705485.1 Flavobacteriales bacterium | reverse complement strand
GTTTGGCATTTGTTTGTTCACTTAAGGGCTATAATTTTAGGCTAGTTACTGCAGATGTGTTTGGGAAAGAAAAAATTGATTTGATGAGATCGTTGGGGGCTAATTTAGAAATTATCAAAAGTTCAGATGGAAAGATAAATAAGGAGCTGATTACCAAAATGATTAAAAAGGCTGATCAAATTTCAAAAGAACCAAATACTTTTTTTACAAATCAACTCAACAACACTGATGTGATCGAGGGTTTTGTTCCGTTAGGAGAAGAGATTTTAGATCAGCTAAATGGGAATGTTGACGCAGTATGCGACACTGTAGGAACTGCAGGAACTCTTATGGGAATTGCTAAAGCACTCAAAAAAGCTAAGTCAAATTGTAAAGTTTTTGCAGTTGAGCCATCGAGTTCGCCGATTTTATCGAAAGGAATTAAAGGCTCACATAATGTTGAAGGTGTGGGTTTAGGTTTTGTTCCAAATATCTACGATGAGAAGCTCGTTGATAATGTGATATCTATAGACGAGACTGTAGCTCGCAAAATGTGTAAAGATCTTGCTAAAAATGAAGGTATATTTTGCGGTACATCAAGCGGAATGAANGTGGCTGCAGCAATCCAAATTTCAAGGAAACTTGGTCCTAAGTCAAAAGTAGTAACAGTCGCTTGTGATACTGGTTTAAAATATCTTTCTGAGGGATTATTTGACGATTAATTAATTCTTAGAATGGATTTTAGTTTTTTCATAAATTAAAAAAGAAAATACACAATCAAACCTCCTGTTATCATACCTTTCAAGTATGATAGCCACATTCCCTGGTAATTAGACCAACCAAAAAATTTCAAAGTATTTTTTACATATTCTTTATGCCACTCAATCATATATAGTGTGTTAATNTTTTTTGGATTTCTTTTCCAATTGGTATAGTATAATACAAATTAAGGAAACGATGAAAGCATATACAGACTCTTTACTTGTAAGTGAATAAAGAAAGACTGCGATTAACAGAACCCATAACACAATTTTAACAATTTTCATTATCTCAAACTAAGATAAACAGTAGAAGTAGAGTTTGTTTTTTCATATTACAAAATAAATAAAATAAAAAATACAGGAGTGGTCATCCAAAAAGCCAGCCAGAACCTCTCACTAAACTTTACGTCACTTTTATAATCCATTCCCCAGGATTTAAATGGTAACCTTTTATTGTTTAATTTATAGTAAAGAAAAATACCAGCGAATACAATTGCATAAAGGAATAATACTATAATTGTTTTTTTCATTANTTATTTTTTATTTAGCTAGCCAACTAAAAGTATTTAAAACAAAGTTTTTCCAATCATACCCCTCAGTATTCATTCCAGCATACATTTTAGTACCATCTTGCATATTAAAGACCATTGCAGTAAATCCGTTCGAATCACCAAAAACTGCAATTTTCCCTGAGCCATATGTACCTGCTAAACCTTGAGAATTTCCTCTGCCTTCAGGTCCTATTCCTGTAGAGTGTTTTGTGTTAAGAGAACTTTCGCCAAGTTTCAGTATATTTTCGTATTTAGGACCCGAAAGAGCACTTCCTCCAAATGAAACTAATCTTTCTACTTTATACTTTCCACTAACAGTAGGATGATTTTTATTTAAATTATTTTTTTCAAATTTTATCATTCCTTGACCATATTTACTATCGTAATTGATTCTGTCGATCGTAGTTCCAATTGAAGATTCAATTTCAAATTTTCGTAATAATGGATTTATTGCTTGATCAAAAGGTGCGTGTTCACTAAAAGCCAAAAGTGAACCNCCATTCTTTACCCAGTTTTGNAACTCATTAAGTTCATTTTGAGAAAAAGTNTTTTTNTCTGCGGCGGAACTATCTGTGGCGAAATCAAATGGTAATGCTGTAANAACTACTAAAACTTTAGCTTGACTAAGACTTGATTCAGAAAACTCTTTATCCAAAAATGAAACTCTATATCCATCGTTTAATAATAAATCTACAAGAGGTTTTATTAAGTGTGACTGTATAAAAAAATTTTTATGAGCAGAATCAAACATAATTAATGGCCCATCATTCATTTCATAAGACGGATTTTCAACTTCTAAATCCACTTTTATGTCATTATACATTGGCCACTTATAAGGGTAATTTTGTTGTTGCCCAAAAGAAACAAGTGGAATAAACAGTAATAGCAGAATTAATTTTTTCATTTAATCATTTTTTATATGCTGGTGAAATCAAATTTTCTTTAGGTTGATATTTCCCTTCTGATGCCCAACGGAATCCTCTCATCTGAATTGTAAGCGCCTCAGGTATTTCAAATTCTCTAAGATAATGTCCCAGGGAACTGTAGAAAACTCTGCCCTTACCAAAATTCTTTTTCCAAATCACAGGCATAAAACTACCTTTAATTTCGTTTTCATTTGTTTGCCAATTGTTTAATTTAAATTCTGATACGGCTAATACTTTAACATTTGGATCTATCATCATATAATATTGCTCAGAATTAGTAATCTTAAAATCTGAAACCCCATTGGTTATATAATCCTGCGAATCATATATTTTTACTTCAAATTCAGCTGTCTTCATATCCTTCAATTCACCTGGATGTGAGACAAAATCCCCACCAACAATAAAATGATAAAGTGGATTTGGGCTTGAATCGGCAAGACCCCCGTGCCATCCAGCAAATCCAGTTCCATTAATTAGAGCATTTCTTAACCCTTTAAACTGATTTTCATTCATCCTTGGATCAGNTGAAAACGCNTCAGTGAAAACCTGAATAATAAGATCTGCTTCTTTCATTAATTCCTCATCTTCATAAACGCTGAAATTATTGAAAACTTTAACGATTGCTCCTTCTTTTTCAAGAATTGGAACAAAAAAATCAACACTTTCTTTAGGACTGTGACCTTCCATTCCTCCATAAACATAAATTATGTTTTTTCCATTAAGAGAAGGATTGTGAAGGTTTTTTTTAGAAACACTTGAACAAGAAAAAACTATTGAAATAAACAGTAATAGTAAAAAGAGTTTTTTCATACTTAACTAATTTCTAATAGCAAGACATTCTATTTCAACTAAGGCTCCCAATGCTAAACCACTGCCCGCAAATGCACTTCTAGAGGGTAATTTTAAGTCATCAAAAAAAGATTTATAAGTTTTACTCATTGATGGCCAATCATTAATGTCTTTTAACATACAAGTACATTTAAATATGTCCGATTTAGATCCCCCAATCCTTTTTAATATTGTTTCAATGTTTTGAAGCGCTTGTAGAGTTTCCGCTTCAATTCCTCCGCTCACAACCTCGCCATTGCTCGAAGATCCAATTTGTCCAGAAACATATATAATATCATTAACGATAGTTGCTTCAGAAAAAGGGTAGTCATTTGTAAGATGTTCGTCACTATTTATGTGTTCAATATTTTTTTTTGAAATTTGAGGGCTGTTACAGCTTGTAACAATTAGTAATAATATAATTAGTTTTTTCATCTATTGATATTTTCTAATAAATATAAGCCAAATAAAAAATAATTAAGAGGAAAGCATAGACAGACAATTTTAATCGCTATTAAAAAACTCTTATAAAAAAATAATCTAATTTTTTTCTTTAGTTGAATTTATTCTAAGCAATATATTTCCACTCTTNTCTTTCATAGTTACATTTGTTTTAATCATTTCATCAGACTTAAAACTTTCAACTATTTTGCCGTTTANCCCAGAATTAGAAAAATCTATATAGTTCCAGGTCATTGAGTTATCAGACTTCTTCCATCTGCCTGTCCAGAAAGTATTGTTCCCATCACTATTAAATTCCCAGCGATTGAATTGATTTGATGATTGATCATAAACAATAATATATTTACTTGAACTGTCTCCGTTATAGACCATTGTTTCAAGGTAATTATTAGAGAGGATTAGACCTGATTCTGTTGTGCCTCTTGTTTCATTCCTTTCGGAGTTCCAAAGAGATTTTTCAAAAACGGCTTTATTTTTCCATTTACCTTCCCATTTTGTTAAAATATCGAAGGCGCTATTTTCAGATAAGTTTTGTGCATTTAAATGCACTACCCCTAAAACAGGAACCATAATTAATATTAGTATTAGCTTTTTCATATCCCTAATATATAAATCTTAATTGGAAATCATTTCAAGACCAATAAAGGAGCAATTTTTTAATAATCATTAATTAAAAAAAATGTAGATGATTAAGCCTCCTATTATTAAACCTTTTATAAATGAAACCCACATTCCTTGGTAATTTGACATACCAAAAGACTTTAAGGTTTTATCTATATATTTTTTATGCCATTTTATCATATTACTACAAAATTATTTTATTATTAAAAATAAAAAAACTTGTCTTGCTTGACAGTTTCAATCAGTTTCCAAAAAATCTTTTATAATTTGATTAGCATCTTCATTCATGTCTCTAAAACCATGACCAGCCCCTTGTAGCCTGTAATGAACAACTTGACCATTGAGATAACTGTACTTGAAAAAGTTTTTTGGTTTTTCTATAGCCAGTTTATCTGTAATTTCAGCCCCTTCATAACCCATAGCTTTGGCAAACACAAATGCGCTTTTCTGGGCATTTAAAAAAACATAGCCCAAAACACCTTCCCCACCATAGTAGTTTGCAACACCATCTTCAGATCCAGCTAGACAAAGAATTTTTCTTCCTTCCGTTGGAACAGCTGGTATGTCAAATGAATTGTTAACAGACTGTGCCCAAAACTTATTATCTCTATATTGAAATTCATTTAATTGAGAAACTCTACAAACAGCTTTTTTGAACGATTTTTCATCAAATTCAATAAGTAATTGATTTACAAGTGCAGATCCATTAGAACTTCCAATAATTGAAATGTTTTCTAAATCTAAATTTTTAAATAATTTTAAATAAGAAATGATTTCTGCAATAAAATTGATGTCTGGTGCCTTAGATTTTTCTTTAGCTATATTCCATCTTTTTAGATAACCTTGTGGAGCAATAATTATGTGTTTGTCTAAATAATTAAATTTATTTACAAAGTTGTTGGCACTTCCACCTCCGCCATGCAAAACAATTGCAATGGGGTGTTTTTTTAATTTTTTATCTGGTAATTTGACATATACTCTTCTTAAGTAACCTGTTGGCTCTTGAGACCAATTTTGAGNAATCTCGAAAAAACCTGATTCCAACTCGCTTTGACCAGAATTCTGTGAAACAGGATTATCTAGATTATTCTGAGGATATACATTAAAAGAAAACAACAGTAGTAAAAAAATTATTTTTTTCATTTAATTGAAATCAATAAAAAATACGTTAAAGAGCTTTAAATGGAATTTTGAATCGCATGTACTCCCAACCAAAATGAATGCTTGGGGATTTTTCCTCAGCAAAAGCAATTGAAAAGGCTTCTAATGATTTTTTATCTTTAGTAATAGGCACATTAAACCTAAGAATATCATTCTCTGATCTGTAGGAGTATGCTCCCCANATGTTAACGGCTTTATTTAATATAAAAGTGATTTCCTGATTATTAATTATGGTAAAAATTGAATATTCACCAGCGGGAATAACTTTACCATTGATTTCAACNTCAGAAAAAAACCGTATTTGAGTTGCCTCATTTGCACCAGTCCTCCAGACTTTGTTTTCTGGAACTATATCTTTGAAAGATCTTCCATTTAACTGAGGTCTACTATATGTAACAATAGCAACTTTTTCAGTAATCCGGTTAGAGGTTGGGTATTTGGCTTGATCCATAGGGCTTTTGTCCAAACCCTTAAAACTTTGCGCTTGTAACGTTAGTGGCAGAATTAAAAAAAGTACTACAATTTTTTTGATTTTATTCACAACTTTGATTTTTTTGTTCTATTAATATATTAAATTTTAGTTATATTGTTATTATGATATCATCTAAAATATTTTCAATTAGTAACAAATTCCTCCTATCATTTTTTTGCATTTTAATTTCACTTAGTTTAGAATCTCAATGGGGAATAGCCTATGGAGCGGGTTGGGGAAATCAAGATTTAAAATCTTATCCTAACTTTTTCAAATCCATTGATTATGTGGGTGATGGGATAAATGGGCATAGAATGGATATTTATTTTCCCTCCACTATGAAAGTTAATCTCAATAACATATTTATTGACGCACTAAATAAAAATTATGAGAAAATAGATAACGTGATCTTTAACATAAAAAAAGAAAAGAAAAAATATCCCTGTGTCATAGTGATCTATGGAAGTGCGTGGAGAGGAAATTCTGGAAAAGATGGTTCTCTTAATCACATAAAAAATGCAGTTAAAAAATTAGTAAAAAATGATTTTATTATTGTAACTGTTAACCATAGGTCAACTAATTCCGATGCTTTTCCTGCTCAAGTCCACGACATTAAGGCGGCAATAAGGTTTTTAAAAGGTAATGCAGAAGCACTAAATATTGATACCAATTTCATTGCGGTCCAAGGATATTCGTCAGGAGGTCACCTTGCAGCTTTTATGGGTGCTACAACAGGGAAAAACAAATTTACCTTTCAAGGTAATGAAATGGATTTAAATGGTTCGCTAGGAAACCATTTAGATCAAAACAGTGATGTGCATGCAGTTGTTGATTGGTATGGTCCAACCGATCTCTCACAAATGGACAAGTGTCCAAAAATAGAACGTAAAGCATCAAGAAGAGGAGATGCTAGAAGCGCTTTTTTAGGAGGCCCAATTGAAGAGAATAAAGTTAATGTTCAAATGGCTAACCCAATTACTCATTTAAATTCAAATACCCCTCCCTTTTTAATTTTTCATGGGGCCAAAGATACGGCTGTTCCTGTATGTCAAAGTGAAATACTTCACAATGCAATGATTAATAAAGGGTTGTCTTCAAAGCTAATCATTGAGGAAGATGGGGTACACTCTGGAACAAATAAAAAAATGTTTGCTCAGAAAAATCTAGATATTATGACCGGATTTATTATTGATCAGTACAACAAAAGCAAGACTTCTGATTAANTTTTTAATAAGAACTGGACTTAAGAGCTAACTTTCAATTTTGTCACTCAAATGATTCTTGTAGAAATATTTGTATGTTAAATAGACCACAGGTGTCATTATAAACCAGCTGGACTGTGATTGAAAAGTTATTGGATTTCCCGCAATTTTGAAAAGAGTTGGATTGTACCACGATCCTAGAGGTTGCATGGGCGCCCATGATAAATCTCCATTGGATCCAAGTTGTAAGTGATAAAAAAAAGCTTCTACGTAAATATTTTGAGCCATAAACCATACAAATAAAATTAGTGCAACCTTCCAATTCCAATTGTTAAATACTGACACATTATTACGAAACACATTTTTTACTATTATTAAACCAATCCATATTATAAACACATCTGCCAAAGAGTTTAAAATCCAATTTAAATTTTGTGGAATTGCACAAGATAAAGCAACGCTCCTTCTCTCATCTACTGGAAGACCGCCTCCAANGCCATAAGTTAACCATATTTCCCATCCAAATGTGACAATAAAGAAAGAAAAAATTAAAGTCAAAGATGTTGGGTTTGGTTTCTTTTTATAAAATAAATGATTTGCTGTTAAAAAAATTGGGNTGAACGCCGCAATATATAGTCGAACTACTAGCCAAAACTCAAAATCATTTAAACCACAAAAACCCAAAATCTCACTCATTCTTATAAAAAGATTTAAATGTGTGATTTTATTATTTTTTGTACAAAATTTCCAATTTTTGACGAATCTAGCCAGCGAGTAACTATAACCAAATTATGGTCTGGAACGATCACAATGTAATTACCTCCAAATCCTGCTGCATAAAAAATATTTTCAGAGAGTCCTGACCATTTTCTGTCACCTTGGTTGAGCCACCACATGTAGCCGTAAGACCTATTGTTAAGCGAGGGCTTGGTGATTAACTCNATCCATTTTGAGGAAACAATCCTTTTTTTCTCCCACAAACCGTCCCTTAAAAACAGTAATCCAAATCGGGCATGATCCAAGGTGTTTATAAAAACTCCTCCTCCAAAATGACCACCTCCACTAACTGACTGTATTCTCAAACCATCAATCATAATATTAGATTTTTCATAACCATACCACCTCCAAGTTGTTGAAGCGCCAATTGGATCCATCACATTTTCCTTTAATATAGACGGTAATGGTTTTCTAAATACATTTAGTAATGAAAAAGACAAAAGGTTTACCCTGACATCATTGTATTTGTATGCATAGCCAGGCTTGGGAATAATTTGATTTTTTAAATCTTGTATACTTAACCCTTTTACAGGTCTATCAGCCCAGTCAAAAGTTCCGAAAAGATTTCCTCTCCATTGAGATGATTGATTTAATAGGTGGTGCCAAGTGATCAACTGATTGTGATCAGAGTCAAACTTACCATCCCAAACATACTTTTTTAAAGGATCCTGTAACTCAATTAATCCTCTGTCAAAAGCAATACCTGCAACAGTTGACAGGTAGCTTTTTGTAACACTGAAAGTCATATCAACCCGATTGACATCGCCCCACTTTCCAATTATATAACCATTTTTAATTATTACTCCATTTGACTTTCCTCTAGTTTTTGTAGGTCCTTTAATTTCAAAATATGGTTCACTTCCGAAAGCTTTTATTATGGCATTTTCTAAATTAATGTCAACTTTATTTTCATTTTCTAAAGCAAAAATGATAGCTTCTTCAATTTTTTGGTTGTCCAATCCAAAAAAAGCTGGTTCTTTTTCATCCCAGTTTTTATTTGGATAATATAAGTTTTGAGCGGAGATTAAAAGGCCAAAAAATAAAAATAAAAACGAAAGTGATTTGTATAAGTTCATTGTTTAAAATTATTATTATTTTTTAATTTTATTTAATGCAAGTAAATAAAAAACCAGTCTTTTTNGTATTATTTGCTGTATGCTTTTCAGTATTTGTTCCCAAACTTTTTGAAATACAAGAACCAATGATCAAACTTACTGTCTATTTATTTTCAGCATTTCTATTATTGTATTCAGTATATCTTCACGAGATAAAGAAAAGGCCTTAAAAATAATAACCCAAATATTATTCTGACAATTGCCCTCGGTGAGGTCTTAGCGAGGACTTATAAAAATCAAGTTCAGCTTTATTTACAATTACATATGTAAAAGTATGTAGGTCACTTAAAGATTCCGTTCCAGAACTAATCAATGTTTTATTTTCAATTTTAAAGAACTCTTGTAGATGTTTNAAATGATGTTGAGCTGTTTCTTTAGCTACCGGTCCTCTAAAGTCCCAAATTAATTTAATTTTTTCCAATTGACTTCTTTTAACAATAAATTTATGGATAATGAAAGAGTTATTTTTGACTTTTTGACAGATTTATTTTTTTTGGTACCTTATTTGTTGAATTACTTAATTATGAGTACGACTGAAAAATTTTATAACCACGCTGTTCACAAGCTAGAAAAAGGAGCTACATTAAATGAGCTGTATGAGTTATTATACAAATATGAAAGACTTGAAGACTATGATGCATGTGCAGGCATTCATAAAGCTATCAAAGATAAGTCTGGGCAAAAAAACAGGAATTAATTTTCAAAATCCACAAATTTTTTCATCAGAAAACACCAATTATGAAAAAGATTCTTTTATTTTTTCTGCTAATATCGAGCTTGATTCGTTCACAAATAATTTCAGAAGATCTTGTTCAGGCTCATTTGGTTATATTATCTTCAGATGAGATGCAGGGCCGAAAGGCAGGAACCTCGGGTATTGAAAAAGCAGCGAGTTATATTGAATCAGAGTTTGAAAGGATCGGTTTATCAACATTTAATGAAACAGAGAGTTATAGACAAAACTTTAGGGCTCAAGGTTTGGAGTTATTTAATGTTTTAGGATTCCTTGAGGGAAAAAGTAAACCAAAAGAAATTGTTGTGATTTCAGCACATTATGATCATTTAGGTGTTGACGAAAAATTGAATGGTGATAAAATTTTTAATGGCGCTAATGACAACGCGTCTGGCGTTACAGCTGTCCTGGCAATTGCTGAACATTATTCAGTGAAAAGAACGAATGAGAGAAGTCTTTTGTTTGTAGCATTTACAGCAGAGGAAATGGGACTAATCGGTTCTAAATATTTTGGAACCACAATTGAACCTGAAAATTATATTGCTGGCGTGAACATTGAAATGATTGGTAAAGAGTCGCCTTTCGGACCTAACACAGCTTGGTTGACTGGATTTTATAGAACAACTTTTGGTCAAATGATACAAAAAAATCTTGCAGGGTCAGAATTTCAGGTATTCCCAGACCCATATGAGAATTATAATTTATTTTACAGGTCTGATAATGCAGCATTAGCTAAACTTGGAATCCCAGCACATACAATCTCAACTAGCCCTATGGATAAGGATTTAGACTACCACAAAGTAACAGACGAAGCTAGTACACTTAACCCTTCAACCATNACAACCACAATTAAGGCAATAATAACAGGAACCGAGTCTATAGTAATGGGTAGGGATACCCCATCAAGACCTAGGGTTATTATGCAGATGCAATGATTTAACAACAATTTATTTTTTGATTCTTAAGTTAATTCAACTAATTTTAAAACAAATAATATTTTATGTCTAAACAATCAAGAAGAAACTTCATAAAAAAATCTTCGTTTATTGGAGCTGGCGTTTTTATTGTCCCAAGAAATGTTTTGGGTGGTCANGGGTTTACTGCACCTAGTGATCAATTAAATATTGCAGCAATCGGGTCTGGGGGAAAAGGAATAAGTGATATTTCAAATGCATCTGTTAACGGAAGAGAGAGAGTTGTTGCGTTGTGTGATGTTGATTTTGGGGGAAGCGCAAAAAGGAGTGTTGATAATTTTCCTAAAGCTAAACTCTTTTCTGATTATCGAAAAATGCTTGAGGAAGTTAAAGAAATTGATGCTGTAACAATTTCAACACCGGATCACGTACATGGTCCTGCTGCAGTTTTTTCCATGAATATGAACAAACATGTTTATGTACAAAAACCTATTACTCACAATATAAGAGAAGCTAGANTGTTGACAGAACTTGCTAGAAAACAAAAAGTTGTTACACAAATGGGTAATCAAGGTGGTTCCAACCCTCTTCTAAATATGGTACAAAACTGGGTTGACTCAGGTAAGGTTGGAAAAATTTCTGAAGTTAAAGTTTGGACAAATAGGCCAGTCTGGCCTCAAGGAATCAAAATGCCAGATCCAGACTCAGGAGCAAAACCCAGTTCTCTAGATTGGAATCTATGGTTAGGCCCTGCAAATAAAAAACCTTATACACCCAATCTTCATCCATTTAATTGGAGGGGTTGGTGGGAATATGGTACCGGTGCATTGGGAGACGTTGGATGTCATTTAATTGACATCCCTTTTAGAACTCTTGGTCTTAAATATCCAAATGACGCAGAGTGCAGTGTTGGTAGTGTTTATACCAGAATGTGGAGCGCTGATTATCATCCTGAGGGCTGTCCACCTTCCTCACTTATTACTATAAATTTTGATCCCACAGAAAAAAATAAAACCTCCATGCGAATGACTTGGATGGATGGTGGAATTCGCCCACCACATCCAGAAATTATTCCACCAAATGCTGATATTGGAGGTCCTGGAAGTTTAAATGGTGTACTTATGATTGGAGAAAAGGGAATTATTTCCACTAATATAAATGATAGCTCTCCCTTAACTCCTAAACTTTATTTATACAATGGGGAAACGGAATTTGGTCCTGAAACTGAAAAAATGGAAGAACCTGAATATGGCCATCAACGAAAATGGGTCGATGCATGTAAGGCCGGTTTCAATAGCAAAGAACATTTAAACCTGACATCCTCATTTGATTATGCTGGTCCGATGACTGAAACTGTTTTAATGGGCAACTTAGCAATCAGGAGTTACATGCTTAGAAAAGAAAATAGTAAAGGAAATCTCGAATTTTTCGCAAGAAAAAAGTTGCTTTGGGACGGTGAAGGGATGAGGATTACTAATCTTAAAGAAGCAAACCAATTTGTAACTAGAGATTATCGAAAAGGGTGGGAAGTGTGAGCATATTTTTAAGGTTTTAGTACTTATATATTCCACTCTAATTTACATTGCAGTTAACTACTTTGCTTATTACTAACTTAATATATGAATTTAGCTATATTTGGGCATTTAAATTTTAATGAAACCATATAAAAATATAAGCTCATCAAAAAAAGTTCAGGTTAGAAATATGTTCAACTCCATCTCTAAAGAGTATGATTTTTTAAATAAAATAATGACTTTTGGTAATGATGCGGTTTGGAGAAAAAAAATTTACAGTATTGCAAAAGAATCAAGTCCTGAAATAATACTGGACATAGCAACTGGAACTGCTGACATTGCGCTGGAACTATCAAATATTAAAAATGTGAAAATCATTGGTATCGATATTTCCGAAAAAATGTTAAAAATTGGAGACAATAAAATTTTAAAAAGAAATTTATCATCCAGAATTCAATTACAAAAAGGGGATGCAGAAAATATAGATTACCCTGAAAACTATTTTGATATCGTTACAATTGGATTTGGAGTTAGAAATTTTGAGAATTTAACTATTGGTTTAAAGGAAACTTATAGAGTCTTAAAAAAAACAGGTAAGCTGATAATCCTTGAGACATCTGTGCCAAACAATACCATACTCAAACTTTTTTATAAAATACTTAGCAGAACATTTATTCCTACTATTGGATATTTGCTTTCAAAAGACAGAACCGCATATGGTTACTTACAGGAATCTGCAGAAAAGTTTCCATGTGGTAAAAAATTTCTTTCAATTCTTGAGCAGGCTGGATTTAAAAATACTCGGTTACAAGTTCTTATGCTTGGTGCTACATCTATTTATATTGCTGAAAAATAAATGAACCCTAAAATTAAATTTGATGAAGTTTCAAATGAAAAGTTTTTTGATAAGCTGAATGTTTATTACAACCAAAAGACTCCTTTTATTGCATATAGAAAGAAGAATTCTCTTGACCTAATGTGCCATGTAGATAATAACTGTGTTTCAGTAAAATCGTTGAAAAGCTGTAAACCTGGATTCTTTTTTATGCCATTTGAACAATTTCAAACCGGTTATAAAATTTCTTTGGAAAATTCATTTACAACTCATTTGAAGCTTGAAAAAAACCCTCATACAAATTCAATCACGTTAAAAAAGCTCGTCACTTTACAAAAACAAAAAAAAGAATATTTAAGGTCCATTTCCAAAATAATTAATATGATTAACAAGAGTGACTTATTAAAAGTAGTTTATTCTGATGTTTTTGAATTTAAAGATGTGGAGAGAAACTCAATAAAGTATTTTAAAAATTTGCTGAACTTACATTTAGATGCTCTCTGTTATCTATTTTATCATCCCAATGAGGGGTGTTGGCTTGGTGCAAGTCCAGAAACTCTTATAAATTTAAACAACTTCAATTTAAAAACTGTTGCACTTGCAGGAACCAAGAAAAAAGAAGTAAACGAATGGACTCTAAAAGAAATTGAAGAGCAAAAAATAGTTGAAAAGTATATTGTAAATAAACTCCTGCCAATTTGTGAAAAAGTAAACACAACAAAAAAAGAAACAATTAAAGCTGGAGGTATTGAACATTTAAAATCTACAATTGAGGCTGTTACAAGATCTTCAGTTAGTAAGATAATAAAGGCTGTCCATCCAACTCCTGCAGTAGCGGGTTTTCCTTTAAAAAAAGCGTTAACCGTTATTAAAGGTTTAGAAAAACACAAACGTTCTTTCTATACCGGTTATTTTGGAATAGTATCTGAAGGTGGATGTGAAACTTACGTTAATTTAAGGTGTATAAATGTAGCGAAAAACAGGGCTTCAGTTTATGTAGGCGGTGGTATTACTCATGACAGTATACCAGAGTCCGAGTGGAATGAAATTATTTTAAAATCAGAAACAATTTTAAAAATCTTTAAGGATTAATCTTAAAATTCATTATTAAATTTGTAACTAATTATGTTTCCAAAAATACCCGCAGCCCAAACTGTTATTTTGTACTGTAAACAATATGAGATTAAAGATGTTGTTATTTCGCCTGGTTCAAGGAACGCTCCTTTATCTATAGGATTCGCTTCAAATCCGAACTTCAATTGTTATAGCATAATAGACGAAAGATCAGCAGGATTTTTTGCACTTGGAATTGCTCAACAAAAACAAAAACCAGTTATTCTACTGTGTACATCCGGATCAGCACTTCTAAATTACTATCCCGCTGTCTCAGAAGCTTATTATTCTAGAATACCATTAATTATTTTGTCATGTGATAGACCAACATATAAAGTAGGTATTGGTGATGGTCAAACAATAAACCAAAATAAAGTCTTTGATAAAAATATTTCTTGCTCTGAAAGCTTGATACAAGATGTTTCACACAACAGAAATGAAATCTTTATGAGCAATACGCAAACTTTAATGAAAAAAAGTGCGGATTCAAAATTGGTTTTAGAAACACAAAAAAAAATACAAATCAAAAATCAAGAAATCTTAAAAAATATTATTTCAAACTGTTTAAAACTTAGTAAGCCCGTCCACCTTAATATTCCTTTGGAAGAGCCTTTGTATAATTTTGATGAAAATCCAAGTATCCAAATTTCTGATGTTAATTTTATTTCAACCCCGGATTTGAATGAAAATAAAAAGTTTAATTACACAGCTTTACAAAATAATTCCAAAATCTTGGTTTTAATTGGATGCTTAAATCCTGAATTTCTTGCAAAAGAAACCATTGGACGTTTAGCAAATGATGGCAGATTTGTTGTTCTCACAGAAACTACATCAAATGTAAACGACAGATCCTTTTTTGGAAACATTGATAAATTAATTGCTCCAATTGAGTATTTAGATGATAAAAAAGAGATCTTTAAAGATCTTTCTCCAGATTTACTCATCACTTTAGGTGGAATGGTCATTTCAAAAAAGATTAAAAAATTTTTAAGAGATTATGGAGTCTTTAAGCATATTCATCTGGGGGAATGTGATAGCAATGATACTTTTTTTAAAAATGTTTTACACGTTAAAATAAATCCAAATACTTTTTTTGAAAACCTGTTCTCTAACAATAAGAAAAAGTCTAAATATTTTGATACATGGAATAAAATACAACTTCATAGAGAAATTGGACACAAGAAATTTATAAAACGATTGGTCTTTTGCGATTTATATGTTTACTCTTGTCTAGTAAACGTAATTCCAAAGAATACTCAAATTCAAGCAGCCAACAGCTCATCAATACGATACCTTCAACTATTTAAAATGAAACATAATAATACTATGTATTGTAACAGAGGAACTAGCGGAATTGATGGATGTACATCAACATCTGTAGGATCGTCTAATGCGTGTTCTGATCCTGTTTTATTAATAACTGGTGACCTGAGTTTTTTTTATGACATAAATGGATTGTGGAATAATTATATTAAATCAAATTTTAGAATAATTATTATTAACAACGGAGGAGGGGGGATTTTTAGAATTCTACCAGGATTTAAAAACAATCAAATATTTTCACAATATATTGAAACAAAACAAGTTCAAGGAGCAAAACAACTTGCTAAACATTTTGGGTTTAGTTATCAAAGTAAGAAAACAAAATTTGGATTGAAACTGGCTTTGAGATCTTTTTTTAAAAAATCGAATAAACCTAAAATTTTAGAAATTTCAACATCTTCAGAAACCAGCTCTTCAATATTAAAATCTTACTTTAAATTTTTATCTAAACCAGATTTCGAACGTTAAATAAAGCGTTATATTTATCAAAAAAATTAATGTTGAATTCTTCTTGGAAAAGTATCAAAAAATACTCTGATATCAAATTTGAGTTTTATAATGGTGTTGCGAAAATCACAATTAATAGACCTAAAGTTTATAACGCGTTTAGACCTGAAACAAATATCGAAATGCTGGATGCCATGGATATTTCTAGAGAGAGAAATGATATTGATATCGTTGTTATTACAGGCCAGGGAAATAAAGCTTTTTGTAGTGGAGGAGACCAAAACGTTAAAGGTTCTGGAGGGTATATCGGAAAAGATGGTGTCCCCAGATTGAATGTTTTAGATTTACATAAAAGAATAAGGGAAATTCCAAAGCCTGTCATTGCCATGGTAAATGGGTATGCAATTGGAGGTGGTCATGTTCTACATGTTGTTTGTGACCTGTCAATAGCGAGTGATAATGCTATTTTTGGTCAAACCGGGCCCAAGGTTGGAAGCTTTGATGGTGGATTTGGCTCATCTTATTTGGCTAGACATGTAGGTCAGAAAAAAGCAAGAGAAATTTGGTTTTTATGTAAACAATACTCTGCAAAAGAAGCTAAAAAAATGGGTATGGTGAATGAGGTGGTTCCGCTTGAGAAGTTAGAGGAAACTGTTCTAGACTGGTGTAAAATTATGCAAAAAAGGAGTCCATTAGCGCTAAGAATGATCAAAAGAAGCTTAAATGCAGAATTAGATGGCCAACATGGTCTGATGCAATTAGCTGGAGATGCTACTCTTTTATATTATCTTTCGGAAGAAGCTCAAGAGGGGAAAAATGCTTTTTTAGAAAAAAGAGACCCAAACTTTAAAAAATACCCAAAATTTCCATAGTTGTTTGTTTAACATTACATTAAAAATGTTCAAAAAAATAAGTCCTTGGATAAAAGCAGCCAGATTAAGAACAATTCCTTTGTCTGTTTCAGGAATTTTGATTGGCTCGTTTGCTACTTACCCAAAAGATCTGTTTAATATCTTTATTTTTTTGCTAGCAATTTGCACAACAATTTCGTACCAAGTTCTTTCAAATTTTGCAAATGATTTCGGCGATGGGATTCGTGGAACTGATAAAAATAGAATAGGACCTGAAAGAATATTACAATCCGGACTGATATCACAAATGCAAATGAAATTAGGAATTAAAATAGCCGCATTCATTTCATTTGTTTTTACAGTTACATTAATTATTGTCTCTTTTAAAAATGAATTTTTAAATATTCTAACCTTTCTTTTTATTGGTATTCTTGCAATTTTTTCGGCCATCAAATATACCATGGGTAAAAATGCATATGGATACTTTGGTTTTGGAGATTTTTTTGTTTTTATATTCTTTGGAATTGTGAGTGTATTAGGCTCAAACTATTTGTTTAACTCAGAATTAAGTTTGGATCTTTTATTGCCATCATTGACGATTGGCTGTTTAAGCGTTGGTGTTCTAAATTTGAATAATATGAGGGATCTTGAAAACGACAAAAAATCAAAAAAAAATACTATTGCTGTTAAACTAGGACCTGATAAAGCAAGAATCTATCACTACTTTCTTATTTGTATATCAATGATTAATGTTTTGATATTTCATTTTAAAACAGAAACCAGCTCTTATTTTCACCATTTTTTTGTAATTGCGATTATAATTATTTTAATTTATCACATATTTCAGGTTTATACTGTATCAGAACTCAAAGGTTTTGACAAACTTCTTAAACCGCTCGTTCTTACCACTTTTTTTTACTCCATAATTACATCCTTAAATTACATTTTTAATTAATGCGTGCAAGCTATTTCAAACACTCCTTAAAATTTTTAATTCCTAGTGGGACTTCCAGGGGAGTTTTATCCGAGAAAGAAAGTTGGTTTATAATAATTAAAGAAGAAAATAAAATCGGAATTGGAGAATGTAGTATTATTAAAGGATTAAGTCCTGATCCATTTTTTGAGATTGAAAAAAACTTAGACTTTATTTGTCAAAATATTCAATTGGGATTTAAGGAGCTTTCTAAAACTATTGAAAGTTTTCCTTCTATTATATTTGGATTAGAAACTGCTTTTTTATCTCTTGAAAGTACGAATCCGTTTGAGTTTGAAAATTCATCATTTGTTTCAGGGTTAAAAAATATTCCGATTAATGGACTTATTTGGATGAGTAATTTTTCAGAAATGAAACTACAAATCAAAAAAAAGATAGAATCTGGTTTTGATTGTATTAAAATAAAGGTTGGCTCATTAGATTTCAAATTAGAATGTCAACTTTTAAAACAATTTAGAAATGAATTTAAAAAATCTGACATCGAAATAAGACTAGATGCAAATGGTGCTTTTAAATATGAAATTGCAATGGATAGGCTAAAAAAACTCTCAGATTATGACATTCATTCTATAGAACAACCAATAGCCACAAAGCAATGGGATAAAATGTCTTTAATATGTGAGCACTCTCCAATAGATATAGCTTTAGATGAGGAGCTAATTGGGATAGAGTCAGAAATTGAAAAAAATGATTTTCTGGCAAAAATCAATCCTTCTTATATCATCTTAAAGCCTAGCCTCTTGGGTGGGCTATCAAAAACTGATTCATGGATTAAGGCAGCAAATTCATTAAATATTGGTTGGTGGTCAACAAGTGCTCTCGAAAGTAATGTTGGTCTAAATGCAATATCTCAATGGGTTTTTAATAAGAATACAAAACTTTATCAGGGTTTAGGGACCGGAGGGCTTTACTCCAATAATATTGATTGTCCTTTATTTATTAAACAAGGTAAACTATGTTATGACTCCAAAAAAAAATGGGATTTAAATTTCTTCAAAAACATCTAATTTGAAAAGAAAATCAACTATTCAAACTTGTAACCCTAACTTTAAAATAAACGGAAAATTGTTTAAGAGTTTGGTTCATTTTAATTCAAACTTTAAAAAAGATCACCTTGATCCCGAGCTTGTTAGATTTTTAACAAATTGGTTTAATCCTAAAGATTATATTAATGTGAGCACTTCTGGAACTACTGGTGATCCAAAAAAAATTAAAATACTGAAAGCTGCAATGATTAATTCGGCAAAAAAGAGTGCTCAGATTTTTGGACTTAAAGAAAAAGATCGTTCATTACTATGTCTTCCTGTCAAGTACATTGCTGGGAAAATGATGGTAATTAGGTCTTTGTTTATAGGTCTAAACATGTGTACAATTGAACCAAATGGCTCGCCTCTTACTAGAAATTCTGAATCATATGATTTTGCAGCAATGGTTCCTAGTCAAGTTAAAAAAACGATAGAGCACTTAAACAAGGTAAAAAAACTATTGATTGGAGGCGCTCCCGTTCACAAGTCATTGATTGAAATAATTAATACGAAATCGACTGAAGTATATGAAACATTTGGAATGACTGAAACTGTTTCTCATATAGCTATAAAAAATTTAAGCAAAGGAGAAAAGCATTTTAGTGCTGTTCCGGGTGCTACTTTTGGACTAAAGTCTGGATGCTTAATTATTTCTGCTCCCGATTTAAATAAAAACACTATAGTCACAAACGATATAGTTGAATTGATTGATGATAAATCTTTTTTTTGGAAAGGGCGAAAAGACTCCGTGATAAACTGTGGGGGTATTAAATATTTTCCAGAACTTCTTGAAAAGAAAGTTGTTAATTTCAAAAATATTAGATTTATTATATGTGGGATTCCTGATCCTATTTTAATAGAAAAGATTGTAATTGTATTTGAAAAGTGTGTTCCTCCAAATGTAAAAAGAATGTTTGAGAGTCTTTCAAGATATGAAAGGCCGAAACTCGTCTTCACTCTTGAAAAATTTACAATAAAAAACGGAAAAATAGATAGGAAAAATATTAGAGAAAGGGTTCTAAAAATTAAAAATGAAACAGCAAGAAAAAGAAATATATAATACATTAACCCATCTTATTGGGTTTTTTTTAAGCCTAATAGGATTGCCTTTCATGATAGCGGCAAACCAAAATCTCACACCCTACAGCTTATTTAGTATCCTGTTTTTTTTCTTTGGTTTAACATTTGTGTATGGAGCATCTACCATTTATCATTTCAAAATTGACTCTTCTAAATCTCAAGTCTACAGAACTATTGATCACATAAGTATTTTTTATCTTATTGCAGGATCCTACGCTCCAATTTGTTTAATTACTCTTTTTGATGGATCTGGACTTATGATATTTGCCTCTATTTTTATTATTGCCATAACTGGAACAATTTTCAAGATTTTTAAAACAGGGAAACATGAAAAGTTTTCTTTATTTATATATCTATCAATGGGTTGGTTTATATTAATAGACATCGATTCTGTTTTTGAAATTCTACCAGCTAAAGGTTTTTTTTTATTGGTTATAAGCGGTTTTTTCTATACTATTGGAACTTATTTTTATCAAAAAAAGAATCTTAGATATTCCCATACGATTTGGCACATTTTCGTTTTGGCAGGCAGTACAGCACACTACTTTGCTATTTTATTATTTGTTATTTAATTATTTTTAACAACAATAATCTTTTTTTAATTTCTATCTTTTAAAATATATTGTGATGAAAAAAGTTTTTCTAATTTTATTATCCGTGGGGATATTTGCTCAAGAAACAGAAACACAAAATTATGAAGTAATTAAGTCAATGAATAATTTTGAAATTAGGTTTTATCCCTCAGTCGTTAAAGCTAAAGTTACATCCGACAGAAATTTTGCTAAATTATTTCGTTATATAAGCGGAAATAATGAGGGAAGTGAAAAGATAGCTATGACTAGCCCTGTCTATATGACACGAGAAGGAAACAAAAATACAATGGAGTTTGTCCTGCCCTCAAAATATTCAATACAAAACGCTTCACAACCTCTCGATAAGGAAATTCAGATCTACTCTACTAAGCCAGGATACTATGCAGCGATCCAATTTGGAGGATACTCTAATTCTGAAAAAGTAAAAAAAAATCATAAAGTTCTTTTACAAAAATTAGCTGAAAATGGATATAAAACTATTCAAAAACTACCGATGTCTTTAACATATAATAGTCCTTATAAAGTTTTTAACAGGAGAAACGAGGTTTTAATCCAGATTGAGTATCCTTAGGACTGCAACCTTTAAAATTCAAAAAAACAGAAAGGCATAAAAATATTGGATATGCTAAAAATTAATTACTAGTTTAAGTAATTATCAGGTAGTTTTTGAATGTATAAAATTTGAAAGATTAAGGGTTCGATTACCCGAGGCAATTTGGCTTGAAGGGGACCTTTGAATTAAAAATTTCTGTTATTAAATTTTCAAGATTTTTTTCAAATTTTGAAATGACTGATTTATCAATATTATAATCATAACCTTGTTCCAAATTTTTTAATCCAAGTTTATTTAGCCCTTTGCTTATATCTCGCATACATATTAATCCAACCTGCAATCTATCGCATTCTGGATTATTTTTAAGAAACATTAACGAATAAAATAACAGCTGCATGGATTTTGTTTTTTTTGATTCAAAACAACAATCTACGTTTTTCAATTTAATTTCTGTTGAATTGAAGCTCCCTGTTTTATAATCTACAATTCTTATTATTCCATTTCTTTTGTCGATCCTATCAATAACTCCTTTTATATTGATGGGGAATCCAAAGCTTTCCAGTTCTAACGAACAATTTAACTTCTTCTCTAATTCAATAATCTCAATTTCAGCACCAAGTAGGATGTCCTCAATTTCCATTTTTAGCATTTTTTTAATAGCGCTTTTGATTATCTCGAATATTATTAATCCTTTTCCCTCTTTAAAATTCAACTTATTTTTTAAAAAAACTTTCTTTGAAACAATCTCTATATTTCTAATAATTTTTAATAGTTTATGTTCATCCAGTGTTTGGTTTATATACGGATTATATAATAATTCCAATATTTCATGGAAAACTATGCCAATTACTCTTGGATTATGTTCTGATTCTTCATCATTATCTTTAACTGAAAGCAACACCTTAAAATAAAAGTCAATTGGGTTTTTTATGTATAATTCAACCACAGAGGGAGAAAATCCAGATACAGCTAATTTTTTCAACTTTTTCAACGCTTCAGGCGTTTTAGCATAATATTTTTCAGACATATTATTCTCAATGGTTAGGTTGCTATTATAAAAAACCCTTTCTTTTTTTTCGTCAAGCTCTAGTTGATGTATGAATCTACTTTTCTCATTTCCCAATATCCCACTATTATTACTGTTATATATCAAGTAAATATTTTTAGCACGTTTGATTAACCTGTAAAAATGGTAAGTATATATTGCATCTCTTTCTTCATGCGTCAAAAGACCATGTTTTTTTTTGAGATCATACGGAATCAAAGAATCGTATGTTTTGCCTTTTGGGAGTATGCCTTCGTTAACAGACGTAATAACAACATTCTCGTAATTAAGACACCTGGATTCCAGTATACCCATTATTTTGATTTTACCGCTTTGATTTGGATGATATCTCAACACAACCTTTTCCATTTTATCAATAATAATTTTAAGTAAGTTTTCTTTGTTTTCTAGAGCAGGAAACGTCTCTACCAAATTCTCAATATGGCTTAAAGTCTTATTACATTCATGAATTTGTAACTCATAAAATGATCCTTTTTCTGATTTTGAACTAATTAGTTCAAAAAATCCTTTTATATTTTTTATTATATCCTTCGATTTAGAGTTTTCTATAAATAAGTTATTTAAAACTTTTTTTTCTTGTATTTTTAGTTTTAAATAAGATTTAAAAAAAATTTTAAAAAGATCATTACAAAACAAGTCATCAAAAATGGCTTTAGAAAAAGTGTTTTTTTCTTTTTGAATTGAAAATATATTATTAATTAGTTTAGAAAACTCTGTTAAATCTAATTTTTTATTGACACTTATGTCTAAGTCCTTTGTCTTGTATTCGTTCACATTCAAATAGGGTCCAATTAAACTTTCATCACCTAAAACAACGGCTGTATGATT
>PAGT01000012.1 GCA_002705485.1 Flavobacteriales bacterium | reverse complement strand
ATGATTCAAAGTATCATTTTTTTAGTTTCTTTTCCAATTCCTCATAAGCCTCTTGAATTTCAATAAATTTATTTTTAGCTTTTTCAATTAACTCTTCAGGCAAACCTTTCGAAATAAGTGTGTCTGGATGAAATTCTTTTCTTTTTTTTAAATAAGTTTTTCTTATCTCAGCGAAACTCATACTTTCATTTACGCCTAGAACTTGATAATGGTTTTTTATATTAGAAACATACTTTTCGTAAAGTTGATCAAAAACAGCCTGCGGAATTTTAAAAATTTTAGGAACTCTTTTTAGTATTTTTTCTTCTTCAGGATGCAGCTCATCGTCGGCCATAGCCAATTCGAATAATAATTCATAAAAAATTAATAAAGAATTTGGACTTTGTTTTAATAAAGAATAAAGTTGGTTAGCATAATCATCAAAAGAAACATTATCGTCTTTAGCTTTTTGAAAAATATTAATTGCAAAATTTCTTTGCTCTTCATCTAAATTAAACTTAGTTGAAATAAATTCTTCAATTTTATTAACTTCTTCTTTGCTTACCACTCCATCAGCTTTTGAAATTTTTGCAAAACAAGCAAAAAGAGCAGCAAAAAAAGCCACTTGATGATCGAAATTATTTGCGCTTCTTCTGTGTGTTCTATTTTCTGTCATTCTAGAGCCAACAACACTCCCAACTAAAGCTCCTATAGGACCCAGCAAAGTAAAACCTACAAATCCACCAACTATTCCACCAAATAAGCTCATAAATACATTAAAATTAAGAAAGACACATTGTCATCAAAAATAAATTTTTTTCAATCATATCTTATATATAATAAGTTCAGGGGAGAAAATAAATATGTTAGCTGCTGCAGATTACTTAATAGTTCCTGAAAAAGGAGATCCTTATTTGGAGGGTCATAAATGTGATGTTTGTGGTGCCATTTTTTTGGGAGAAAGAACTGTTTGTTCTAAATGTTTTGCCAGAGATAAGATTTCAAAAATAAAATTAAGTAATTCTGGAACTTTATACTCTTATTCAATTGTTTATAGATCTTTTCCAGGTATTGACGTTCCGTATATTTCAGCGCTTGTTGATTTGGACGACGGAGGAACTGTTAAAGGTAATCTAATAAATGTAGATCCTGATCCAAGCAATGTTAATTTCGGTATGAAAGTAAAAGTTGTCTTTGGAGATGCTTTGGGAAGAAAGGATAAAGACGGTAACTCTTATATGAGTTATTTTTTTGAGCCAGCATAAATTTTATTATTNATATAAGGAGAAAATTATGAGTGATGTATATGTTTTAGGNGTAGANATGATNAANTTTGGAAGATTTCCAGATAGATCTGTTCCAAATATTGGAGCTGAGGCCGCTTTNATGGCNTTAGATGATGCCGGTTTAACCATGAAAGATGTACAGGCNTTTTATTGTGGAAATTTATTCCAAGCTAACGCAATGGTTGGACAAAGAATTCTTCAAGAAATTGGGCAGACAGGCATTCCTGTTGTAAATTGCTCTAATGCTTGTGCAACTGGAGCAGCAGCATTTAGAGAAGCATGGATGTCTATAAAAGCTGGAATGTATGATGTTGTTCTGGCCGTTGGAGTTGAGCAAATGGGTAAAGGTCTTCTAGGAGGTACTGGGGANGGAGATGGNATTCCTAAAGANGGTTTGTTAGGTTCTGGNACNATGCCTTGTGTTTTTGCTGAAGCTGGAATGGAACATTCAAGCAAATATGGAACTACGTTTGAACAGTTCGCAAAAATTTCAGTTAAAAATCATCATCACTCTACATTGAACCCTAAGGCTATGTATCAAATTGAAACTCCACTAGACGATGTTATGAATGCGGAAATGATTTCCTATCCGAACACAAAATTAATGTGCTCTGTAAATGTAGATGGTTCTGCNGCTGCAATNCTTGTATCGGAAAAGAAAGCAAAAGAACTTGGAATGCAGAGAGCTATTAAAGTAAGGGCCTCAGCTTTAGCAAGTGACCCATACACAGATCGTGATTTGGTTATGCCTGATGTAAATGCATGCACCAGACTCGCTGCGAAAGATGCATATGAACAAGCTGGCTTAGGAGCTGAAGATATTAATCTTGTTGAGTTGCATGATTGTTTTGCTACNGCNGAAATGCTGCACTATGAAAATCTTGGTTTATGCAAAGATGGTGAAGCAGGCCGAATGATTGATGAAGGACATGTAGAACTTGGAGGAAAGATTCCCGTAAATGTTTCTGGAGGACTTCTTTCTAAAGGCCATCCCATCGGAGCAACAGGTATAGCAAATATCTATGAAGTTTGTTCTCATTTAAGAGGAGAAGCAGGAAAAAGACAAGTTGAGGGGGCAAAAATAGGAATGACTCATGTTATAGGACTTGGAACAGCTTGCGCTGTTCACATCCTTGAGAAACCTTAAACAATTTTGTTAATAGGTGTAACCGGAGATACTCATAACAATTTAAAAAATATCTCAAAAATATGTGACTTGTTCAATCAAGCAAATCCTTCATTAGTTATACATACAGGAGATATTACACTTCCAAAATCTTTAGTTGCCTTTTCTAAGTTAGAAATTCCTTTGATAGGAGTTTTTGGTAATAACGACTTAGAAGAAAAAGAAGCTTTACTAATCGAATCAAAAAAATTTAATTTTGAACTTTATTCCGAACCCTATTTTTTTAAAAAAGATAATTTTAAATTCGCCATTATTCATCACCCAGAATTAATTGATAAGAAAATGACCAAGGAAATGGATTTTATTTTTCATGGGCACACTCATAGATACAGATCCGAAATTGTGAACAAAGCCTTGATTTTTAATCCAGGAGAATGTGCCGGAATCCTTACAGGCAAGAATCACATAGGCTTGGTTGATACAAAAACTAAAGAATCTAAAATTATTAGTTTTTAGAATTTTTTGTATAAAAGTAATAAATTAAGCTTGAAAGAAGAGAAATAAAAATAAAACTTATCAATGGTCTAAGAAGTCTATTAACGCCATTAGAATCAAGAATAAAATTTTCAAGGAATAAAATAGAAATTATGGGTGCTAATTCATTGCTGCCAGGCTCTATAAACCAGAAAGAACCAAATATACTTAAGATAAAGGGTATAAAAAAAAACTTAAGAAATTTATTTGAAATAAAGTTCGCGAATAGATAACAAAGCAAAATCAATGTTAAATAATAAAAAAACCAAAAAAAAATCATAATTTTATATTTTTCAAGAAATCATCAACAGAAGAGAAATCCTTAAATAATTTCGCCAAAATATTAGAGTTCGAATCTTTTATTTTTATCTCTTTTGCTATTTTTCTTAAAGAACGATCCTCAAAAATATAAGAAGGTGGTAAATTTTTTTTGCTAGCTTGTTTTTCTCTCCAAAGAAAAATAGCTCTTTCATCCTTGGTTGCTTTTTTTAATTTTTTTACTCTAGAAACATGAAGTTCTTGATTTCCTAGATCCGCTTCCCTTCTTGACTCTGAAAAGACAATATCTAGCTTATCAGTTTTTTTTAATTTTTTTAATTGAGCTTTATAAATAGGTATCAAAAAATTTACATCATCTGCTGCATATTCAAGTTGATTGTAATCTAGTGGACGTTTCAACCAATTTGAATTTGTTTCCGATTTATCTAATTTGTGCCCGAAATGGTTCAAGACAATTGCTCCATAATTTTTTATTTCTCCACCATAAATATATTTTTCTGCAATTTGAATATCAAAAATATTTTTTATCTTTATTTTTAAATTTGTACTTAAAACTGTTGTATCACTTCTTGAAGAATGCATAACGATCAATTTATCCTTTTTTTCTAAGATCTTATTTAATAAATCAAATTTTTTAAACTTTAGACAATCAATCAAAAAAATCTTTGATTCTGTAGATATTTGTAATATTGATAATTCAGGGTAGTAAGTTTTTCGCCATGAAAATTCTGTGTCTAATCCAATATATTTTTCATCCTTAAGCGAGTCTATTAAAAATCCTTCATCCTGATTAGATTCTATAAGATAGATTTCCTTATTTTTTTTTAAGAAGAAAATTAATTTTTTTATATTTTCAAGCATCCTTTTTTATATATTTTCTAAAATGATAGCCAATTTCAGGGTCTTTCTTAGAATATTCTATATTTGCTATCAAAAAACCAAGTTTGTTTCCACAATCATAAACCTTGCCTTTAAGATTATATCCATGGATATCTGCTCCATCTTTAATGAATGAATCAATTGCGTCAGTAAGTTGAATTTCTTCATTTTGATCTGATTTTGCTTTCCTCAAGAACTGCATCAATTCATTTCTAAAAATATATCTACCTACAGCAAATAAATTAGATGGCGCCTTTTTAATTGTGGGCTTTTCTATAATAGATTTGACTAAAAATCTTCCAGGAAAATCTTTAATTTTTTTAATTTTAGCTATTCCATATAATGGAATATCTTTTTTTGAAGCAGATGAAAATAAAATTCCAGAAGTATTATTTGAATCAAAATTTTTCTTCATCAATGCGAGATTATTTTTTTTGTTTGAATTTTGCAAAAGCATATCAGGCAGTACGACAGCAAAAGGTTCTTTTTTTATAATTTTCTCTGCTTGTAAGATGGCATGTCCTAAACCTTTTGGTTTGCCTTGTTTAACGCTTGTAATGGATATATTTGAAGCAGATTTACTTCTTGTGCTGCTAGAAAGTATAAAGTTTAAATGCTCTTTTATAGATGATTTATTAGGATTTGTAATTAATATTATTTCCTCAAAACCAGCTTCTATAATTTCTTCTAATACATGCTGAATAGCTGGTTTACCAGCAATAGGAAGCATTTCTTTTGGAATTACCTTTGCGGCTGGATACATTCTTTTTCCCAATCCTGCAGCCGGTATTATCACCTTTCTTAATTTCATTAATCTGTTTTTTTTATATAAATTAAAGAGTTAGAGCCTTTATGTATTTGTGTTTCTTTTACAGGGATTGACCCCATTTTTGTATAAAAAGCATTTGCCTTCGTCAAGTTTCTTCCAACCATGATTTTAAAGCTTTCAATTCCTTTTTCTTTAAAATGATTGCATAAAGATTTGAATAAACTCTCAGAATACCCTTTGCCTTGAAAGGCGGGATCAACAACCATTGAAAGAAGTTCATATTTGGGCAGATCTTTTTCTTTATTATCATTCTTAGTCTTAAATAATATTTCTAATATTTTGTACATCTTAAAGATAGATAAAAAATTTGTTTTGAGAGAACATATCAATTTGTAAGGCTGCATAAGAAGTCTTTTATATATGCTTTTAAGTCCTAAAGTTCCACTAATAAACCCTACAATAACTCTATCTTTTTTTTCTAATAACAAAACGCTATCTTCGTCCTTATCAATTGCTTCATAAAGAAGCATAAGAAATGGAATACCTAATGTTCCTAAAAAACCATTATTAATATGATCTCGATGAAGACGAGCAATAGTTTTGTAATCTTTGGTTTTTAAATTATTAGATTTTATATCCATTTAATTAATTCTGGCGGAGGCAAAGGTAAATCTTTAAATATTCTCCAGATCAATCCTTTGTTCAAGCCTAGTAAAGCTAAAATTGTAAGAAAAATAAGGTAAAAATAAGAAATAATACCTTGATGAGAAACATACCAAACTTCCAAAGAACCTTTATAAGGCATTACTATTTCATCGTAAAAATTTTCTGGGTCATTATTATCTTGGATCATTTCTTCTTCGCTGCTAAAAATTATCGACCCAACTCCTGAAAGACCTGGTCTTACTTTTATTATTTCTTTTTGAGAAGATAGTGGGAATGCATTAAAGCACCTTTGAGTTTGAGGCCTAGGTCCAATAAAGCTCATGTCTCCTTTTAAGATATTGATTAGCTGGGGTAATTCGTTAATCTTAGTTTTTCTAAGAAAATTGCCAAAAGGAAGTATTCTAGGATCATTTTTAATGGTTACAGTACCAGTTCCTATTTTAGGACTATTTTTAAGCATTGTAGCGAATTTAAAGAGTTTAAAGTGTTTACCTTCTAGCCCGACTCGACTCTGTCGGAAAAAAATTTCGCCCTCCCCTGTCGCTCGTAAAATAAGCATCAGAGGCAGTAAAAGAGGTGAAAAAAAAACAAGCGCAATGCTCGAAAAAATAATATCAAAGAACCGTTTCAAACTTACATTTTCCCATCTAAATATTTACCTGTTTCTTTGTGATCAAAGTCAGGAATCATCTCGTTAAATAAATCAACTATTGGTGTCTTTTCCCAGACTGTTTGAGCGCGGAGCTCATGGATCACGTTTAAGAAATTATCTAGCATATCTGAATTAAAGTTAGCTTCATTTTTAATCACACCTAGATTTTTAAATCTATCCATATCTAAAATTTCCTTATTTGTGAAAAACTCTTCAAAGTCTTTTTCGCCTGATGTGTCTGATTTAAAAAAGTAACAAGGCCATAGTTTTGTTGCAATTAGCTTTGACGAACGATCTCTTGCCTCCTGCTCGGTTGAACAATGAAAAGGTTCGTATCCTTGGTTCGATATGTAGCGCTCAGCAATATCAGAAAAAGTAGTTAAATGAAGCTGCTCGCTTAACTTTGGAAAAAAGATGTCCCTGTTTCCTCCAAGAAGACATGACATCAAGCAAAGCTCACCTGATTCTTGAGGAGTCACGAAGTATCTCCTTATATCATCTGGAGCTGAAATCGGCTGTCTTTTGGCAAAGCGCTGATTAAACCCATGCAATAGCGAACCATCAGAAAATGCTACGTTCGCAAATCGAGCAGTGGAAACGATAACTGAATTACTTTCACGCATCAAAAACATTTCCATAATACGTTTACTGGCACCCATCATACTTACGGGATTTGCTGCCTTATCTGTAGATACACAAAAATATTTTTTGACGCCTTGATCTCGAACCATCTGAACCGTCTTAATAGTATTAATAATATTAACTTCGATCAGTCTCTGTAAAGTATATGGATCTTCTTCACTACGCACATGTTTAAGTGCAGACAGGTTAAGAACATAATCATAGCCACTGCCGCCACTCATCAATGCCTCAAACTCACGGCTACCACAGTCAATCGCAAACGTCCGAAAATCGCCATCAATGTAACCGAGGGTGCTTCTTAAATCGCGGACGAGTTCAACCATATTATTTTCACTAATATCGACAACATGAAGTGCCAATGGCTGTCGCCTAAAGATCTCACGAGTCACCGCCTGGCCAATTGAGCCCGCTCCTCCAATCACTAGAAAACGATTCTTCGAAACTATCTCCTGAAGTTCTACCTCTCGATCATTTAAATCCTGACAAAATAATGGCTCTGTTCTTCCTATTAGATCTAAATAGTTCATACATTGCTCCTATTGTTAAAATCCGCCAATGCCCCGTCAGGAACGCTTGAAGATACAGCAACAACACGGTCTAGAAGCCACTTGGAATTCTCTAAGCCATCATGTTCACATTTTTTAAACATTTCTAAGTTAGACATTAGCTCCCACAGCGGACGAGTCATAACACCTCTCTCATTGGAGTAATGAAGAAACTCATCTCGATCCGTTTTAGAGTACATAGTCACAGAATTAAGCCAATTGTTACTTTTATCCTTAGGCAAAGCACCATTGCATTCGAGGTCAAATTCACCAAACAGATTTTGCCATTCGCGCGCGATCATTTCTTTAACAGTCAGAAATTCATCTAGCCTCTCCATCTGTGCAACACCGAGAGCCGCGCATAGACCTGGCAAACGATAGTTATAACCGATATCGTCATGAATAAAATTAGTGGGATGTGGTATTTTTGCCGTCGTGGTTAGATGTCTAACTCGGTCAGCTAATCGTTTGTCATCAGTAATAACCATACCTCCACCTCCAGTAGTTATGACCTTATTACCATTAAAACTATAAACTCCTAACGCTCCTAACCTTCCAGTATGAATATCGCCCGAATAGCTGCCAAGAGATTCTGCGGCGTCCTCAATTAAGACTAATCCCCATTCCATGCAAATAGATTGAATCTCTTTTATTCGGCAAGGGATGCCAAAGGTATGCATAGGGACACACGCCTTTATGCGCCTCTTAGATACTTTATTAAATAGACAACCGCCTTCTGTGAAAGTATTGTGTTCTAAAAAATGCCTTAAAGCTGATGGACTCATCCCCATAGTGTCCCTGTCGACATCTATGAACAATGGTATAGCTCCTAAATAAGAAATAGCGTTACAGGTCGCCACAAAAGTTAATGCCTGGCTAATGACCTCATCACCAGATTGGACTCCCGCTACTAACATCGCAATATGCAGTGCTGAAGTACCATTCACTGCAGCTATTGCGTATGTAGATCCAGTAAATTTAGCTATGTCAGACTCAAATCTACTTACAAACTCACCCATAGATGAGACAAAATTAGACTCGACACACTCCTTCAAATATTCAGTTTCATTTCCTTCAAAAACTGGACGATGCATTGGTATAAAGTCAGGGCCATAGATTTTCCTTGCTTTATCAACAAATGCCGGAAACATTAAATTCTTATCGTACATCTTAAATCGTCCATTTATTTATCAGCGTCATTAAAACTTTAGACAGTTAATCAATAACATCAAAACTTTTATAAAAACACTTTAGCGATTCTAGGTAGTCACTTCGTCGATACCTATCAATTACCAACTTTCTACAGTTCTCTCCAAGTATATCTAAGTTTTCTTTTTCATTCATACTACTAACCATAGCGTTGAACACTGCATCTTTATTCTTGACCGGGATCAGCCAGCCGGTTTCGCCATTATGAATAATCTCTCGTGCTCCATTAACATCGGTAGCAATCGATGGAAGTTCCATTGAACATGCTTCGAGTAAAACATTTGGAAAACCTTCTCTATAGCTGACCAACATGTTTATGTCTGAAGCCGAATAAATGCTTCTAACATCATTAACTTGCCCAACAGCCAAAATATTTTGATGCAAATTAATCAAGCTCATATCCTCGGCATTAATAGGAAAGGACTCATCTAAAGCTCCTGCTAAAATTAGATACACATTTCCTGTAAGCTCTTGAAAAGCTTGCACCAACTCAGAGACCCCTTTTTCTGAATTCAATCTGCCAACATAACAAAAAACGAAGGCATCCAAAGGAATTCCTAATTGCATCCGTTTAACATTTTTAAAGTTTTGAGATGCAGGCGTAAAAAAAATCTCATCAACGCCTGCTATGTTGCCTGAACCTATAATATGGATATTATTACACGGAACAGTAACCGATCTGAGATCGTCACGAACCCCCTCACTTTCTGAGACAACCGCAGTTGCGCAAAAACACGTAAGCTTATCCATAGCGATTAGTAACGCTCGACTAAAGCCAGAGCGACTCGGGAAAATCAAGCCAGTGAATGTATGGACTCTAACTTTAATTCTGGCAAAGAAAGCTGCCAACATAGATAAAAGTCCTGCTTTTGGAGTATATGAGTGAACGATGTCCGGACGAAGCTTCAAAAATAATTTAGTTAATTTGTACAGAGAAACTAAATCGGAAGCTAGAGAGATCTTACGACTCATATCTAATGTGTGCACTTCAATACCCTCTTTATCCCTTATCCAAGAAGTCTCTGGGCCTGAAGATGTTACAATGGCTACATCATAATACCTGCTCAAAAACTTTGGCTGCCCATTTAAAATATAAAAAATAGTCTGTGGAACCGTCGTGACAATTATGAGCTTCTTCTTTTGCATCATTCAGTCGCACCAAATCAATAAAAATAATTTTTAAGTCTCCTATCATACGCGAAGATTATCATCGGAAGAAAAAGTTGCTTTAATCCCAACACTATTAGTATCGAATAGAGATTTGGGTTTTTGAGCATTAAAGTTAGTGTAAGAAATAATACTATAATAGAGATAAAGTTATATCCCATGATAAGAGCAGCTCTTTTGTTCTTGTAAAGGTATTGAATGAGAAACAACTCAATTGAACCAGTAAATATTAATAACCCAGACAGAAAAGCTAAAGACAAGGGATAGCTATAAAAATTACCAAAAATAAATGGATAAAAATTATGAACGAAATACCCATAAGCAAAAATAATGGCAGAAAATAGAAATATCAATAATACTATGTTCTTGATAGTGAAAACACTTACTTTACTAAAAAAGATTTTTTTATAGTAAAGCATAATTAGGGCGTCAACCAACTGCGCAATCAGAAGCGGGACCATAACTAAAATTGAATAAAAAGCGAGCGCCTCAAGACCCAACTGTCTCTCCACAATTAGCCTATCAAGAGAATAAGATGCGATCCAAATAATAGATGCGAGTGATGTAGAAACGGCTTCCTTAACCAATGAACTACTTGGTTTCACATATTTACTTTTGCGTGATTCCTCTCTAATTTTTAACCTACTGTTGGTAATAATATTAGGAAGTGTTGTACAAAACAAAAATATGAGTAAAAAGCCAGCAACCGATGAAGCTAACTGCATATAAATAAGCACACTTAATAGGATTAAAATTATAGAAAGGATCCTATTTCTTAGCTGAAGCGTGAGCGCTACATCACGAAGGCCTTTACCAACCAAGAAGTTTCTAAAAGGAGTAGTAATTTCGTAAAATGGTAAAACTAAAAGTGCTATGCACAGACTTTGAAATATCTCCGTTGGGAAATAATCCTTAGTAAAAAAAAGTACCATCGCAAAAAAAAGAGCCCCAAAAAAGCCAAATTGTCCTCTTTTGTTTACAATACTTTGTAAACTAACTTTCGATCCAGCAGCAGTTTCTCTCAAGACAAGTATATCGAAAGTAGGCAAGGTTACGACCATTAAGAAAGGAAGTAACACTAAAACATATCTAAGTTCACCAAACATCTCAGGACTCAAAAGACGTGCTGTTAAAAATGTGAAAAGTAATCCCTGAATAGCCGTCAAGACCTGAACAGAGCCTATCTTGGAAATTGTTTTAAAAAATATCAACTATAGCTCTTAATTTCGCTACATCAGAAGTTAGCCTTTCGGCGCAACCAGCCGCATATGCCTGTGCAATAAAGGAAGATCTCATTCCCACGTTAGTTCTTTTGAGAGTTAACTCACTATCTGAATCATCTAAATACCCAGAGTCAGAAGTAAAAGCATATCTATAGTCTGTAGTACTAACCTCACCAACAATCGACTCGTTCCATCTGCCAAATGGATAAGCAAATATATTAGTGTCCTGATCCAACTTTTCGGATATTTTCTTCCTATCCTTCTGCAACAATTTGAATATCTCAGGTTGCTTCAAATTGCGATCAGTTAAGTCAGTGTGCTCGAGACAGTGTCCTCCTATAGTGCAGCCAGCCTTCTTTAGTTCTTGAAGCTGCACCCAAGTTAATGATTCCTCTTGCCATGTATTAATATGCTTTTGACAGTATTCATAAGCATCTTCAGATGCAAGCCCAATGAAGTCAGAGTTAACAAATAGCATTGGTTGGATTCTATGTTTTTTAAAGATCTTAGCTCCAAAATCAAACCATGATTTATAACCGTCATCAAACGCAACTATCAAGTTGATTTTATCCTTACATATATTTCCAGAAACAAAGTCTTCAAAAGATATGAAGTTGTAGTTTTTTTTTAAGGACGTAATAATTTTTTCAAATCGCGTGGGCTTGTCTAAATGATGAAAAACTAATACTCGTGTTTTTCCTTTACTGCCATAATTAGAATTTCTTCCAATTAACAAAAAAATAAGAATCAGCAAGTGCCTTATATTTGATTTAAAGCTCATACCACTTACCCAAAAGAAAATTTAATGAATCATCAAGCTGTTCTGTGTTAATAACAACATGAGAATGGCCTGAAAGTAACTCCTTTTGTTTAATTTGAATCGCATCAATCTCTGAAATCGTAAGCTCTTGCTTCCTTTTGAAAACAACCAGAGGGCTGGCATACATAATCACAAAAAGATCTGGTTTTGGCGTAAGCTTGAAGATCAACTGGTTTATAAATCCAGGAAAGCCTGAAAGTGTTATAGGCTTATTGGTCCCAGGAAATCGATCAATAAACACTGTTTTCCCAAGAAAGGTCCAAAATGCTACTTTTGAACGACGGATGATGTTTTCAATGAAATAAAATAAATATAAAAAACGATTAAATGGAGAAGGCAATTTCATAAGCAATGAGTATAAAGGCTGCATTTTAAAAAACCAATCACCCATATATACAGTTTTTACAGAATTTACTTTTTTTAATTTTTCAATAAAAAAACCTTTCCCTGAACCATCAGGTCCGACAAAAGCAAAAGATTTTCCTGACTTTAACGAGCTAATAATAACTTTGAGACGAAGGCATAATAAGCGAAATCGTGACTTTTTTAAGATTAATTTACTCACTAATAAAACATCACCATCGTCAGATAACCTATCTCCAGGACAGCTAATAAAGTTTTCGGGTTGACCAAAAAAACTACTCAATATCACAAAATCAGAATTATCATAATTCCCTTGTCTCGAAAATCTTTTTAGACACTTGTTTAGACTTAAATCAAGACCCAAGGCCCTATTACCATGATCAGAAAATTTAACCGCAGAAAAAAGGTTGAAATAATGGTTGTAGTCGCAACAAAGGTCGAAAACAAATAACTCGCCATCAATGTACTTACAGTAAACGGAGTGGCATTCGGACTTTCTAATGCAAATATATAAATTGCGCTTTAAAATCTCTCGAGCAGCAGACATACAGGTAATTGGCACATATAAATCTATATCTTTTGGATGCGCAACAACCTGTGAATGCGGAATTACCTCAGGAAGATCGCATAGTTTTCTGTAAAGCTCAAATACACTATCCACGAGACACTCCAATAAAAAACAATCCTATTGAAAGGTGCATGAGTGAATTAAAGGCAGAGTATCTACTTGCACGCCTGATTTTATAAAATCGAACTATCGCAGAAACGAGCGGCCGCAAACCTCCGATCGAATCATACCCACGACGAAAACTAACCATCGCCAGCCTTACAGATTTAATGTTGGCTAAGGCAAGCTTTACGCCAAGGCTACTAGCAAGATTGAGTAAAAATAGGTAAGTTTCGATTTGCCCATCTCCATAAAGAAAAGATCTGTCGTAACCAACGACCTCCGGAGGGTGGCAGTCAATCAAACAGAGATCCTCTGACGAATTCAAAAAGATATTATGGAGAACGAAATCACCATGCATTAAGCTATCTAATGAGCTATTGTGAATGAGCAGTAACATCTCTCCTATCTTTTTGAAAATCACCGGGTCTATATCTAGATCCTTTTTCCAAACCTCATCAATTCTGAATGGGATATCAAGATATTCGTAGTAAATGATGCCATCTGAACTACCTAAAACTCTTGGAGTAATAAACTCTGACTGTTCAAGTGCCTTCCAAATTTCTTCAGAATGATCTATAAGCTCAAAGAACTGTCCTTGATTATAATTCTCGAAATGTTTTTTAAAATGACGATCCACAAATACTCTTGGAAATTTTATAATATTAAATTGATGAGCTCTAATGAAAGTTAGTATCAACAACCAATTGTTAAAAGGCAAAAACTTCTTAGACGGCCCGCATACTGGCAGATGAACATTTTGAAAATAAATACAAAAGATACATATCAAAAAAGAAAAATGAGGTAATTACTTCACCCTTAAAACTATGAATGAGAAGCAAAATCACTATGAACCCAGAACTTGGAGTTCGATCTCGCTCTACAAAAAAGCAAATTAAATATATTATCAACAGCAAAAATAATGAAGGAATTCCTGATTGAAGCAACCATCGAGAATAAAATGGATCATTACCGCCTAATTCGTGATATCGACCCACGCCATTTCCAATTAGAGCTTCGATACCAGTAGATGGAAGTCTAAAATAACCGAATGCGGAACCCTCAGAATCTCCTCCAGTAAAATCCAATGAAAGCACTGCAGAAAATGCCTGTTGAATCCGAAATAAATGATGTGTTCCTAACTCAGAGCCGAACCACGCAAAAATTAGAAACAAAGAGAGACAGGCATAAAAAATACTTAAAAACATATATTTTGAAGATACTCGCACCTTAGGTCTGTGGGTAACCATTAGCTTCCAAACATAACCCAAGGAAACAATACCCAAAAGCACGAAAAGAAGAATCATTGTGGTTCTGCCTCCAAACAATACACCTAGTATAATTGGAGTAAAGAGAAGAAGGCTCTTTTTGCTATATATGATGTAAGACGCTAACAACAAACTTAGAATTGAGGATGATTGAGAGGAAGGAAAAATTCCACCCTTTTTAAAAATTTCGTAATCGTGGTTTTCAGCAAACCCCCAAAGACCGCCATACTTTAAAAGATTTGGGAGTATGTTCAAAGACAGAACCTGCTCAAGAACTTGCAAGCCAATTAACATTCCGTTAAAAGCCATGATATAGATTAAGAAATTAATCAGTTTATTTTGCTCAACCCTTATACTTACAAAATAAACCATAGTTGCACTAAAAAGTAATCTTAATGAGCTAACAATAGCTTCAATAGTATTTAAATAATAAAAATAAGCAATGTAGGTCCATACTAAATTCGCAAATAACAGCACCACTATTAACTGAAGGCATGTCCTACTGTGAAGATAGAAACCTCTAAACATTTAAATGCTTTCTTATAGAATGATAGAAACCCACAAAACCAGTCCTCCTCAAGAAGCGTCTCAATCGGACAAAACTGACCCAGCTTTCATCCCATAAATGAGTTGCATATGTATGTGCAAGTATTCTTCCGTTATCTTTCTCCCCCGCCTCTAAGGGATAAAAGTAGCTGCTGTCAAAAATCTTGAACTTAGAATCAACCATTTGCTCTTCGAAACATCTAGTAAGAACTTTAGGCGAAGATTGCTTTATATCGAACTCTATTGTCCCGTATACTGCTAATATTCTATTTACTAAATCTGATTCTGGCACACATCCTATGATTCCTGTATATATATATGTCTCATCTTTATTCCAGCCAGCAAAAAAGTCTAAATCAAGTAAGTCATCAATATTTTTTAATAACTTTTGATCAGTATCAAGGTAAATACCACCATACTGACTCAAAGCGACAAAACGCACATAGTCAGAAACAAAAGCCCATTTTTTTTTCTTATATGCATTTTCTGCAAATTTATTGAGTTTCGGAAGGTTTTGCTCAGTCCACACTTTGACATCATAATCTGGTGTATGTGTTTTATTATGATCTATGAGTGATTGAACACGCTCAGGAATTTCGCTTCCTACCCATACATAATGTAGTATTTTTGGAATCATAGCTCCGACTCTCTTGAATTCACATATTCTTCGTTAAATTGTACCTAAACATTGGGCATTGAGACGAAATAGGTCTGCTTATTTTGAATCAAGTTGGTCCTTGATAAATCCCTCTGCAGCGAACTCAAAAATGTGGCCTGTGTCCCAAACCTGTATCGAGTGATCTAGTAGCTCTTCAGCAATAATTCCAGCCGTTGGTCCCAAACAAGCAAGCACTAATACGTTATCAACCGGCAAGTTGTTTTTGACAATGCAAGCCATAATGTCAAATTTAATTTTGTCTTTTCTTTCGAAAGCATTTACTGTTCCACAGTCTATATAATTGGTTGTTAATCCGAGATTTAAATGGTCTATAAGATTTGTATTTCCTGTAGCAACGATGATATTGCGACTACTAAGATGATCTCTCAACATAGTCCAATCTAAATCAGGACAGTTAGGGCGGATAAACAAATGGCAGTGACCATAAGCCTTTTCTGTACTAAGGAACTTCCACATTATCCGTCTCATATCGACCCACATGTTATATCCAAATGCGATATTATGATTCGAGTTCCTGCCTGCTAAAAAAGTAGAAGGCGGATCGACCGCAACTAACAGGCCAGATTTTTTACTACTCAAGTTTGAACTAATAGCTTTAACAAGTTCTCTTGAATTTTTTTGAGCCCAGTCAGAGTCAGGTGGATATTCTCCAGCACCCACTAACTGCTCTATCTCACCGTCACTAAATCGAGCGAGACTGAGTTTATCTTGAATTAATGCCTCCAAGGTTTCTTGACCTGACAGAAATTCTATACCCTTGTATTTATAACTATAGTCAGGCGCAAATCGCTTATACCAAAAATTCTTTTTAATAAGATGAATTATGTATCTTGGATTCTCAATTAGTGAAATTAATCTAACCACGGGAAAAACGCCAAAAATTTCAAATTTCCTTACTTCAATATTTTTTAACCAGCGCAAAATCATCATATACCCTTGTACTTAAAATTTTTAAATTTTGGTAATCTAAACATTTGTAATAAAAAAATAAATTAGCTTAGTAAGCCTCAACCCCTAAGCTTTAATTTCAGAAAGAGTGACATTCTCGAATAGAAAATGAACTCCATCTGATGAAACCGACTTTAGTCTAAATTGGTTTGCTAGCAAAAGATTTACAACTTGAGGAATTGTACACTCCTGGTCCAGCCCGCGTTCCCAGCCGAGGTCTGCAGCAATATATTCAACTTGATATATAGTAGACAGTCCGCCCTGAAGAATTTCTGGCTCAAAGCCTTCAGCCTCCAATTTCATGAGCTTTATAGGTTTTCCAATTTTATCTTTAAGACGCTCGCGTTCAAACCAACCGTCCAAAGTGAAACTCTCTACCATCATCTTATCTTCATAACTAGGAGGACGAGATAGAGAAGTATCGCCTCCTAATGAAGACACATAAAGCGTTATAGGCCCTTCTGTTTCTCCCAGTGGATGGGGAACAACCTCCACACATTCAGGCCAGCTAGCCGCGTTGGCTTTTAATGATTCTAAAGCCCTCGGATCAGGTTCAAAACAGTATATAGAGAGAGGAATGCCAAGCTTTCGGAAATAAATCAGGGAATCACCACTATTTGCCCCCACGTCTAAAATTATATCATCTGGTTTAAAATCTAACCCTTCTATGCCATAACTCTCAGCCAGACGTTGACCCTTTTTCTGAACTCCTATGGCATAATTGTGAAGCCTCTCAGACATATGAAAAAAATGATGCCATTCTTCTTGACCTGAAGAAAACTCAGATGTCTCTGTTACCTGGTATACATTTGATGAAATATCTAAACGCCGCTTAAACCTTATTTTTTGAAAGAATAGCCGCATTACGAGATTTGCTAAGGGAACAGAATGTCTACCCAATAAATAATTTACCTTTTGGATGAAGCGTCCAATTAAATTTTTTAACAACAGCAACATATTCTTCCCATTATTTATTAATATTCTTGATTTTATTCATTTTATTTATTTTTATTGGAATAGGCGCTATAGAGCACTTTCTCTCACCAAATTCTTTACTTATTGAAAAAAATAAAGTCATTACATGCCTGATAGGATTTAGGTTGATTCAATAAAATATATTTATAAGAGCTAAAGCATTGTGCAAGCACCCCAACCGTAGGTCTTTGAGTAACCATAAGAATGGTGTTAGCAAGCATCCCAAAGAAATAGGCCAATTTTGGTCTCGTGTCATCGTTGTGGAGTTCATGGCGCCAAAAAACATAACGATAGACTATGCGCATTCGAATAGTTTCTGGAGTTATGACACCAGACGTCGTCATTGGATCGTGAACAACTTCCAGACTTGGCAAAATTCTCAAACAGTCTCCATGTGCTGCCACTAACCTATGGCCAAGTATAACGTCCTCCAGAAAAGACCAGCGCGCCAAATTGGTCTCTATTTTAACATTTTTATCTTTGAATGCTTTCGCTTTAACAGCCCAATTGCATCCAAATAACCAATCTGCAGAGGTTACTTCTTTAGCAACTGGACCTCTTACATAGTCCGCCCATCCAGATTTCAAAATTTTATTCTTCTGCCCATCAGAATATATTCCTAAAATTCGACCTATCGCAGTTTTCCATACTTTCTTCTCAACGTGGGCTGAGCTGCGATATGCTCCCCCTACTCCGATTGTCCCGTCATCCAATGAAAGCGCTTTTATTACGTCAGAAATATAACTTTTTGGCAAAATAACATCATCATCTAAAAATATTAAAACCTCATTTTTAGCGCTTACCCTCCCAAGCTCTCTAGCCTGAGAAAGAGACGTGTCCTTTGCATCAATAAAAACATAATCCATATGTGGATCATTAGGTACCATATCTTGGGTCCACCTGACGCTCCCAGCCTCAACAATAATAACTTCATTAGGGATAAGATCTTGAGTAACAAGATTTTTAGTTAACCTTATGAGCGAGGGTGGCCGATTCATTGTTGAAATTATTACCGAAGCTTTCATTATGAATTTCTCTTGGACCAAATATCACGTAAACCCTGCTCCAAAGTATACTTAGGTGTCCAATCTAATATCTCCTGCGCACTTCTCGTGTCTGCAACCACATCCATCACTTCGTTTTCACGATACTGTTCTCTAGAGATAACTTTCGCATCACTTTCTGTAACCTTTTTTATAATATCAATTAGCTCTTCGACTGAGTAAGAGGTGCCAGACCCTATATTTAAAACCCTAAATTTATGCGAAGGCTCCATCGCTAAAATAATTGAGGTTACAACATCTTCGATATAAACATAATCACGACTTGGCAAGAGATTATTTACTTTAATATCATGCCCCGCTGCCACCTGACTTAAAATACTTGGGATTAGATATTCGATATTTTGGCCATCTCCATATACGTTAAAAAACCTAAGAGCTATAGCATTGAGCCCTTTGTAATCACAAAAAAATTCAATTAGCTGCTCCCCAAAATACTTACTAAGAGCATAGGGGTTATTCGAAGTGACAGGATGATCTTCAGCTACGGGATTGCAGTCAGGAACTCCATACAGATAAGCGCTTGAAAAAATAAGCTTGCTTCCATGTCTTAAACAATGGTCAATTACGTTTTGCGTTCCTAGCAAGTTGACCCTCAAAAAATCGAGTGGCTCAGACCAGCTATCTGGTACAAAATGTCGTCCGGCTAGGTGAATGACATGAGATGCCTCAGGAAGCGCAGAAAACAATGTTGGGTCTGCAATATCTCCATCGCTATGATTAAACTCAACAACTTTAAATCCAAGGCTTTTTAAACGAACCACTAAAGCTCTACCAATAAATCCACTCGCACCTGTTACAATTACAGTGTTCACGCTAGATCGGATCCTCGCTGTTTTCAGAGAGAAAAATATTACTGCTATCATTGAAGATCTCTAAAGCAGCCTCATAATCATCTGGCCTGCCTATGTCGAGCCAATATCCGGCGAATGGTCTCACTGCAACCTTCAAATCTTTTTTAAGCATCGCAAGCATAAGATCATCAAACCCATAATGAGTATCATTTGGTATGAGATCGCAGATGGACCGACTTAAAACATAAATCCCCATACTTACTTGGAAGTGCTGTGAAGGCTTTTCAGAAAAACCATTAAGAAAATTCCTCTCATCTACCTCAAGCACTCCATAATCTATCTTAGATTCCCTTAGAGAAGAGGAGATCGTAAAAGAAGCACTAGAGTTCTTGTGCTCATCAAATAGCAACTTATAGTTGAGATCAGTAAGGATATCCCCGTTCATAACAAGAAAGTGATCTGGAAGGTCATCTATCAAGTGCAAAGGTCCCATTGTGCCTAATCTTTTTGTTTCAAGACTATAGTCAATCTTGACGCCCCACTTGGCTCCATCTTGGCAATATGCCCTAATAATTTCGGCCTGATGATTTACAGCAAGAGTAATTCGATTGAATCCGGCACTTACAAGCTGTCTAATCACTATTTCTATAATTGGATATTCACCAACTGGCATGAGCGGTTTGGGGAGTGCATGTGTATAGGGCTTTAGTCTCGTACCTAAACCGCCTGCCAAAATAATAGCTCTTTTATTCATAATATGAATGCCTACGGGTTATAAATAAAGACTGATGCTCGTAGAAATAGATATCAATATTCGTCGTCATAGAAAGGAACTAACAAAGCCTCAGATATTTTTCAGGCAAGAGTAAGGCTATTAATCTTAATAAAAGAAAAAAAACTGTTACAGAGCTAATAGTCCTCTTGCCTTGTAATATAAAAAAGAAAAGATTTGTAATATCTTTTTCATCATTAAAAACATTTGTCTGTTTATTATCTATTTTTTGCATGAAATTTACTTTTCTATATATTTCATAAGTTTATCGTGTTCCTGTATTTTTTTAGCAATAAATTTCTTTGTATAAATTATTTTTTGTTGAATACCTGTGGGAGTTAATACGTATGCATATTTTAATTTTTTATTAGAATTATTGAAATTTTCTATCTTAACAAGTCCAATATCTATCAAGCCTTTTAAGCAATAATTTACCTTGCCTATGCTTAAACCTATTTCTTTAGAAAGTTGTCTTTGGGTCATGTTTGGATTCTTTTCAAGAATATGCATTAGGTCTAATAATTCTTCTGAAATAGAGTTATTTGAGTTCATGAATATATTTTTTTGGAGATTATTGAAAAAATTTTTTTTCTAGAATAGCTACCGCACGGTATAAATTTTTTAATAAAGTTTAATACCGTTCAATTGTTGAACTATACCAGTTAAAATCTAAAAAACTAAATGCTAACTAATGCATCTAAAATAATAAATCTTTATTTAAAATATTGACTCTTCGCGAAGAGCCAAGAATAGTTAGTAAGACTTCGATTCTGTCTTTTGAAGGAAAAGAGCAAATTTTCACTAAAGTTCCTTTAAAAGGGCCATCTGAAAAAACAGCTTCTTGGCCTATGTTAATTTTTGGAGTTAAAGGCTTTGCTCTTGATAATTTTTCAATAGATTGCATGGTCTTAATATCATCATTAGTCAAACGCGGAATGATCTTTCCAAATTTCACGACTTTTTTTATTCCCTTTGTATGTTTTATCAATGATAGATTTTCAAGCCTAGTATTTATAAAAATATAGCCGGGAAAAAGTACTTCCTCTCCAAGATTAGAGTTTAACTTTTTAACCTTTATTTTTGGCAAATAATAATCAAAATTTTGATTTGAAAGATTGCTTTCTGTTCTTTCAGTCTCATTAATTTTGTATGTTGCAACAAGCCAGTATTTCATTATTTCCTTAAAAAACTTGGTACCTGGAGCCGGAATTGAGCCGGCTCGATATCAATATCTAAATATTTTAAGCGCCTTGTGTCTGCCAATTTCACCATCCCTATAATTAAAATTCATAATTAATCTAAAAAGCAATTACTCATTATTTTTAAGTCAATCTTTTTCATCTTATTCAGTCATATTTTGAATTTTCCATCTCCATGCGTCAGAACTCATATCCTTAATATCCTTAACAGCAGACCAAGATAATTCATCTTTAGCTTTTTCAACTGAAGCAATGCTTATTGCTACATCTCCCATGCGACGATTTACAAAATTTGTACTTATTTTTTTTCCACTTGCTTTTTTAAATTCTTCAATTAGTTCTAAGACAGTTGTTCCAGAACCTGTTCCAATATTAAATACATCGAAGTCTCTCTGTGACACTTTTTTGACTGCCGCAACATGTGCTTGAGCTAAATCAACAACATGAACATAATCTCTTTCTCCCGTTCCATCTCTAGTTGAATAATCATTTCCATAAATATTTATGTGTGGAAGTTTTCCTATGGCTACATCAGCGATAATTGGCATAAGATTATTTGGGACTCCTAAAGGGTCTTCTCCCAGTAAGCCTGAACTATGAGCTCCAACAGGATTAAAGTATCTTAAAATAATTGCAGAATTTTTATCTTTAGACGTTGCCCAATCTTTAAGCATCTCCTCAACAAAAAGTTTTGTTTTTCCATATGGATTGACTGGCTCACAAGGATGCTTTTCATCTAAAGGAACATATTTAGGCTCCCCATAAACCGTTGCTGATGAAGAATATATAATTTTTTTACACCCAGAAGCATCCATAGCTTTTAATAAGGAAAGAGATCCTAAGAAATTATTATCGTAATAATCTAATGGAAAGATAATCGATTCTCCTACAGATTTTAAGCCAGCAAAATGTATTACGCAATCAGGGACAAACTTTTCAAAGACTGCTATTAATTTACTTGTTTCCCTAATATCCATATTTAGAAACTCGCACGTTTTTTTAGAAATTTTTTCTATACGACGAATAACTTCCAAAGAACTATTTGAAAAATTATCTATTATTAATACGTCATGTTTTTGAGCTATTAATTCTATAGTCGTATGACTTCCTATAAAACCTGCTCCGCCAGTTACTAAAACCTTCACGATTAAATTTTACCTATTTAAAGGCCTAAGCCAAAAAATTTATGTTAGAAAATTTGATGATAACATTTATATAAAAATAGAATATTTCAATACCATGAAACTTATATTCTAATTTTTTACTTTTTTTTATTTTAAGATCTAAAATATCTAATCATGACCATAAACGTACTAAAAATAAGACCAAAGATTGCTCCAAGAAGCCATATCAAAGTTCTATTAGGTCCTATTTTTTTCTCCATTACAGCTGGTGGATCTATATAATCAAAAATATATGCCTCATTTGCTTCAATCAAGGCTAATTTTTGAATTTGTACTTGTAAAAGCTCTGCTAAAGCCTGCTTAATTTCAGAAAAGCTATTCTTTGATACCTGTTCATTGAGATATTCAATAGTTTTTTCTGCCTCTGTCTTATCCTTTTCTCTATAAAAAGTATTTATTTGACTAACAATCAGTTCTGTCCATTTCTTTGCGACGAATGGAGATTGGTGTTTAACATTTAAACTTATGAAGCCAGATTCATCGTCTTTTGTTATTAAGAAATGTTTTTGTTTAAATACCTCGAAACTTTCTTGAGAACTAGGAATTTGTTTTTGGGGATAAGAAAAGTCTCTGACCCAAGTATTTGTAGATTCATCATAAATATCATCATCAAAATAAAGTTTATTAGTTTTTGCGTCCCATGATTCTATAGCCATGAGTTCAGGTAGAAAGATTTCTGGTAATAGGTTCTTTTCAAAAAAACTAAGAGAAGAGAGTTTTTCTATTGCTTTAGCTGAGTTACCTTCGCCATTAGAAGAAGGTAGCTCAATTCCCGCAAATCCAGCAAGACTTGAAAAACCGCTTAATGCACTAGAACGTGATTCTTCATTCTCATTAGGCGTAAGAAGAGCTATGGATTGATATATATTTGGAAGAAATAAGCTGTAAAAAATAGCAAGAAAAGAAAAAAAAATTACAAAAGAGAAAATAGTTTTTTTACCCTTATTGACTATATAAAAGAGTTTGCGCAAATCAATTTCATAATCATCTTTATTATTACTTTCTATGAGATCTTTGTTTTGCATAAAATTTATGTTTTAGCTTATCCTATTTTATAGAATTTTAGATAATAAATTAACTATGGTACCCGGGGCCGGACTTGAACCGGCACGATATCGCTATCGAGGGATTTTAAGTCCCTTGTGTCTACCAATTCCACCACCCGGGCTAATGTATTACTCTCCTGAACATAAATTATACTTCTCCAATTAATCAAATTTAATTTAATTGGAGGCTGAGGTCGGAATCGAACCGGCGTGGACGGATTTGCAGTCCGCTGCATAACCACTCTGCCACTCAGCCAAAAAAACAAAATTGTAGCCTTTTAGATTAATTATTACTAATAAAGTTAAAAAAAACTTATTTTTTACAAATTGTTCCATATCTTTAAATAATTCATGAAGGACAATATTGAAAGGAACGATGAAATTAGCAAGAAAACTAAAGTTACGTTTAAAAAGAGGTTTCCAAATATTGGATGTAGCAACAAAAGTGACAGCGAAATCATTTGTAAAAAAGTTTTTAATTTTCCGTACTTATCAGGAGTTATATTTGAGATCTCCACTCCACTAGAAACTAAAAAAAGTCTTAAGGAACTAATCGAAATTTCACGCACAATTATTATTATGGTCAAAATTAATAAGTAAATATTTCCTGTGAAAAAAACTAGATAAATAAGAGTAGATGAAACTAAAATCTTATCAGCAAGCAAATCCAGGAGAGACCCTAAGTTTGAGGTTATGTTATACCGTCTCGCTAAAAAACCATCTAAAAAGTCTGACCAAGCTGCAACAGTAAATAAAAAAAAAGAAGTTAGATAATATTCAGAAGAAAATAAAATAATGACTGGCAAAAAAGCGATCATTCTAAATGCTGAAAGAATATTAGGAATCATGTGATCATTATAAACCCAGGACTAATTCAAGTGTTTTTGAATTAAAATTGCTTTTTTAGTACCTACTCCTTCCACCTTTTTAAGATCATTTATCTCAGCATCTTTCAAACGCTTCATTCCGCCAAAATGTCTTATCAGCGCTTTTTTTAAACTTTCTCCAATTAGAGGAATTTCGTCCAAATTTGAACTAATTAGTGTCTTGGCTCTTCTAGCCTTGTGTTTTGTAAGAGCAAATCTGTGAGATTCATTTCTCATAAATTGAATTAGTCTAGAAATATCCCTCCATTCTTCAAGTTCAATTTCTTCCTTAGAAGAATCTATATGTAATTTGTCATATTTTTCTTTTCTATTTTCGCCTTTTGAAACAGAAATTAATTTAATTGTTTTTATACTTTTATTTTCTAATTCTTTTCTAACTTTATTTAATTGTCCTTTTCCACCGTCAATTAAAAAAAGATCAGGAAACGGCAAAGATCTTTTTTTTAAACTACTAATTCTTCTCGAAATAGCTTCGGCTAAAGCGAGGTAGTCATCATTTCTATCCGTTTTTATATTCATACTTCTGTATTCTTTTTTTTCTGGGCCTTTATCGGAAAAGACAATGCAAGAGGCGGTTACATTGCTGCCTGAAATGTGACTTATATCGAAGGCCTCTATTTTATCTAAGGATTTTAAATCCAGTCGTTTTTTTAAATTTTCAAATGCCGGTGCAATCCAATCATAAAAACCTTTCCTCTTTAACCGATCGGAACTTTGAGAATTAGCTATTTCAAGTAAAAATTTATTTTTATTATTTGTTTTAATAAAATTTATGTTTTTATCTATTTTTTTAAAATTTTTAATAGTCTCTGGAGAAATCTTATAATTGGTTAGGAGATTAATTTCTTTCTCTGAAGATTCAAAATAATAAGACGCAATAAACTTCTCTAATAAATCTTCATTCGTAAATGTATTTTTAGTTTCAGGGAAAAAATTTTTAGTTGCACTTATCCAGCCATCTCTAATTTGTACTAAACTTAAGCAAGTACTAAAAGAATCAGAGCTTATCGATATAACATCAATATCTTCATATAAAGTAAGGATACTTTGATTTTTTTGAGTGTCTCTAATCGCATTTATTTTATCTCTATAAAGTTTTGCTCGCTCATAGTCTTGGCGATTAGAATAATCATCCATTTTGTTATAAAAACTTTTTAAAATTGATTTGTTTTTACCATCCAGAAAATTTTTAGCCTCTTCAACATTTTCTTTATATTCTTTTTTTGAAATCAAACCTACGCATGGCGCAGAACATTTTCCAATTTGGTGCTCTATACAAGGCCTTGATCTATTTCTAAAGTTTAAGTCTTTGCAATTTCTTATTTGAAAAACTTTTTGAATTATTTCAATATTTTTTCTCATGGCATTTACATTTGCATAAGGACCAAATGAAACGCCTT
>PAGT01000011.1 GCA_002705485.1 Flavobacteriales bacterium | reverse complement strand
GCATCTTTATTCAATACAGCAGTGCCAGCTACAATTATTTTAGTTTGCTTTTTACTAAAAATAGAGAAAACTAATATATTTCAGTTGTCTGGATTATTAATTTCAACTTTAGGTATATTAGCAATTGTGACTAAACTTGATTTGAACATTTTGCTCTCTCTAGATTTTAACAAAGGAGATTTACTTATGATCGTCGCAATAATTTCTTGGGGAGTTTATTCTGCTCTTCTTAAAAAAAGAAATTTTGAAATATCATTGCTAGCACTTGTTCAGATTACTTGCACATTTGGATTAATAATGCTTGCTCCAGCTTTTTTAGTTGAATTAAATCAAGGACAATCAGTAGATATGAATTTAAATTTATTCTATATTTTGCTTTATGTTGCAATTTTTCCAAGTATAGGCTCTTATTACTGTTGGTCTGGTGCGGTTTCAATCATAGGGGCCAATAGAGCAGGAATATTTTTATCATTAATCCCATTATTTAGTACACTATTTGCAATAATACTTTTTGATGAAAAATTTTTATTTTTTCATTTAATTGGCACCATTTTGATTATATTAGGTTTATTTTTATCCAACAAAAAAACTACAAATGCTTAAAGTTGCTATATTAGATGATTATCAAAATGTTTCAAAAGAGTTTGTGGATTTAAAAAAACTGTCTGGAAAATATGAATTCAAAATATTTAGTGAACCTTTTTTAGATGAAGCAGATGCAATAGATCAATTATCTGATTTTGAAGCATTATTAATTATGCGAGAAAGAACCCCAATTACAAAAAATTTAATAGATAATTTAAATAACCTAAAGTTTATTATAACTAGTGGATTAAGAAATAAGTCTATTGATCTAGAGTCAGCAAAAAAAAGGAAAATAATTGTTTCTGGAACTGAAAGTAACAATAATCCAACATCCGAATTAACTTGGGCTTTAATTTTGGGATTGTCCAGAAATCTAAAAACTGAAATTGATAATATGTACCAAGGGTATTGGCAAACTACTGTTGGTTTTGAACTAAAGGGAAAGATTATAGGCTTAATAGGTCTTGGGAAAGTAGGTTCTCAAGTTGCTAAAATTGCAAAAGCTTTTGGAATGCAAGTTGTGGCGTGGAGTGAAAATTTGAATTTAGATAAATGTAAAGAATTAGATGTTTTGCCTTGTACTAAAGAAGATTTAATCAAAACTTCAGATTATATTTCAATCCATGTTCAAGGCGGAGAAAGATACAAAGACTGCATTACTATTAAAGAATTTGATCAAATGAAAAAAACTTCTTTTTTAATTAATACCTCTAGAGGACCTATAGTAAATGAGGATGACCTAATTATTGCCTTATCAACAAATGTTATAATGGGTGCAGGAATAGATGTTTATGAAAAAGAACCTTTGCCAGAAAATAACAAACTCAGATTTCTACCTAATGCGTTACTTACACCACATATTGGATACGTAACTGCAGAAAATTATTCAGTATATTATACTCAAATGATAGAGAGCCTTGAAGCATGTGTCTTGGGCAAGCCAATTAGAGAGATAAAATAATTAATGACTAAAAAAATAAATAAAAATCTATCTGCAGAACAAAAATTAGTTTTGTTTGAAGATGGAACAGAACGACCAGGCACTAGTGAATTGAATTACGAGAAAAGAGAAGGTAGNTATCANTGTGCAAATTGTGATAACAAACTATTNGNNTCTAGTACAAAATATGAAAGNGGATCAGGNTGGCCATCATTTTATGACGCNTTACCAGATGCATTTGAAACTAGCACAGATTATTTAATTGGTTATGCAAGAACTGAATATCATTGTAAAAACTGTGGNGGTCANCATGGACATATATTTGAAGATGGACCAAANCCTACAGGCAAAAGNTATTGTAATAATGGTATTTGTTTAATTTTTAGAGAAAAATAGTTTTTTACCTAATATAAAAAAAATCACAAAAGATGAATTTATATTACTATTAAAAAAAAAGTAACCCAAGATCATCCTATGTTAGATAATTAACAAAAATATAATTAAGTTGAATGTTCATTAAATATGTATACACCCTATTGAGTGAAATATTTTGTTTTATTAAGTCTTTTTGTAGTTTTAAATTTTAACGTTTTAGCTGACGATTTAAAAACTAAAGCTAATAATAAANTCTNAGGATTAAAAGATAGTAAAATTAANGAGNTAAGCAATCAACTTTCAGAAAATATTGTTTCATTAGTAGAAANTAATTTTAAGAACGTAAAACATTTAGAATTCGANATCAGTGNACAAGAACANANNNAGCCNACATTTAACATATTATCAGTAACNGAAATGCTTAATCTTAATTCAGGAACAATTTTTAATCAAACGAGCATCAATACACATGATAAAGATGAGACAATTAATATTGGATTTGGGATCAGGAAATTATTAAATGATAATACTTTAATATTAGGTGCCAATACATTTTATGATAGACAATTTTCTGAGCAGCATGAAAGAGTAGGTATGGGAGCAGAAGCTATTTCGAGCATCATGGATATTAGAGGTAATTATTATAATGCTACTAGTGGCAGAAAAATTAATGACGATAACGAAGAGGAAAGAGCTTTAGATGGTTGGGATTTGAGAGGTGATTATCATTTGCCTGTAGATTATTCGGTTGATCTTTTCGTAACTGCTTATGAATTTGAAAACCCAGAGGAAAGCAGCACTTTTAAAGACAAAGGTAATAAATTTGGTGCAAATGCTACAATAGGTAATTTTATTTTTGAAGGTGGTTATGTTGATGATAATCAAAATAACGATGATTTCTTTGCTAGTATTAAGTTATCAATTAAAATTGGTGATGAAGATAATAAGCTTGAGAATAGATCTTCTGATTTAGTTGATGTAAGTGACAAGCTATATCAACCAGTAAAAAGAGAGAATAAGATTAGAGTTGTTAGATTTAGTAAATCAGGAATACAAGTGAGTGGATTTTAAAATGGCTAAAAAATTATTTTTTGTATTTTGTTTAAGCTTTGTAGTTAGTGGTCTCAGTTTAATGATACAAACAAATGCCAATGCTGNAACNGGNACAACNTGTGAAAAAAGTACGACAGCAGCTACACTAGGAGCAATTATAATATCATTNGATGGANTTACTGGTACACAAACTTATGGATCTGGTCCAGCCACCAAAGCTCCATTTAATTATGCAGATGGAATTATAGATTCTGATAGTGGATCAAACAACACAGATGCATGCAGTCAAATGCCAGATGAATATAAAATAAAATTTTATGAGGTATATTTATGTTCGAAGGATCCGTATAATGAAAATGCCAGTCCAGACTTTTCGTCATGTACAAGTATATTTTCAGACTCATCAGGCAAAGATGTAACAATAAAACCAAACGAAAACACTCCTTTACTTGATAGTGATATATCTATACCTATAGGATCTTATCCATTTATAGCTACAGTAATTAAAAATCATTTAAATATAAAACATATTCAAGAGTATGTATTAGAGGATGAAACAACTGCACCTGATTTATTAGGAAATGGCGATAATGGTACACAAACAGGCCAAAACTATTGTTATTCAATTGCAGCTGTTACTACTTTTAGTGGCGCAAGTAACCTTACAGACGGTTCTGCTACTGCAGATGCTTATAATGCATCCCAAGGATTTGCTGCTGATACGATAGTTACGTCAAGCGCAAGTGGTACTACTGCTAGATTAANTTGTACAAATAGTTTGAGTACAGCGCAGTCAAATGCAGCTTTTCAAACTGAAGTTTTTGATCATCTGGGAGATGATACTGCAACATATAGAGCTCATTACCCTTTTACTTCATCAGGATATGATAATCACGGTGCTACAGGTGTTCTGCTAGCAGCAAACATGTTAAAAGATGATAATTTGACAATTGCACCAAGTAAAGTAACAGCAAAAAGAATGGTTGCGTTTTTTAACTACTCAAGTTCACCAGTAGTCATTGGCGAATTAACAAACGGTTTGAATATTTCTTTTTCAACTAGCTCATCTGTTTCAATAGATTTTCAGCAAGACACAGACGGTACTTCTGATAATAAGATATGGGGTGCAAAAATGGGTGCTGATCCTTTTGTAATAAGAATAACCACATCTACAAGAGACAATTAAGACTTAATTTAATAAAAATTAAAGCTATTTATTTTTTTACTTCATTTTATATAGTTAGTTGATGAATAAAAATAAAATTTGCTTAACAGTATCAGTAGCTTGGATAATTTCCATTGGATATTTAACTTGGTTTAATGGTTTAAAAAAACAAGGCACTTACTTGGGTTTTAATTGGGAGGAATGGTTTTGGTTTGGTATTTTACCAGTAATTGTCCCTTATTTGATTTATTTTATTTGGAAACCAGAGAGTTTTAAAAACTTTATTTCATGTTTTAAATCTTTCTTTAAATCATAATGGAAATTTATCTTTATACACCTAATTTAGAAATATTTTTAAGTGATGGAGTTGTCTTCTTAAATTATGTTTATGGCCAAGTACTTCAAATAATTACCTCTGTAAAATTATAAAATTGTCTCAAGAAATTTTATTTTATCAAGTTACTATTTTCATAATGGGTCTGATCTTGGGTAGTTTTTCAAATGTATTAATTTATAGATTGCCAATTGATAAAAAAGGAATTTTAACTGGTAGATCTTTTTGTATATTTTGTAAACAAAAATTAAAATGGTTTGATAATATTCCTTTGTTATCTTTTATAAATCTAAATGGAAAATGTAGAAATTGTAAAAAAAGTATAAGCTTTAGATATATTTTTATAGAGTTATTTTCTGCAATTAGTTTTGTACTTTTATATATCTATTTAGATAATATTTTTGAAGTTGTTTTTTATCAAATAATTTTAATGATTTTAATGATTATTATTTTTATTGACCTTAAACATTTTATTATTCCAGATGAGTTAAATTTTACTCTAATTTTTTTAGCTCTAATACATAATTTTTTTACAGATTTTAATTTAAGTTTTAATGATAATCTTTTTCAATCTATCATTGGTGGTTTAGTTGGTTATTCTGTAATTTGGTCAATTATTTTTTTATATGATAAGTTGAAAAATATTGAAGCTATGGGAATGGGAGATGCAAAATTAATGGCTGCTCTCGGATTATTTTTTGGATGGCAATCAGTGCCATTTGTTCTATTTTTTGCCTCTATAATTGGATTGATTTTTGTACTTCCATCAATTTTGCGAACAAAAAAAAATTTACAAACTGAAATACCTTTTGGCCCACCAATTATTAGTGCTGCAATTCTCTATTTCTTCAAAGGAGAAATTATAATAGGAATGATAATAAAATATTGACTAGTTTTTTGATTATCTATTTTATATAATTATTATATATTCTTATTTATGTTAGAAAAAATTAATCAATTAGCCTTAGAAAAAAAAGATATCTCTGATTTTCATCTAAGAGGTGGATCTGATATTGCATACAGAGAGCTTGGTGACATTATCACTATCCCCGATAGTAAAATTACAGATGAAAACTTAAATGAATTATTAAAAAAAAATTGTTCTGAGGAAGAAATTGTAAAGTTCGAAAAAGATAAAGAATTTGATACAGGAATTATGTTAGCAGACATGAGGTTTAGAGCAAATTTTTATAAAACTTTAAATGGTACTGGTGCTGTTTTAAGAAGAGTTGAAACAAAAGCTCCATCAATGGACAAATTAAATTTGCCACCTGTACTTTATCAATTATTGGATGCTCACAAAGGTCTTGTGTTAGTAACTGGACCAACAGGATCAGGTAAATCGACTACCTTAGCTGCAATCATTAATCAAATTAACGAACAAAGACCCGCGAATATTATTACAATTGAAGACCCTGTCGAATTTATTCATCATGATCAAAAAAGTATAGTTTCTCAAAGACAAGTTGGAAAACAAACTTTAAGTTTTGCAAATGCTTTAAGAGCAGCATTAAGAGAAGATCCAGATGTAATCTTAGTTGGGGAGTTAAGAGACCTTGAAACTATTAGTCTAGCACTAACGGCAGCTGAAACAGGTCATTTAGTTTTTGGAACATTGCACACAAGTGGTGCACCAAATACAATCAATAGAATTATTGATGTGTTTCCTCCTGAACAACAAAGTCAAATTAGAGCTCAAATAGCTGAGTCTTTACATATGGTTGTTACTCAGAAATTATTTAAAAAAAAAGATGGCTCAGGTAGAGTTGGAGCATTCGAAATTATGCTTTGCAATGCTCCTATTAAAAATTTAATTCGTGATGCAAAAATTCATCAAATTCATTCTGTAATGCAAACAGCAACAAGAGAAGGGATGGTGCAGATGGAAAAATCTATAGAGGATTTAATAGCCAGTGGAACAATTGCCCAATCAGCCAAAAACGAATAAAGCTTTTACATTAATTGAACTTTTAGTGGTTATTGGAATACTAGGAGTATTTGCAGTCATTGCTTATCCGAATGTAACAAAATGGATTAACGAACGAGAGGTGAAAGCTGAAGCTTACAAAGCAGCAGGTTTCTTAAAAGAAATAAAATCTACAATTTCAAGCGGACAATATGGAATGTTACAAGCCGCACTGCAAACAGATGTACAAGTTTATACAATGAGCAATGAAAATTATGCTAATACTTATAAAAAATTAACATCAACCAGCTCTTTAAAAAGAAATAATTCTTGCAGTTACAGACAATCAGGAACATCAAGAAAAACTAATTTAGAAACTATAAAATTTCCTTCTAGTGGAAGTGATTACAATGTTCATATTTCTCCCAGTAGAACGGTAGTGTGTATGACAAAAGATGGTATGCTAAATTATAGTGGTAATCAAACTGAAACAGATCCTGAAACTAGNAAAACTGTTGCTGTTTTTACAATATGCTCAAAAGGAAATACCACACAAGGATCGTGTACTTTTAGAGCTAGACAAGATAATATGTACAAAGTTACAATTGATAAAAATATAAACACCAAAATTTATAGATTAAAAAATAAAAATACTTGGGTAAAAATTGATGGTTAACAATAAGGGTGTATCAGTAATAGAGTCATTAGTTTGTATGGTAATCATTGGAATTGGATTTGTAGCAATGATGCAATTATCAGCTTACTCAATAGGAGCTATGGATAGATCAATTGAAAAAAATAAATTTAACTTTTCATCTGAAATGATAATGGAAGCCATGATTGGAGATCCAGAAAATGCATCAGATTATGGAAGTGTTGAAGTTGGCTGTTCTTATTCTTCTGCACCAGGGTCAACCTTACAATCAAAACAAAAAGATAAATGGAAAAAAATACTTAATGAGAATAATTTAATAAAATTTAATGCTGGATCTGGTAACAAGGATCAAAAAAGACCATGTAAAGCTGCTGATGTAAAGAAAACCTTTGTAAATCAAAATGGAGATAGGGTTTTAGGTAGAGTAAACTTTTTTACTGGAAAAGGTAAAAGAAAGAAATATTTAGGTGTGGTGGTTAAGTGAAAAAAAATTTTCTGGGTTTTACACTAGCAGAAGTTTTAGTGGCAGTTGTGATTGGAATAATTTCAGTAGCTGCAGCATTTTCGGCTTATAATTATTATTCAAAATCTTACGATGCGGTAACCCAAAAATCTGCTGTAAATAGTTCAGCAAGAGATGCTTTGATATTAATTACAAAAGATTTAAGAAACGCAGGATACATTGATCCAAATTTTTTATCAGCGTCATGTGAGAATATTACAACTGAATTAGATGCAAAAAAAAAAATTAATTAGTTTAAGTAGTAAAAAAAGTAATTTATCAGGTAAATATGGTCAATCTGATTACTTGGCTCTCTGGTACTCGATTTCTCCAAAAGAAAGAAAACAAGTTTTTTATTGGATAGCTAAAGAACAAAATAGTAATGATTATTATTTATCAAGAGATGTAAAAATAAATCCAGAAGGTAGAAAAAGAGGAACTTGTTCTACGAATAATGCGTATACACATCCTGTAAATAATGAAATGTTAGTTGCCAATGTTGAGGATTTTCAAATTATTTTTAAAGATAAGGATGGAAATATTTTGGTGCCAGTTTGTTCAATTCAGTGTGGAACTGTGGAACAAAGTCAGGGTAATGGAAATACGGTTGCAACTAAGTATGGAAATATGACACAAGGACAAGCTAACCAAGAATTAGTTCATACAGCAGATATATATATTACAGTGAGATCGCCAAAAGAAATTTATAAATCTAACAGAAGTTTTCAGCTCAGAAATGGTGAGACAACTCATGGCGGTAGTATAAATGTACCAGCTGATAAATATTTTAGAGAAACTTTTTTTGCTAGTGTTCACACTAGAAATTTGGCAACTCCTCAAGTTCCAATATCTGAGGACGGACGAACTGCATCAGAAGGAGCTGGATACAACGAATGATAAATAAAAATCTAAATAGAGGATTTGCATTACCTGTTTCACTGATGCTGTTAGTAGTGATGACATTGATGGGTGTAGCCTTAGTTTCAGTGACTTCAAGTGATATGAGCTCGAATACTGATAGAGATGATAGTTCTCAAGCGTTCTATGCAGCTGAAAGCGGTATAACAATGGCTAAGCAATGGTTAAAAAATCAAATTAACTACACATCTGGTGGTGATCCTAATAATCAGTTAAAATTTTGTAAAACTTCTCTTTTTCCGAATTTAATTAATGTCAAAGCTTTACGAGATCAAAATAACAATAATTTAATTGGCACAAGTAATTTAGGCAACCTTATGTCTGCTACAGGAGCAGAAAAAACTAGACTAGATAATTTTAGTTATGAATATTTCATTACTTTGACACCAGATAGCAATGGAAATACAACCACAGCCCAAAAAAAACCTGGGACTAATGATATATTGTACACCATATTTTCTTGTGGGTGTGACGCTTCAAATGCTAGCTGTTCCCCATCTAATAATAATATAATAGCCCTAGAAGCTGTTGTAACGATAAAAGATTAATAATGAAAAAACTTACATTATTCACCATATTTTTGTTAATAATTATAACGACCAAATCATTAGCCTCATCTTGCTTAAATAATCTTAAATTAAATAAAAATATAAAAATTTTCAATTTAAATAAGTTCAAAAGTAATGAGGTGATACCTGGAATAGATTTAATTGAAGTACCAGTTGAATTTTTTTGTAAACAAACAAAAGCTCAAGAAATAAAAATACAGTTATTTTTTATAGATGAGAGTCTAAAGAGAATAATTTTTTTATATGAAGGAAAATCAGATAGACCATTATTTAATGTTGCTCAAAANTTCTATAAAGTTGGTTTTAAAAAAAATCAAAACATAATTGATATGCGTGAAAAAGAACAATATTTAATCAAAGATAAAAATATTATATACACTTATGAGAATACTAAAGGTGAAGGAAAAAATTTTAAGCAGATTAAAGAAATTTTTGAGATAGTAGATAAAACTTTTGAAGATTTTATGTTAAAATTTTCACTTACCGAGGAATTNAAATAAAATGATAAAAAAATTTTATATTTTTTTNATAATAGTTTTATTTTGGAATATTAATTTATTTGCAAAAAATCCACCGCCTGGAACAGGAGCAACTAATGTACCAGCAAATATTTTAATCATGCTGGATAACTCTGGAAGTATGGGTTGGGACACTAACGGCTGTCCTGCGGGCAGATGGTGGTGTACTCATAATGGTCAAGTTCGAATGGTCCTAGCTAAAGCTGCGATTCAATCACTTTTATCACAACAACAGCTTACAAGTTCTGCAAATTTTGGACTTCAGCAATGGGGGTCTGGACGTTTTCCAAATAACAAAATTAGAGTTGGAATTTCTACAACTGGTGCCACAACAATCAGAACAGATGTAAACAATGTTGTTGCAGGAGGAGGTACTGATTTATTAGCCGCTATGACAAAAGCAAGAAATTATTTTAGAGCTACACCAGATGTTGACGGATTTGCTACTCCAATAATACAAAACGCATCCTGTCAACTCAATTTTATAATTTTAATAAGTGATGGTCAGTGGAGTAGCCATAGTAACGCAATGAGTGTTGTTGAAGACATGAAAGATAGTCTTAATGTAAAAACATTTGCTGTTGGATTTACAGTTGGCACAGGAAACAGGGCACAGTANGATGATTTAGCAACTAAAGGTGGAACAACTACTGCATTGTATGCAGATAACCAAGCTCAACTTGTTACTGCTTTGACTGATGCTATTCAACAAGCAATTTCAGGAAACCTATCATTTACAACTCCTGCAGTTATGTCTGATTTACAACAAGGTGATTTTGTTTATCAGCCAACTTTTGAGTATGATCAAGACAAACAGTGGCTAGGCTCATTAAAAAAATATAAGTTAAATACCGATGGTACATTTGGAGCAGAAGAATGGGATGCAGGGGCCAAGCTAAATGCAAAAGCTACAGACGCAAGAAAATTGTGGACAGTGGGTATAGGAACTAAAAGTTTAAATAATTTTATAACTGGAAACGTGGCAGCTTTAAAAAATAAGCTTTTTCCATTAATTGCAAGCCCTACAGACGCTCAAGCTAACAAATTAATCAATTATATCAGGGGTATAGACTCTTATGACACAGATAATGATGGAAGTATTACAGATACAATCCACAAGTTAGCAGATATATACAATTCTGGACTAATTGTTGTTGGAGATCCAGACGCTTCAGTTGCTGATACAGGTAACACTAATTTTCCAAAAACAGATGCTCACTACAGGGCTAATAATGGTTATACAAGTTTTAAAAATAATATTTCTAGAACGGAAGTGGTAATTGCTGGAGCAAATAATGGAATACTTCATGCATTTGATTCTTCAAGTGGTGAGGAGTTATGGGGATATATTCCTCCAAATATATTAGGAAATCTTTCAACAACCATTACAAGTACTGCTAATAAAACAATATCAATTTATGGAGTAGATGGTAGCCCAATGGTTAAAGATATTTTTTTTGATGATACCCCTAACGATGGTTTAAACAATCCAAGATGGAGAACAGTTCTTATTTCAGGTTTAGGAGCAGGAGGAAAAGGTTATTTTGCTTTAGACATAACAGATACAAGTAATCCAAGACATTTATTTGCATTTGAAAATGATGATCTAAATAAAAAAGTAAATCATTGGGGAGAAAATGAAACTTTAACAAGTCATTCGTATGCTGTAGGAAGTACAATTGCTAATAATATTGATTATTCAAATCTTGGTGAAGCAATATCCACACCAAGAATTATCAAAATTAAAATTGATAATAATTATAAATGGGTTGCAGTATTTGGTGCTGGTTATAATGCTGGAACTAATCCAGATGTTGGATCATCTGTATATGTTTTAGATTTTGAAAATGAAGGCAAGTTATTAAAAAAAATTGATATTAGTGATACTCGAAACATTCTTAATACATATAATTTTACATTAACACGAGGTTCGGGGGGAACAGGTAATCCTATTACCTTAGGTCAATTTGGATTAAACAGTTATAACAATTCAACGCACAAATTAGTTGTCTCAGCAAATATATCTGGTGCATGGGGGCTTAATGAAACAAAAAATGGTAACACAACAAATAACATTGAAATAGAAACTTTTGATGTACTTGCAGCAGATACTGATGTTAAGATCGAAGTATTAGATGTTAAGGATATAGTAAACTCTATTCCTACTGATCTAACGGTCATAACTGCAAACAAAACAGATAAAGCAGATTATGATGGTGCATTAATTTATGCAGCTGATCTTGAGGGAAAAATAACTAAGATTGATTTAACAGAAAGCTTTTCATCAAGCGGCGGCATGATAAATAAAACTATTGCAACTTCAACTTTGTTTGATGTTGAGGCAAACAATGTTAATGGTAGATATATTTACAAAACTCCTGAGTCTACAATTGATAAAGATGGTAAACTGTGGTTATATTTTGGTACGGGGAACTATGACAAGCTACAAGAGCAATCTTCAAGTGTTCAAAATAGATTATTTGGAATAAAAGATGAAAATTTTCCAGACTATGTAGCTGTTTCTGCAAAAACAGCCTCAGATTGTTCAGATACATCTGCTTGTCCTAATACAAACCAAATTGGATGGTTTGTGAACCTTTCTAGCTCTCAAAAATTGAGTGGAGCAGCAACAATTGATAAAGATAGGGTATATTTTCCAATTTATGAGCCAACACCAAATAATAATGCATGCACAACTGGAAAAGCGATATTAACTGCATATAGTTCAAAATGTGGTGCATCACTTCAAACTGTTGAATTAGGTACTGGAGTTCTATCAAAAGTTGTAATAAATAACGATAATTTGTATATTGGCCTTTCAGGAAAGGCAAAATCAAATGTTACTGGATTCTCCAATAAAGATAACCTCTTAACAAGCAAATCTCAAGCAATTTCAGCAGGAAAAGCTGTTCAAATAGAATTGTGGAAAGAAAACTACTAAATACTCTAACACAAACTCTAACACAAAAAAAATTACTCTAACACAAAATATAATTCTCTAACACAAAAAAAATTACTCTAACACAAATATGTTGACAATTATTGATTGAAATCATAATAATTATAAAATTATAGAAATTTTATGAGCGAAGACATAAAAGATGAAAAAAATTTAGTTGATAATATCAATCAAGATTTTGAGGGTAGAGATAATAATCAAGAAGTTTCATTTCAATCAAAAAGTGAAAATGAAGTAAATCATGATGTTATTCATAAAAAAGAGGGAAGATTGCATATTTATATAAGACAAGACAAGTACAAAGGTGAATTGAAGTCAAAAAATTGGGTGGGAAGAGCTTATATTTCAGGAAAACAAACAATATATTCTTCAAGAACAACGGTATTAGAAGAAGCAATTCCAATTCTTGAAAAATGGTTTGATGAAATTACCGAAAAAAAAAATGAGATTAAAAAAAATGAAAATGATTTAGAAGAAAAAAAATTACAGCCCCTGGGTACAACAGTCGAAGCAAAACAGGAAAGTAAAAGTTTAGAAAATCAACTTATACTTGAAAAAAATGAAAATAAAGGATTAAATTCCTCAATGTTTGAAAAATTTAAAGACATTAAGCTTGGAAATTTTCTTAAATCAAAAAAAACATCTAGTGAGAATGAAAATACATCTGGAATGATAGATAAACTTAAAAACATTAAAGTAGAAAAATTATTTAAATCAAAAAATGCTAATGAAAATCAAAATTCATCAGGAATGATGGACAAACTTAAAAACATTAAAGTAGAAAATATATTTAAACCTAACAATAAAAATGTTTCTAAAAAAGGTAAAAAAAATTCTTTCTCTTCATTAAAAGATCTTTTTAAGACTAAAGTATCAAAAGCAAGTGTTGCTGGAGAAGAGGTCGCAGGATTGGATATCACTAGAGAAGCAATTAGAGTTTCTCAGGTTTCAGGCGATAAAGAAAATGGATTTATTTTAGANAAATANTCNTACAGATTANTGGANCAAGATAGATTATCTGAAAATATATTAGATTCATCTGATTATTTATCTGAAGAAATTCAATTAGCTTTTGCAAATGCTAAAATTACAGCCACTAATGTTGCCATATCAATTCCGGTTTCTAGTGCAATCATTCGAGTAGTATCAAGTCCTTTAATAACTGAAACAGAATTAGAAAAGGCTATTGAAACAGATTCTTTATGGGAGAATTTAGTCCAGCTTGGTGAAAATTTAAATGAGTATTCAATTTTTCATCAAGTAATTAATAGAGATGAAAAAAAACAAACGATGGAAATATTATTTGTTGCATCAAAATTGGCAGATATAAATAATTATTCGTCACTTATAAAGAAATGTGGATTAAATCCTGTTATAGTTGATGTAAGATGTTTTACTTTAAAAAACTCATTTGATAATACAATTTTCCAAAATATCTCTGAACGAAGCGACTCTACAATTTTAGAAATTGGAGTCGACGAAAATTATTTAATGATAATTCACAATGATACTCCGGTTATAACTGATATATTTCTAAGGCAGCCTGAAAAAGAATTGCTTAATTCTCTTTCTCAAACCTCAGAGTCAAATGCTGAAGCCCAAGCTGTTATTAGAAGATATGCAATGCAATTAAAACAAGCTTTGAGCGATTATGAGGGAAAATATGATAATAAAATCAACAATATACAAGTTATTAGCACTTTAAAAAATATTGAAAATGTTATTCCTGAATTTAAAAAAAACTTACCAACAATAGGNTTCAAATTATTTGACCCGNNAGAAGGTGTAAAAATACCTGANTATAATTCTGACAAAATAGANTNAAAAAATAAATCTACTTTAGCATCAGTCTTAGGTTTNGCTTATAGNAAACTTGATATATTTGGATATTATAAATTTGTTACTGCTGTTAAAAATATTAACCTTCTACCAAACAGAGACTCTTTAAAACAAACTGCAAAGTTAAAGTTTTTATCTGGTTTTGCAATAAAAGGTTTGTCTATTGCAATTGCTGCAATTTATATTGTTTTAAGTGTTACCGCTTACTTTCAAATTCAATCAAATAAAGAAAAATTAGTAAATTTTGATANTGTCCAGACAGAACATACAAATTTAAATATAAAGTATGAAAAAGNNAGTANTGAATTAATGAAAATGGAAACAGCTTTGGCATTAGGTGATATTGTNAGTTCTAATCAAATAAGTACATATAGNGCCTTAGCNCAAGTAGCTCGAAGTGTTCCTGCAAGAGTTCAATTTACAAAAATGATTTTTGATGGAGATGCTGAGATAATCATATCAGGTAGAGCTTTTTCTGATCAGGATATTTTAAATTTTATTAATAATTTAAATGCAAAAAAATTAATACAACAAGCGTCCTTGGTTACAATGAATGTTGAAAACGATCAAGAGGGAGAAAACAATACTAATAAAAAAGGGTTTGAAATAAATTGCAAACTTTTAATAGAAAGTTAATATGGATTTATCAGAATTAAAAAATTTAGATTTAAACGATTTAGTTGCAAAATTAAAAAAATCTGAAATTTTTAAAGATAAAAAAACTTTAGCTAAAATTGGTATTTTTTTAGGAGCTTTTTTATTGTCAATTATTATTTATTACAGTTTAGTTTCACCAATACTAGCACAGCAAAGGCAACAAATTGCTCAAATGGAGCAAAATATTTTAGAAATTAATGACTTAAATATGCAAATAGAAGATACTCTTTTTCAAAGCTCAGAACTTAAACCAAAATATTTTAAAAATAGTGTATTATTTCACAGCAAAGAAGAAGTTGAGGATCTTTATCAAAGTATAAGTAACTTTGCTTTAGCAAATGGTCTTTCCATAGTTAATATTAAAAAAGGAGAACCAAAAGCAATAAGGGGCGATTTATCGATGATAGCTGACGACAACGGTAACAATGATGATAGTAGCGAAAACTATGATGATGGTAGTGGCGAGGAAGGTGGTGATATATTATATTATAAAATCCCAGTGGATTATGAAATTAAAGGATCTTTCTTAGGATATTTAAAATTCAGAAGAGAATTATCAAAATCTCTTAAAGTAATAAATTTTGATAAAGAGGAAGTTGTGGCACTGACACAACCTCAAGGACAAATATTATCAAAAGGAACAATTTCAATTGTAGGATTACCTAATGAATATAATTAAAAATATATTAGTATTTATTTTTTTATTGTTTAATTTTTTATTAATAAATTCAATATCTTATAGTGAAGATATAAATGAAACAGAAAATCCAACAGAAACTATAAACTTAGATGAAGAAGAGCTCCCTGCTATAGATCCTTTTGGTAGCAGTTCTTCAGCAGGGATGTCTGCTTCAGCACAGCCAAGTAACTCTTCAGAGGATGAGGGCATTTTAAGAGGGTTAAAATTGATTGGCGTTATAATTGGAGAGAATAATAAAATTGCAGTTCTAGTTAGCAAAGATGGATATGCAAGTAATTTTAAGGAAAATGATGCAATAAATGAGAATGTTGAACTTCAAGAAATATATACAGATCATCTTTTAATAAAGGACACTTTTAAAGACGATGCAGGCTTGACCCAAGAAAAGTTTTATGAGGTTTACATGAACGATATTATTAGAACAGTTGACGGATAGATGAAAAGATTAACAAAATTTTTATTGGTATTTTTTTTAGCAGCCCTTTTAAGTGGTTGTAAAACATTAGACACATTTAAGCAGGAGAAAGATAGGGATGGAATAAAAGAAACAACTTTAATTGATACTTCTAAGGTAGTTGAAGAGGGTGAAAAAAGTATTGAAAGAAAAGTAAAAGAAGGTCCAAAACCAATAATTCTTAAAAAATCAAAAGAAATAAAAAGAAAAACTTTGACTACTGAAAATGTAAAAAATTATGTTTCAATTCCAGATAATTATAAAAATCTTAAGCAAGATATTAGTATTAATTTTCAAGGAATAGATTTTTCATATGCTATGAGCTTAATGGCTGAATTAGGTCAAATAAATATAATAGTTGGAGAAGAAGTTAGTGGTACTGTAACGGCAAAATTAGACAATGTTCCTTGGGATGTAACTTTTCAAAC
>PAGT01000070.1 GCA_002705485.1 Flavobacteriales bacterium | reverse complement strand
CACTTCTACGTGTGGCATCACGTTGGATAAGCCATCCTTCCAAATCTGGAGTGCTGTTTTTTCTTCATTTTGTTTGCGCTGATCTATGATGTCGATTGCATCATAAAAAAGTTTGAAAGCTGTGGATTTTTTGCCGTCCCACATTAGATTATTAACAAATCTTGTAACCAACTGGTCGTTGAACCTTGAGTCAGGTAGCAATGGTCTTTTTTTTGCCTTACTTTTTCTCATTTATTTTTCATTTGAGAGGTTCAAAAAAATTTGAACGTCTAAAATTTATTACTTTTTGGGGCGTTTCGCTCCATATTTTGATCTTCTTTGAGATCTACCTTCAACTCCAGCAGTATCAAGAGCTCCACGAACTATGTGATAACGAACTCCTGGAAGATCTTTGACTCTACCTCCACGAACCAAAACAATAGAGTGCTCTTGGAGATTATGACCTTCACCAGGAATATATGCGTTAATTTCGGTACCGTTAGTTAATCTAACTCTTGCTACTTTTCTCATAGCTGAGTTAGGTTTCTTAGGGGTAGTTGTGTAAACTCTAGTACACACCCCTCTTTTTTGCGGGCAAGATACTAAAGCAGCAGACTTACTTTTCTTAGATACTTTCTTTCGTCCTTTTCTTACTAACTGTGATATTGTTGGCATAAAAACATTATTTTCCCCTATTTCGGCGTGCAAATGTAATTTATTTTATTAATTATTCAAATGGATTGTGTAAAAATCTTGAAAAAAATAAATTAGGGACTTTATATTTTTTTTGAAAGTGGTTAAATTAAAATCAAATAATTTTTTTTTAAATGTTGTCCTTAATAAAAGCGTTTTAAACAAATTAATTGAACTTGTAAAACCTTAATCTAATTGTGCAAAACATTATTAAACCATATAAAAATGTTAATTTTGAAAAAAAAAAAAATTTTTTTACAGAGGAAAACCACTTAAAACGTAGAAAAAGTGGATAAATTGTTGTTTAATTAACTTTTTATTAACACTTTTGTCGATTAAATAAATAATATACAATACATATGAAAACAAAATTATTTAAGTTTTTAACTTTATCGTTTTTGGTAATGTTCCAATGGTCATTCGCTCAAATGAGTGTTTCTGGAACCGTATCTGATGAAGACGGTGTACCACTTCCTGGTGCAACAGTTTTAGTTGTTGGTACAACTAATGGTGTAACAACTGACTTTGATGGTAATTATTCGATAATGGCAAATGAAGGCGATGTGCTTTCAGCAAGCTATGTTGGTTATAATACCGTTGAAAGTACAGTAGGTAGTGCTTCTACTATCAACTTTACACTTTCAGCTAGTACTCAATTAGACGAAGTTGTTGTCTCTGGTGTTGCAGGTGCAACGTCAAGGAAAAAATTATCGGTAACTGTTGCCTCATTATCTGCTGAAGATATTGAAGCTGTACCTGCAAGCTCTGCTTCTGGTGCGCTATTAGGTAAAGTTGCTGGTGTTTCTATTTCTAACCTAGGTAGACCTGGTTCCGGATCAACTATCATACTTCGTGGTGCTGCAAACTTTTATGGAACGCAGGAACCGCTAATTATACTAGATGGTGTTTTTGTTGAGGGTGGTCTTGACGATATCAACGTAGATGACATTGCAAGTTTCGAAATTGTAAAAGGTGCATCTGCATCAGCCCTATATGGGTCTCGTGCAGGTAATGGAGTAATTGTTATCACTACCAAAAGAGGAAAAATAGGCAAAACTAGTGTAACATTTAGATCTGAGACTGGTTTCAATAAAATTACCAATTACATGACTATGAATATGTCTCACGGTTGGGAATTAGCATCTGATTGGGAAAGTGCAAAAGGTACTTACACTAAATTAGCAGGTATTACATATCCTGCAGGTTTTGCAAGTGTATACGCTGCTGGTGGTGCTCAGGCAACCATCGGTGCAAGAAGTGAATCTGCAGACAACTTTGCTGACAACCCTTATGGTGTTTACAATGATTTTCAAGATTTATTCTTTGTTGAAGGTATAACTCAAACAAATTACATTTCCATGAGTTCTGGTACTGAGAAGGCTAGATCTCTATTCTCATTTGAAGATTATAGGAATGAGGGTGTTATGGCAATGATAGAAGGTTACAAAAGACAATCATACAGAATGAATCTTGATTACGATCTTTCTGATAAATTGAAGTTTAGTACTTCAAATGTTTTTGTTATGATCAACGATAAGCCTGGTCTTGGTGGATCAATTTTTAGAACTTCTACCAGATTGAGCCCTGACGCGAACGTAACGTTTGCTAATCCTGATGGTTCACCATACTGGTATTTACCCGATCCACATGAAAGTGAAATTGCAAATCCATTGTATAGTGCATGGAACTACAATAGGTCTGGAACTGAAATAATTCAAAACAAATTTTTAGGTTCTTACAACCTTAACTATGTATTTTCCTCAAGTGTTAATGCTGAAGTTGAATACTCATTTGAAAGTAATGATTACAACAGAACAAGTATTAGCCCATACGACACGTACACAACTACTGGTGATACCGAAGGTTTTGGATATTCCAAGGGTAGCATGACCAAATACAACTTTACTGATTTGGCCCAAAAACTTCAAGCTACTGTAAATTATGCTGGAGAATTTGGACTGTTGGATGTAAAGGCTAAAGCTAGTTACTTGATTGAAGATAGATCAAGTGCTTCTTTCACTGCATCTGGTAATGACTTTTTATATAAAGGTCTTCCTACTTTAGATAACTTTGACTCTTCGACAATTTCTATTAATTCTAATACAACAACAGTAAGAGCTCAAAACTATTTCGCTATTGTCGGTTTTGTGTGGGATGACAAGTTTATATTAGACGGATTATATAGAAAAGATGGATCATCTCTTTTCGGTGCTAATGAAAAGTGGAATGATTATTACAGAGGATCTGCTGCATATCGTATTTCTGAGGATTTTTCAATCCCAGGTGTTGACGAACTTAAAATTAATGTTGCAGTTGGAACATCAGGTCAAAGACCTGGCTTTAGTTGGCAATATCAGCAAGTTCCTTTGAGCAACGGAAGTCTAAGTAGTAACAGACTTGCAGGTAACCCAGATTTAGTTCCTTCTTTGACAACTGAAAAAGAGGTTGGTTTAAATGCTGTATTCGCTGGTGGAAAGCTAACTCTTGAAGCTGCCTACTCCAACCAGCTTACTGATGACCAATTTATGCTTGTTTCCTTATTCGCACCTGCTAACGCTGGAAAAAATGGCCAGTGGCAAAATGTTGGTGATCTGGAAGCAGATACAATTGAAGCTCAACTGAACTTAGAGGTTATGAACACGGACAAGTTTACTTGGGATTTTGGTATCAACTACTCTAGTACTGATGCTAAAATCAATAAATTGAATGCTCCAAAGCAACAGGTTGGTAGTGATGGATTGTTCCTTTTACAAGAAGGTACTGAATGGGGAAGTATGTGGGGAAGAAAATTTGTTAGTACTTTAGACGAAATGTCTAAACAATTACCTGCCGGAGCTTCTGTAGGAGACTACAGTGTCAACGTTGATGGAATTGTAGTTAAAACCTCCGACATTGGAACACCCAATGAAGCTGGTATCATCATGAGAGATGGTGGTGCAAGTGGTAATCCATCATTTGTTCAAATTGGTAACCAAACTGCTGATTTCAGAGTTGGTATGACTTCTAATATGTCCTTTGGCGATTTTGGTCTTTACATGTTGTGGGATTGGAAACAAGGTGGAGATATATACAACAGGAATACACAATGGAACACAATTTCAGAGAGATCTGCTATTGTTGATCAAGCTGGTAAACCTGATGGTTTAAAGAAAACTAGAAAATATTATGGATCATTGTATGATGTAAACGATAATAATGGTTTTTGGGTAGAGGACGGCTCATTCTTGAAATTAAGAGAATTAGCTGTAACATGGGATTTCTCTGACCAAGTAACTTCTGCAATCCCTGGATTGTCATCAGCAAAGCTTAGTTTGATTGGTCGAAACATTCTTACTATAACTGATTACACCGGTTGGGATCCTGAGGTGACTAACTATAGCAGTGGAGTACAACAATACTTTTCTGTAGATTATGGTGTATATCCTACTCAATCTACTTATTCACTATCACTTAAACTTAACTTTTAAATTATAAACAAATGAATAGAATATTTAAACTTAATGTTTTCTTTTTATCGCTACTTGCTTTTTTTGCTTGTGATATAGAAAACGATTTATATGTTGATAATCCTGAGTCACCAAATGATGACATTTTAGCATCAGACCCGGTAGCTCTTGAAGCAACAGCGTCAGGTATGTTCAGAGCCTTTTATATGGCAAACACATCCTACAGATCTCCAGGACCAGCCACTAATACAATGGCGGATACATCATCCTGTTCTTGGGGTAATTTTGGAATGAAAGACTTGTCAAGTGAACCTAGAGTTGCAATGAATAATAAAAGTTCATACAACTACAGTTACATTACAAACACTTACTTCAATGCTTTGTACTCGGTTCTTTCTGATGCCAACACTGTCGCTTTAGCTGTAAAGAATGGAGTTCAGTTTTCTGACAACAATCTTGTAAATACTATTGCTAAATTTACGCAGGCCCTTACTATTGGATACAATGCTTTGTATTTTGATAAAGTATGGTTATCTGATGAAGATGGTCCCTCAGGAGATTCAAATGGTGCTACACCTCAGGATGCTATGACTTTTGCTATTGCAAAGTTGGATGAAGCTATTGCCATAGCTGAAGCTAATACTTTTAGTGTTCCAACAACTTATATGTCTCGCCCATACTCTAGTAGTCAATTGGCTGCAGTAATGAAAAGTTATGGAGCCAGGTTGTTAGCGGGTAATGCACGTACTGCTGCGGAAAGACAAGCTGCTAATTGGACCAAAATTGGTGCATACGCCTCTGCTGGTGTATCTGCTGATTTTACAATTGACCATGACGACGTAACGTGGTATGATTTATTTAAAACATACTTAGTTTATCCAGGTTGGGCAAGAATTGATCTAAGGGTTATTAGCTTGATGGATCCTACTTATCCTGACTATTGGCCAGCTGGGACAACAATTCTCCCTGAAGCCACAACAACAGATGCTAGGATTGATGATTTTCAGTATCTAAATAGTCAAAACTTTAGACCTGAACGTGGTACTTATCACTACAGTTCATACAGATATGCTAGATACAATACTTACATCACTGAATGGACAGTTCCAACAGAGGAAATTCCAGTTGCTGAAGTTCAAATGTATGCAGCTGAAGCAAAGTTAATGGCTGGTGACGCTGCTGGTGCAGCCGCGATCATTAACGCTGGATCTCGTGTAATCAGAGGTGGACTTGCTCCTGTAGCTGCTACTGCTGCTGCTGTTAAAGCTGCTATACACTATGAGAGAATGGTTGAGTTCCCATTGGCATCTCCTGGACTTGCATTTTTCGAAATGAGAGGTCTTGATTTACTTCAAAAAGGAACATTATTACATTTTCCTATTCCAGGTCCTGCTTTAGAGTCAATTCCAATGGATAACTACACATATGGTGGTACCCAGGGAGTTGGTGGTACTGATTATTCAACTGGAGGGTGGAGATAATCCACAAGTAATTTAATCTAAAAAAAACCCCTAATTATTAGGGGTTTTTTTTTATTTAAAATATGATAATTGGACAACAAAACAATAATTTACGGAATTAGGGCGATAAATGAAGCAATTGAATCTAATAAATCACTAAACAAGTTATTTATTCAAAAAGGACTTAAAGGAGGCGAAGCAAATCAATTAATAAATAAAGTGAGAAAAATGGGAATTAATTTATCATTTGTTCCAATTGAAAAGCTAAATAAACTTACACTTAAAAACCATCAAGGATTTGTAGCTCAAACATCACCCGTAAAATTTTTATCAATTAACGATTTAAGTAATCTCATTGAAAATAAACAAACGGATGTTAACATAGTGATTTTAGACAATGTAACTGATGTAAGAAATTTTGGTGCCATTGTAAGAACTGCAGAATGCTCTGGAATTGATTGTATTGTAATACAAAATAGTGGAAGCGCTCCAGTAAATGGCGATACAATTAAAACATCAGCAGGGGCTGTTTTCAATATTCCCATTTGCAAGGTTGCTCATCTGAAAGATGCAATTTTTTTAATTAAGCAACACAAAATCAAAATATTTGGTGCAACAGAGAAAGCAAAACAAAATATTTATAAGTCATCATTAAATCATTCTTTAGCTGTAGTATTTGGTTCTGAGGGAAAGGGTTTGTCAAATTCGACAATTAAACTTTGTGACGAACTAATTAAAATTCCTCTAATTGGAAAGATTGATTCTTTAAACGTATCTGTTACTGTTGGAGCCGTTCTTTTCGAAATACTTAGACAAAAAGAATATAATTCATAAAATTGTTTCCAATTCTTTCAAATCTCCAATAATTCTGCAATAATTGTGAGTGGGTTCATCATTTTGGATTAGATGAATTGCATTAAAGCCACAGTTTAAGGATCCCAAAATATCAGCCTCTAGGCTATCACCAATCATTAAGGATTTAGTTCCAGTGGTCTTAGATAAATCAAGAGCGTACTTAAAAATTTTAGGATTTGGCTTTTTAACACCAACAGATTCAGAATCAATTATGTTGACAAAATAGTTAATCAACCCTGAGTTTTTCATTTTTTTATTTTGAACATCTGTGAAACCATTTGTAATGATGTGTAATTTATATTTTTTTTTAAGATAATTTAAAATGTAAAATGAATTATTAATCAAAAAATTATTTTCAGGAAGAAACTTAATGTAATCAGCAGAAATTTCATCAATTACATCATCACTTACTTTAATTTTTAGTTCATCAAATGCTGACTTCAATCTATTGAACCTCAGAAATTCCTTACTTATCTTTTCTTCTCGATATAATTTCCAATATTTGAAGTTAATTGGTTTATAGATTTTTAAAAATTCTTGAAAATTTACGTCAATACTATATTTATTTAATAATTTGGAAAAAGTAATTGATGAATTTTTTTCAAAATCCCAAAGTGTGTGATCCAAGTCAAAAAAGATATTTTCAATTTTACTTTTTTCCATGAGAAATTAGAAATTTATCAAACATTTTTCTCCATTTATAGTTTTTACTTTCATCGCTAATTATTGAATTATTTAGAACAATAATCATTTGACCATTTACCTGTTTGATATACCTTGTTATTTCTTCAATGATTTGTCTAGCTAAAATTGGTTTCTTATATATTTTTAAAACTCTGTCTGAAATACAAACAGGATTCAAAATAAGCTTGGTTTCAACTTCATTTTCTAAATCATAAAAAAAGAAGGGGTTAGACGTACTAGCTCTAAAACCAGGTAAATCATAATACTGCAAACTATAATCACTCTCAAAACCTAATTTAATAAAATTTCTGTAAGTGTTGGGAAAGTTTAACTTTAATAGGTGTTGTCTTACATATAAAACTGGTTTATTGATAACAGATTTTAATCTGTTTTTTTCTTCAGAAAGCAATAATTTATTTTCAGATGACAAATAAGATGATAAGAGAGAAACCTCACAAAAATCGGAGACATCTTTTACCTTTTCTACAAAAAGTTTTGAATAAAAACTAAGATTTCTATCATATCTAGAAAAGTCTGAAATCAAAAAAAACAATGCTGTTTTAACACCTGCTTTGTTATTTATATTTATCCAACTTTCATAGTTGTCAAGTGGATCTTTTTTTATTTTAATAAGTACCATAAACCTAAAATACAACCTATATAAGTCAAAATTGAGGACATCTCTTAGAACTCCAAATATCGTTCTAACAACCCCTTTACCTTTATATTCATAAAGGCATGGTACTTCCAATCTTGTTTCAAATTTGAATTGATTCTTTTTAAATTTAATTTCTGGGTAGATTTTTTTTAAATAAGATTCTAATCTTTGAATCCAAAAATCAATAATGGGTTTATTCAAAAATCTATTTTTATATGCCAAACTAGAAGAGGGATCAAATCGGCCAAAATTATCTTTTAAATGAAGTAAATATTCTTCATACCTAGACATTAAATAAAAACTTGCTCCGAAGATATCAAAGTTGAAAGAATCTTTGTTGTCATTTTGAAAAAAAACTGGTAACCCATCCCAGTTTACAACATCGATATCTAAATCTTCAATTTTTGATGAAAAAAGAATTTCAGATGGATTGACGTTAAATTCAGATTGAAATTGAACTTGATCATAACTTATTTTGAATAAATCGTATTTTTTAAAGAGTTTAACATCAGACGTGAAATCAATTTTTAAACCCATTCTTTGATTTAAAATATGTTTGAATATGTATTTAATTCTTGGTGTGATTTTTTTTGTATAAATAAGAATCATCAAAGTAATTTAATTTCTTTAACAAGGTGATTTAAATTTATAGAAGCAAAGTTACCAGAACTCATAATAACCAAATTTGTTTTTGCATAATTTTGCTTTAACAAAAACTCTTCAAGTTTATTACTTTCAGTAAATATGTGTAGTCTTTTATCATTAAATGATGATTTTAAAAAGTCAAAATCTAAATACTCTAGTTTTTTTTGAGAAACAATAGTTGGATCATAAAATAAAATGCTCAAATCAGCACTTTTTAAAGAATCTTTATAATTAATTACAAATTGTTTATTCAAACTACTAAAAGTGTGTAATTCTAAAACTGCAATAAGCTTTCTATCAATAAATTGTTCTTTTAAAGCATTAGTTGTGGCAAGGACCTTACTTGGCGAATGGGCAAAGTCTTTAAAAACAATTCTATCAGATAATTTTAATATTGGTTCTAGCCTTTTGTCTGCTCCTTTAAATGACATCAATGATTCGTTGAAATTTTGTTCATGAACTCCCATAAGTTGGCATACCAATTTTGCTCCACCAATATTATTTAAATTATGATTTCCAAAAATTTCAATTGGAATCCTGCCCTCTTCTGTGTTCAAAAAAGTTTTTCCATTTTCAATTGTATGTTTTGGCATGGAATATTCTAACTTTCTTATGGATTTTTGACAGGATTCTGCAATTTTTTTAACTTTTAGATCCATTTCATTGTAAACTAAAACACCCCCATCAACAATGGTTTCAACAAAATTTTCAAATTGAATTGTATAAATTTCTTCACTCGGAAACACATTTATGTGATCCCATGATATTCCGTTTATCAAGGCAATATTTGGTTTGTATAAATGAAACTTAGGTCTTTTATCTATTGGTGATGACAAATATTCATCCCCCTCCATAACTATGAATTCATTTTCGTCGGTAAGATGAACCATGGTTTCAAAACCTGAAAGCTGTGCTCCAACCAAATAATCAACTTCAATACCACATTTGTTTAACACATGTAAAATAATAGATGTTATTGATGTCTTTCCATGACTCCCACCAATGACAACCCTAGTTTTTTCTTTAGAAAATTCATAAATGAATTCAGGATAAGAGTATATTTTTAAATTATTTTTTTGACATTCCAAAAGCTCAGGATTATCAATTTTAGCATGCATTCCAAGTATTATAAAGTCTATATTAGAAGATATTCTTGATGGATCCCATCCTAATTTTACAGGAAATAAACCATGTTTTTCTAATCTTGATTTTGATGGCTCGAAAATATTATCATCACTCCCCGTGACATCATAACCTTTTAATTTTAAAGCAATCGCTAAATTGTGCATAGCACTTCCCCCGATCGCTATAAAATGTACTTTCATTTATATGTTAATTATTTAAAACTTTCCAAATAATATCTTTCAATTTTATAATCCCTTTATTTGAAACAGATGAAATGAAAACAAATGGAATGTCTTTAATTTTATTGTTTAGTTTATTACTAATTTTTTCAATCTCATTATCATTGATTAAATCAGTTTTTGAAATTGCTAAAATGATATCTTTATCAACTAATTCTGGGTTGTACTCTTTTAATTCCCTCAAAAGTATATTAAATCTTTCCAAGACATTATTTTGGCAAGAAATCATAAAAAGCAGAAGGGAATTTCTTTCAATATGCCTTAAAAAATAATGACCTAGCCCCCTACCCTGCGAAGCACCCTCAATTATTCCCGGGATATCAGCCATTACAAATGATTTGTAATCCCGATATTCAACAATTCCTAAATTGGGTTTCAATGTTGTAAATTCATAATTTCCGATTTTGGGTTTGGCTGATGTCATAGTCTTCAACAAAGTTGATTTACCAGCATTAGGAAAACCAACCAACCCAACATCAGCTAAAACCTTTAATTCAATAGTTAGTTGCAATTCTTTCCCTTTCAATCCAGGTTGTGAGTATCTCGGCGCCTGGTTCGTTGGGCTTTTGAAATTCCAATTACCCCTTCCTCCTAAACCACCCTCCAAAATTACATGTTCTTCACCATGATTTAAACTTTCACATATAATTTCGTTTGTTTCAGAATTTCTGATAATTGTTCCAATTGGAACTTCAATGTGAAGATCTTTTCCGTCAGTTCCCGAACTTCTATTTCTACTCCCATCCCCTCCATGTTCAGATTTAAAATGTCTTTTGTGTTTAAAGTGATATAATGTCCAAAGAGACTTGTTTCCTATTATTATTACATGTCCTCCTCTACCACCATCACCGCCGTCGGGTCCACCCTTCGCAACGTATTTTTCTCTTCTGAAATGAGAAGAACCTTTTCCCCCATTTCCAGATCTAACATTAACTTTAACATAATCAACAAAGTTTCCCTCAGTCATTTTTAAATTTATCAATTGTTTTAAAAAGACGTTGAGTGATTTCATTAATCGTTCCCGAACCATCAATTGAAAAAAACTTATTTTGAGCCTTATAGAAATCTATTAGTTCTAAAGTTTTTTTATTGTACTCATCAAATCTATTTTGGATTTTGATTATATCTTGGTCATCTGATCTTCCACTTTGTTTTCCTCGATCTAAAAGTCTTTTTATAAGAATTTTCTCATCAACATCTAAAGCAATGGTCATTGATATCTTTAGATTTTGATCACTCAAAAACTTGTCTAGTATCTCTGCCTGTTTTGTGGTTCTAGGAAAACCATCAAAAATAAAACCCTTTGAACGCTGATTTTTGTTTACCTCCTCTTCAAGCATCTTAATTGTTACGTCGTCAGGTACCAATTCACCTTTATCCATGTAAGACTTTGCAAGAATTCCTAAATCAGTATTTTTTGCAATATTTGTTCTAAAAACATCACCAGTTGATATGTGAACTAGATTGTAACTTTTCCTCACAAATTCAGCTTGGGTACCTTTTCCCGAACCTGGCTTTCCAAATAATATTAAATTAATCATTTATCAATAATTATTTAAACAAATATACCTATTTCAAGATTTAAATAATTTCTCTCTACTTTATATTTTAACGTATTTTTGTAATGAATTATGAATCTAAATTATTCAAATTTGAAACTAGGAATTATTGGAGGGGGCCAACTTGGTAAAATGTTACTGCAAGTTACCTCAAGGTATAATATAAATTCTAAAATTTTAGACCCTAACAATGACTCTCCGTGTAAAAATCTATGTAATGAGTTTTTTTTGGGTGACTTAATGGACCACGATGCAGTTTATGAGTTTGGTAAGAAATGTGATTTAGTTACATACGAAATTGAACATGTAAATACGAAAGCATTAGAAAAGTTAGAGTCTGAGGGAATTGATATATTCCCAAGACCATCTACACTTAAGATTATTCAGGACAAAAGTATGCAGAAAAAGTTTTTTATAGAAAATAATATTCCAACAGCAAAATACAGATTTTTCAAATCTATTTCAGATTTTTTAGAATTTTCAAAAAATAACGATATTAACTTTCCTTGTATTTGGAAAAAAACAAAATTTGGATATGACGGATACGGAGTAAAAAAAATCAACTCTCTTAATGAAATAACTGATTTACCTGATTCTGAGTTCATAATTGAAGATTATGTGCCGTTCAAAAAAGAATTAGCAACCACAGTAGTCAGAAATAAGTCTGGCCAAATTGAGATTTTTCCAATGGTCGAAATGATATTCAATTCTAATTCCAATCAAGTTGAATATGTACTATGTCCAGCTCAAATAGATAAAGAGGTTGTTGAAAAGGCAAAGGGAGTTGCTTTAAATTTAGCTGATGCTTTTGAGAATGTTGGATTACTCACTGTAGAAATGTTTATGACAAAAGATAACCAAATATTGGTAAATGAAGTTGCCCCTAGACCCCATAACAGTGCTCACTACTCAATTGAAGCCTGTATTAGCTCTCAATTTGATCAGCACATTAGATCTATACTCAACTTACCATTAGGTTGCTCTAAGCCAAATAGTTATGCAATTATGGTTAATTTAGTTGGTGAAGAAGGACAAACTGGCTCTGTTTCTTATTCAGGAATAGAAAAAGCCATGCAAAATAATAATGTTTCCATACATATTTATGGAAAAAGTAAAACCAAACCAAACAGAAAAATGGGTCATGTAACTGTACTTGATACAAACCTTGAAAATGGTTTAGAAGTTGCCAAATCAATAAAAAAAACTATAACTATTAAATCCAAATAATATGGGAAAAGTCGGAATAATAATGGGAAGTAAATCAGATCTTCCGGTGATGCAAGAAGCAATTGATATTTTAAAAGATTTAGGGATCCCATATGAGGCTGATATTGTCTCAGCCCATAGAACACCAGAAAAAATGATGGAATATGCTAAAAATGCCCATGAAAGGGAAATAAGTGTAATAATAGCTGGTGCTGGTGGGGCCGCACACTTACCTGGTATGGTTGCTTCAATTTCACCGCTTCCAATAATAGGTGTCCCCATAAAATCGAGAAACTCAATCGATGGTTGGGATTCAATTTTGTCGATCCTTCAAATGCCGGGTGGAGTACCTGTAGCAACAGTTGCATTAAATGGATCAAAGAATGCTGGAATTTTAGCTGCTGAAATCATAGGAATTAAAGAAAAAGATATTCAAAAAAAAATATTGGAATACAAAGCGGATTTGAAATTAAAAGTTAGTAAAGACTCAATTAAATAAATATTTAAAAAAGACTATGGTAGCCAACCAAAAAATTGGCAAAGACTCAACTAAAAAACTAGAAAAATATTTTTTTTGGTTTTTTTCAGAAAAAAGTATCAAACCAGCACACAAGAAAGCGGTTAAAAGCTCTGAATAAAAAAAAACAGGGTTTTGAATGTGAAGACCTAATGAAAATATAATAAAGATTAATAAACTTACAATTGCAAAATATTTTGCTTTTCTTACTCCAAAAATCTGAGGAATAGTTTTTAATGAGGGTAAATCATATTTCAAATCTCTAATTTCAAATGGTAATGTATAGGCAAAAACAAAGAAAAATCTTTGAAAAAAAATTAAAATCGAATTTTTTTCAAGGTTAATAGAACTCTCAAAGACTGGGATCAAAACTGATGTCGAGGACCAACAAATAGCCACAATAAAAACCTTAAGTCCTCCAAAGTTTCTTATATTTTTATTTATACCATACAATGGATAAACATAAGCCAAACAAAATATTAAAATGATTAAACCTAGAAATATTGTTTTATAACTTAAATAAAACAACAATGAAGTCAAAATAACTAAAACAAGCATTGTAACTATCTTAATAGGAACAATTGATTTTTTTTCTTTGAAATTATTTTTATATATAGTTGAAAAAAACTTGATGTAATTATATACTACCAAAGTTGCAGCAAAAGAGCAAAATAAGATGATTTCATTAAAGTAAATACCCAAAGTGTGGTAACTTATCATTGACAGAGCTACTAAACATATTGATAAATGAATACTAGATTTAATATAAAAGTCAAAAATTGAATTCAATATTTTCAATTATTTTGGTGTTAACAATTTAATCTTTTTGAGTTGAAAACTTTAAAATTTAATTACAAAATTGTATTATTTTTTATTGTTATATTATTTATTTTTGAATAAATTTTTTTCAAATTATGAGTGATTTTTCATTAAGACACATAGGAATCAACAACGACCAAAAAAAAGAGATTCTGAGCTATATCGGAGTGAAAAATGTTGAAGAATTAATAGAGCAAACCATACCTGAGAATATAAGACTTAAAAAAGATCTAAAGCTAGATGATGCAATTTCTGAAAATGAATTTTTAAATCATATTGAAGAACTCTCGTGTGAAAATAAAGTCTTCAAATCATTTATAGGTCTGGGTTACAATGAATCTATTATACCATCTGTAATAAAGAGAAACATCCTCGAAAATCCTAGTTGGTACACAGCATACACGCCATATCAAGCTGAAATTGCTCAAGGAAGAATGGAAGCCCTACTGAATTATCAAACGACAATTTGTGATTTGACTGGAATGGAACTTTCCAATGCATCTTTATTAGATGAAAGTACATCTGCTGCCGAAGCCATGACGATGATATACAGTTGCAGAACAAGAGATCAAAAAAAGAGAAATGTTTGTAAATTCTTTGTTTCAGGCGACTCATTAAAACAGACAATATCATTATTACAAACTAGAGCAGAACCTTTAGGAATTGATGTAATAATCGGAGACCCCTCTAATTTTAATTACTCCGAAGATTTCTTTGGATGTTTCTTTCAATATCCTGGAATTTTTGGAGAAATTAAGGACATAGAAAATTATTGTAAAATAGCTAAGTCCAATGACTTAAAGATTATTATAGCTGCAGACCTTCTTGCTTTGTGTTTAATAAAAGAACCTGCTTTATTTGATGTCGATGTTGTTGTTGGGACTTCTCAAAGGTTTGGTATTCCGCTTGGTTATGGTGGTCCTCATGCTGCGTTCTTTGCAACAAAAGAGGAATACAAAAGATCAATCCCAGGTAGAATAATAGGAATTACGAAAGATTCGAATGGAGACAGAGCTCTAAGAATGGCTCTTCAAACAAGAGAACAACACATCAAAAGAGATAGAGCTACATCTAATATTTGTACATCTCAAGTTCTGTTAGCTGTAATGGCAAGTATGTATGCTGTTTTTCATGGCCCTAAAGGGTTGAGAAGAATTGCTTCAAAAATTCACCATTTGACTGTTTCTCTGGAAAATTCCCTTAAAAAGATTGGGATTGATCAATTAAATAAAAATTATTTTGATACACTTCAGTGCAAAGGACCAAGTAATACGATTAAAGAAATTGCTGAAAAAAACAAAATCAATTTCAACTATATTGATAAAGAAACATTCACTATTTCATTAAACGAAAATACCTCTGAAAATGACATACAAATTATTGTTGATATTTTAGCAGAAGCTACCAATAATAGTTCAGTAAAAATACAGTTAGATAATAAAGAATCTAAAATCCCTAAAAAATATAAAAGATTTACAGATTTTTTGGATAATAAAATTTTCAATATTCACCACTCAGAAACAAGCTTAATGAGATATATCAAAAGCTTGGAGAGAAAAGATCTTTCGCTGACGCAATCAATGATTTCTTTAGGTTCCTGTACAATGAAACTAAATGCTGCATCTGAAATGATACCACTAAGTTGGTCAAAATGGAATAATATCCATCCTTTTGTTCCATTAAAGCAAGCGGAAGGTTATCAAAAANTNATAAAAAAACTAGAACTACAATTAAANGAAATAACAGGCTTTTCTGGAACNTCTTTACAACCNAANTCAGGNGCTCAAGGAGAATATGCNGGACTTATGGTNATTCGTCAATNCTTAAAAAGTATTTCTCAAGAAAAAAGAAATATNTGTTTAATTCCTTCNTCTGCTCACGGNACTAATCCAGCATCAGCNGTTATGGCNGGAATGAAAGTTGTNGTAGTTGGAACTGANAAACATGGAAANATCAANCTNGANGAACTNAAACAAAAAGCTTTTCAANANAAAGATTCGTTAGCTGCATTAATGATNACATATCCGTCNACTCATGGAGTTTTTGAATCNTCAATTCAAGAAATCACTAAAACAATTCANGANTNTGGTGGNCANGTNTANATGGACGGAGCAAANATGAATGCTCAAGTAGGANTAACNAANCCNTATANAATNGGNGCTGATGTTTGTCATTTAAACTTACATAANACATTTGCAATTCCNCATGGNGGNGGTGGNCCNGGTGTTGGTCCAATNTGTGTGGCTAAACANNTAGTNCCATTTCTTCCNNANANTCCTNTAATTANTGTNANTNGTANTGAAGGTGTNAAATCTATTTCNGGAGCACCNTGGGGNTCNGCNCTTGCNTGTGTAATNTCATATGGTTACATTANAATGNTAGGGCCAAANGGNNTNAAATCCTGTACTGAANCTGCAATTTTNAATGCTAATTACATNAAAAANAGAATTGAAAAACATTANGAAATTCTTTANAANGGNGAAAAAGGAAGATCAGCACATGAANTAATAATTGATTGTAGACCATTTAAAGACAAAGGNATTGANGTNATGGANATTGCCAAAAGATTAATTGANTATGGATTNCATGCACCNACNGTTTCNTTNCCTGTTCCTGGAACNATGATGATTGAACCAACTGAAAGTGAAAACCTTGATGANATAGATCGCTTCTGTGATTCAATGATTGCAATTANANCNGAAATTGANAATTGTAAANANNGNGATGNAAATAATCTTTTAAAAAACGCCCCTCATACAGCAAAAATGATAATTGATAAGTGGCACTATCCATATTCAATTAAGGATGCTATTTTTCCATTACCNTTTGTAATGGAAAATAAGTTTTGGCCCTCTGTCAGAAGAGTTGATGATGCTTTTGGAGATAGAAATCTCGTTTGTACATGTTCACCTATTGAATCATATATTGAAAACTAGGTATTTAATACTAAGTTTAGTAATTTGCATTTGAAACTATNATAGATGTCAGTTCATATAACAGGAAGTGGTTCATTTATTCCCGAGATTGTAAAAAAAAACCAAGACTTCATTAACGTTGAATTTTTAAATCCAGATGGATCTAAATTTGATGTTNCAAATGAAGTCATAATAAAAAAATTTCAATCTATAACTGGAATTGAAGAAAGAAGATATGTCTCTAAAAATGATTTAACATCTGACTTAGCCTATAGTTCCGCAAAAAACGCGCTTATAGATTCTGGAATAAATTCTGAAAGTTTGGATTATATAATTGTTGCTCACAACTTCGGAGACATAAATTCAAACAGTCGACAGTCTGATGTTCTTCCAAGTATAGCCAGCAGAGTAAAAAATAAATTAGAAATTAAAAATCCAAACTGCGTTTGCTACGATATTATTTTTGGTTGTCCTGGTTGGATTGAGGGTATCATTCAAGCTAAGGCATTTATTACAGCTGGTTTAGCCAAAAAATGTTTAGTAATAGGAGCTGAAACATTATCTAGAACATACGATGTGCACGATAGAGATTCAATGATTTATTCTGACGGAGCAGGTGCAACAGTCATCGAAAGTAAAGAAAATAAAGATGGAGGNATTCTNTCACACAAATCCTGCACCTATTCCAATGATGAGGCATATTACCTGTTTTGTGGAAACTCTTTTGATAAAAAAAAGAATGGCAATGATAAATATATAAAGATGCATGGTCATAAAATTTATGAATTCGCAATTAGTCATGTCCCTCAAGCTTTGAAAGATTGCTTAGAAATGACCAGCAAAAGCATAATTGATGTAAAGAAGATTTTTTTACATCAAGCTAATGAAAAAATGGATCAAGCAATTGTTGAAAGGTTTTACAAACTATATGACTTAGAGGTTCCCTCTCATGTAATGCCCATGTGCATTAGAAAGCTTGGTAATAGCTCTGTTGCAACAATTCCAACTCTTTTCGATCTTGTAAGAAAAAATAAACTCNAAAACCATGAACTAAAAAAAGGAGATTTGATTTTATTTGGCAGCGTCGGAGCTGGAATGAATGTAAATGCAATAACTTATCAAATTTAGTTTTAGATCAACTATTGATACAATATTTATAACTTAGTGAAAATATAATGTTCTTAATTGATGACATAGGAAGGTATTTTATAATGATAAAATTATCATTTGTTAAGCCAAGTAAATTTAGGGTTCTCAAAAGACTCATNTTCAAGGAAATTAATGATTTAATTATAGATTCAATNCCTATTGTNGTAATTTTGTCATTTTTTATTGGNGGAGTTGTTTCAATTCAAACGGCTCTAAATTTAAGCAGTCCTTTTTTATCAAAATCTTTAATTGGTTTTGCNACAAGGCANTCNGTAATTCTTGAGTTTGCCCCAACATTTATGTCTATAATTATGGCGGGAAAAGTTGGATCATACATAACATCAAGCATAGGTACAATGAGGGTAACTGAACAAATAGATGCACTAGAAGTCATGGGAATTAACCCTCTTAATTACCTGATTTTTCCAAAAATTATTGCGATGCTATTTTACCCATTTGTTATTACCATTGCAATGTTTATTGCTATTTTCGGAGGATACTTAGCAATGGCTTTTGCTGGTGTTCCAAGTGAGGCTTTTATAACTGGTATCCAAATGGACTTTATTCCGTTTCATATTTTTTATTCCTATATGAAAACATTGTTATTTGCATTTATTTTAGCGACTGTGCCTTCTTATCACGGATTTTATATGAAGGGTGGTGCACTGGAAGTTGGAAAAGCTAGCACCTCATCTTTTGTATGGACTTCAATTATTATTATTATTGTTAACTTCATTGTAACTCAATTATTATTAAGCTAATGATAGAAGTAAAAGGATTAAACAAGTCTTTTGATGGGAACTATATTCTGAATAATATTTCAGCAAAATTTGAGCAGGGAAAGACAAATTTGATAATCGGTCAGAGTGGATCAGGAAAAACCGTTTTATTAAAATGTCTTCTTGGTCTACACCAACAAGATTCAGGTGAAGTTTTATACGATGGATTATCAACCAATAAAATGAATGAAAATCAGAAAACACTTTTAAGAAGAGAAATGGGAATGGTTTTTCAAGGAAGTGCTTTATTTGATTCTATGACTGTTCTTGAAAATGTGATGTTTCCACTAAATATGTTAACAAAAAAAACTGATGATGAGATTGTTGATACGGCTCAAAACGCAATCAAAAGAGTTGAACTTGAAAATGCACATTCAAAATTACCCTCTGAGCTTTCAGGGGGGATGCAAAAAAGGGTAGCCATAGCGAGAGCAATAGTTATGAATCCAAAATACCTGTTCTGTGATGAACCTAATTCTGGCTTAGATCCAAAAACTGCCATAGTCATCGATAATTTAATACAAGAAATTACAAAAGAATACAATATAACAACAGTAATCAATTCGCATGACATGAACTCTGTAATGGAAATTGGTGAAAAAATAATTTTTTTGGTAAGTGGTACCAAAAAATGGGAAGGTAATAACAAAGAAATTTTTACAACTAAAAATAAATCTATTACAGATTTCGTTTATTCCTCAGAGCTTTTTAAGAAAGTAAGGAGTTCAAACTAATTTTAGTCCAATATAACCTTAAAATCTTTATATAGTAAATTATTCTCTGCCCAGTTCTCAAATTTTTGAGCTGAAGTATAAAAATCTTGTTGCGATATTTTTTTTATTTTTTTTAAATAAAAAATTACAATTGAATCGTTTTGATTTTTGATTTCATAATCTATAGACAAATCAAAAAATTGATTGAAATTCAAATTCTCATATTCAATTAAAATAGATTGAACAGTTTGAAAAACCTGTGTCTTTTGTTTTAAATCAATTAATTCTTGACGAAGCATTGATATTTCTCTGTCTTTTTCGATAATTGATAGGGAATCCACGCTTCTTTTTAATATCAAAATTTGTTTTTCCGAATCAATTCTTTCTGAATCTATGTCTTGTAATATATATATTTGTGTTTTACTTAAATCAGTATTAGAAGTGACGTTTTTTTTTAAATCTTCAATCATTTGAGAAGAAAATATTTTCATTCCAAATGTATTTATAATAATTTCTGATTCTCCTACATCCCATGGCCAATACGTTTTCTCTGAGTTGGAATTATAATTTATAGTCGCGTTATCAACTAAAAAATCTTTATTTGGTAAATCTTGGAATTCACTTTTTAGAAATTCTTTTGCACTTGAATTAAAATTAGATTTATCAAGAACCTCTTTAAACTTAACTAATGCAGGGATAATCATAATAACTGAGAAAAAAGTAATAATCTTTGCAATAAATGCTCTTTTTCTTGAATTCGCATAATTTATCATAGGAAAGCCTAAAAATTTAATAACTAAGTAAGTTGCTAAAATGATGTACAAAGTGTTAATAAGGAAAAGCAACATAGCGCCTCTTGAATAATCAAAATTTCCCGTTGCTAGTCCAAAACCTACAGTACAAAGAGGGGGCATTAAAGCGGTAGCTATTGCTACACCAAAAACAACTGATGATATTGTTCCTTTTTTTGTTCTTGCTATTATAAGGGCTAATCCGCCAAAAAAGGCTATCAAAACGTCTCTTATATCAGGTTGTGTTCTACTGAGGAGTTCCGACGACTCTTCCTTTAATGGAAAGAAGGAAAAAAATAAAAATGCTGTAAAAACACTTAAAAACACCATTATAAAGAAATTTAATGTAGATTTTTTTAAAGTGTCAATATCGTTTATCGCTATTGCCAAACCGAAGCCAAGTATTGGTCCCATTAATGGAGAAATTAGCATAGCTCCAATTACAACTGGAATGGAGTTTGCATTTAAACCAACAGATGCAACAAAAATTGAGCAGATTAATATCCAAGCAGTTGCACCTTGTATAGAAATATCTGATTTAATTGATGAAATTGTAGAGTCTCTGTCAGTTTGTGACTTGAAATCTAAAATATTTTTAAAAAAAATAATTGAAGATTTAAAAAAACTATCATCTTTATTTGAAGATGTTTTAAATGACCTATTATCATCTTCTTCATCAGAGAAATTAAATTTTGATTCCATTATTTAATCTCATTTAATCCTGTTAGATCAGAGGAACTTCTGATCTTATTTCCAAGTCCATCAACCATTTTTATTTTGTGTTTATTACAAATTATAGATTCTGGAATTTCATCTGTAGAACGATCTCCTCCATTTGCAAAAATGTTAGGTTTTATCTTTTCAAGAGATCTGCAAACAGTTTTATCACTGTCAATTGAAAGAAACACTTCGTCGACCATTTTCATGTTTTCGACGATTTTCATCCTATCTTCTTCATCCATAAAAGGTTTACCTTTTTTTAACACACATTGGTGATTATTATTGACAATTACAATTAAATAATCACCAAGTCTTCTTGCTAATTTTAAATATTCAATATGGCCAACGTGGATCGGGTCAAAATATCCACTAACTGCAACTCTTATCATAATATTTTTTTACTTCTGCGATTGGTGAAAACAAAAACTCCCTTCCACTTATAATATCTTGACAAAGATATCTTTTTCTTAATTTATTATTTTTTTTAAAGATTCTATTACTTCCATAATTAAAATAAGAGTTAATTGGAATATCTTTTAAGAAAACTTTTTTATCTTTTTT
>PAGT01000069.1 GCA_002705485.1 Flavobacteriales bacterium | reverse complement strand
TGTACATGATGATTAATTCTGATTTTTTCTGGAAACCACTGAGAATTAACTTTTGGGTGTTTTTTTAGGGAAATTGCACATGCTTTGACAACAATATCATTATATGAAATTTTGGTATCAGGAAGAGTATTGTATTGTTCTCTGAAAGCTATGGTATTGTTCATATCAAACTCAACACTTAAGTAATAATGAGGAGCTGAAAACTTTGACTCAGTTAATCTTCGAGCTATAACTTTTCTCATTTGAGAATTCTCAATTTCATCAAAACTTTCTGAGGATTTTAAAGATGTGGGTTGAGAAATAACTTTCAAATCTTTGGTTTCTTTCTCTTTAGGTACAAAGTTATCAATATCTGATTTTACTATTCTACCGTTTTCTCCACTGCCTTTAATCAGATTTAAATCAATATTTTTTTCTAAAGCAATTTTTTTTGCCAATGGAGATATAAAAACCCTTTCAATAGAATCAAGATTGTTATCAATTGTAACATCTGAGTTTAATGTTTCAGTATCAGTAACGTCTTCAATATCAGTTGGTTTTTCTTCCGGTTTTGTATCAGTTTCTATATTTGATAAAGCAGAACTAAAATCGGCATTTTCATCTCCTATAATCGCTAGTAAACTATCAACTGTAGCTGTTTCACCTTCATTTATTCCTATATATAAAAGAGTCCCCTCGTAAAAAGACTCAAATTCCATTGTAGCTTTATCGGTTTCAATTTCAGCCAAAATATCACCTTCTTTGACTTTATCTCCAACTTTAACTAACCAATTAGAAACAGTTCCCTCTTCCATGGTATCACTTAATCTTGGCATTTTGATGATTTCAAAATTTTTGGATGNGTCCTTGGAATCTTCAATAGTTTCAAGNTNACTATCATCATTATTTTTTTCTGTCTCATTAATTTGATCAACTAAATCCAATTGGGCACTGTCCTTTTTTATTTCAGGATTTAGAANGGANGAAATATCCTCATTTTTTTCACCTATAATTGCCAATAAAGTATCAACAGCGGCAGTTTCACCTTCATTTATACCAATGTNTAATAATACACCGTCATGAAATGATTCAAATTCCATTGTAGCTTTATCAGTTTCAATTTCTGCCAGAATATCACCTTCGCTGACTTTATCTCCAATATTTACAAGCCATTTTGCTACNACCCCTTCTTCCATGGTATCACTAAGTCTTGGCATATTAATAACTTGAGCCATCTACTTTAATTTATGTTTAAGAAAATTATAATNTTTTTGCTCATAAACTGCATCATACATCACGTTGAGCTCTGGGTACGGTGATTCTTCTGCAAATTTTTCGCATTCGAGAACATTATTTTTAACAATTCTATCAATGTTAGATATTTCTTGTTCAGTAGCAAAATCATTATCTAAGATTATTTTTTTGACTTGACTAATTGGATCAATCTTTCTGTACTCGTTAACCTCTTCCTTGGTTCTGTATTTTTGAGCATCAGACATTGAATGACCTCTATATCTATATGTTTTCATTTCTAAGAAACTTGGTCCTTCACCTTTTCTTGCCCTATTAATAGCCTCATCAAGTGCCTCAGCTACTTTGACTGGGTTCATACCATCGACTGGCCCACATGGCATTTCATATCCTAGTCCTAATTTCCAAATATCTGTATGGTTTGCAGTTCTTTCAACAGAGGTTCCCATAGCGTACCCATTATTTTCAACTATAAAAACGACTGGTAACAACCAAAGCATAGCAAGATTTAGAGTTTCATGTAATGATCCTTGTCGTACAGCTCCATCTCCCATAAAACAAAGCGTTACAGCTTCTCTATTGAAATATTTATCACCAAAAGCCATTCCAGCCCCAAGTGGAATTTGCCCTCCNACAATNCCATGACCACCATGAAAGCGGTGTTCTTTTGAAAAAATATGCATTGATCCACCAAGACCCATTGAAGTTCCAGTNGATTTACCATATAATTCAGCCATCACCTTTTTTGGATCAACGCCTAATCCAATGGGCATCACGTGGTTTCTGTATGCAGTTATCATTCTATCTTTGGAAAGGTCCATTACATGTAAAGCTCCTGCCAAAACAGCCTCTTGTCCATTGTATAAATGTAGGAACCCCCTGACTTTTTGTTGAATGTAAACAGCGGCTAATTTATCTTCAAACTTTCTCCAAAAAAGCATATCTTGATACCATTGCAAATAAGTCTCTTTGTTTACCTCTTTCATTAATTTATTTAAATTTTTATTTACGGTCTCCAANCAACTCAACAAAGTTAATATATCTTAACAATTGAATGAAATAAAAGTAACTATATTAAAAAAAATTATATGTAAAAGAAAATCTAAGTGTATTTTCAAGAGGACTGATTATGCTTGATGTAGATAAAAGATAGGACAAATCNATATTAAATTCTTCAAGCTGAAACCCAGTTCCAAAGGTTAAATATTTTCTAGCCCCTTTGTCCTCATTTTCGTTGAAATAACCCATTCTAAGAGCAAAACTATCATTGTAAAGATATTCAAGGCCAATAGCTACAGTAAATTCTTTAATTTCCTCACTCAAACCATCGGGAGCATCACCAAATGATTTAAAAATTCCTGAGAGGAAATTTACGTCTGCCTGATTATACCCAATAATTTCATTATTTGAGTTATAAATAGGTTCACTTGGTGATGGAACCAACAGTTTATTTAACTCTAAATTAAATGAAAACTTATTAGAAGANTCAAAAATAAAGTCAAAGGCACCNCCAACTTTTAAATTTGTTGGAATAAAGTTTTTTCTACCCAACTCTTCGTATTTCATCCTAGGTCCAANATTAGAAATATTAAAACCTGCCCTCCAAACGCCATTNAAGTTATTGTAAGATTTTTGATCAGATTGGTAAAATCCAGANATATCAACAGCAAATGAACTAGCTGAGTCTGAGTCAGCATCCACAGACTGTAGTTTTACATCAGACATCAAGAATCTACCAGTAACGGCTAATGCAAAATATTCACTCAATTTTAAAGAATATGATGCATCCAATGTAAATTCATTAGGGGTTTCTAATATTGGAATATCCTGAGGGTTTTGGATTATNTCAATATCTCCAAGACTAAAATATTTAAAACTAGCNGACCATGCGCTCCTCTGATCTATTACATTGTAGAAGTTTAAATTTGTGAGAAATACATCGTTAACAATCTTACTGAGATATGGTGTGTAACTTATCCCTATTGAGGAGAGTTTCTCAGAAAAAACATATTTAGAAGGGTTCCAATGTTGTGAAAAAGCATCGGGTGATGTAGCAACCCCNTGTTCACCAAGACCTGAAGCTCTGGCATCTGCAGAAATCATCAGGAATGGAACCGCAGTNGTAATAACTCTTCTTTCTTGTGAAAAAGAGAACTGACTAACNACTAAAAAAAAAGTNATTAATAAATGATTTTTAAACATATNTNNTAAAACGTTAAATATATAGAAATATTATTTTTTNAGTCTTTTGTTTTAAAAAAATTATTTTTTTTAAAGTATTTATTATCTTGCACTATTAATNTATTCAAGATGAGCAAATTTATTCTACCAAATCCCTTTGTTATGTTCGTGATTTTTGCCCTTTTCTTTGGGTGTAACAAAAATTCTATCAAAGGCGGAAAAAATAGTTCGCAAGCAACAGGGTGGAAAATTAATTCTAANGATGGTGGTTTTCAAAGTGCTGCAAAGTACAAAGGACAGCCNGCAGGTCCTGGACTTGTTTTCATTGAAGGTGGAACTTACACTAAAGGAAATGTCCAAGATAATGTNATGAGAGACTGGAATAACACTCCTACNCAACAGTATGTCAGATCATATTTTATTGATGAAACTGAAGTAACAAATGAGATGTATGGAGAATATTTGTACTGGATGAAAGCAGTATTCGCAGAGAATTTTTCTGAAATATACAAAGCAGCTTTACCCGACACATTGGTATGGAGAAATCCTCTTGGATTTAATGAAGACATGGTTGTTAATTATTTGCGACACCCTGCCTTCCAACAACATCCCGTTGTCGGAGTTACTTGGCAACAGGCTGTTAATTTTGCGAAATGGAGAACTGACAGAGTCAACGAACAAATATTAGTTAATGAAGGTTTTATTAGAGAAGGCGCAATTATCCCAGACAGTATCACTGATGGATATACTTTCAACAGTAAAGCATATTTGTTGGATCCTTCCAGTGCCTATGGAGGAAAAATGAATGAGCTTGTGAGTGATAAATCCAAAGAAACAAGTGAAGATGGTGAAGAAAAAATCGAATATGCAACTAGGGAAAAAGGAGTTCTTCTCCCTGAGTACAGACTACCCACCGAAACCGAATGGGAATATGCAGCTCTTGCACTAAGCGAAATTAGACAAGAAAATGTATACAGGGGTAAAAAGAAATTTCCATGGGATGGTGAATATACCCGGTCAGGAAAGAAAAAAAACCTAGGTGACCAACTAGCTAATTTTAAACTTGCTGATGGTGACTATGGTGGTATTGCTGGATGGTCTGAAGTTGGTTCTGGAATTACAACATCTGTTAGATCATACCCACCTAATGACTTTGGTTTATACGGAATGGCTGGGAATGTTGCAGAATGGGTTTCTGATGTTTACAGACCTATTATAGACGAAGAAGCTAATGATTTCAACTACTACAGGGGAAATGTTTTTAGAAATCCTGTCATTGGCGATGATGGGAAGTTGATAACTGTTGACACTGAAAATGCAAGTTATGATGTCCTCCCTGGAGCTCTATTAGAAGAAGTTCAAAAAACAGAAGACCTCAAAGACAGAGTCAATTATTCTACCGGTGATAACAGAAATTTTAACGATGGTGATAGAAATTCTGTTCGAGATTTTACTTTAGAGGGTGACTTTAAAAGAATGTATAATGCTCCAACAGGAGATGATGGAAATGAAGAAAGAACTACATTGATTGATAACGAAGCAAGAGTTTATAAAGGTGGATCATGGCTTGACAGAGCATATTACTTAGATCCAGGTCAGAGAAGACATTTGCCAGGTACTATGACAACAAATTTTATAGGTTTTAGATGTGCAATGTCATACCTTGGAGAATCAAGAATCTCACAAAAACCAAGAAGGAGATAACTCCTTAATTTGCTGTCCAATTGATTTATTAAAATAGATGGACATTCAAAACTTATATCGATTGTTTCTTGAGTCAAGTGGAATTTGCACTGACACCAGATTATCTTGTGAAAAATCACTTTTTTTTTCACTTAGGGGAAATAATTATGATGGTAATAAATTTGCTAATGAAGCTTTAGAAAAAGGTGCAAATTATGTTGTTGTTGATGACAGATCTTTGAATCACCCGAATTATATTTTTGTTGATGATGTTTTGGAATCTCTTCAAGAATTATCCAATTTTCATAGGAAAAGCTTAAAAAACACAAAAATAATTGCATTGACTGGCAGTAATGGTAAAACTACAACCAAAGAACTAATTCATTGTATTTTAAGCACAACTTACAAGACTATTTCAACTCACGGAAATTTAAATAATCACATTGGTGTACCCTTATCACTTCTCCAAGTTAAACATGAAACAGAATTTGCTGTGATCGAGATGGGAGCAAATCATAAAGGAGAAATTTCATTTCTTTCAAATTTGGTTGAACCAGATTTTGGATTAATAACTAATTTTGGAAAAGCTCACCTTGAGGGTTTTGGTAGTCTAGATGGAGTCATTAAAGGAAAAACTGAGCTTTATCATTGGCTTATTGAAAACAAAAAAACTATTTTCATAAATTATGATGATCCGATTCAAAAAAAATTCATTAGTTCAAAATCAATAAATTATGGAAAAAATTTATCGGCCAAATACTCATTCACACAAAACAAGAATGAGATGGTTGAATTTGTATACAATGGAAATATTATTCAAAGTAAATTAATGGGAAGTTATAATTTTAATAACCTAATTACATCTTTCTCTGTTGGGCTTCATTTCAATATCAATGTGGAAAAAATTAAAAATGCCATTGAAAATTATTTGCCAAAAAACAATAGATCTGAAGTCATCTACTTGGGTGGTAAAAAAATACTTCTGGATGCATACAACGCAAACCCAACAAGTGTGATAGCTGCATTAGAATCATTTATAAAAGTTTCAGGATCAAAGGCTGTTTTAATTGGAGAAATGCTTGAGCTTGGAGACTTTTCAAAAAAAGAACACTTAAGAATCATAAATTTATTAGAAAGGAAAAAAATTAAATCATTTTTAGTTGGTGACCAGTTCTTACAGCATCAAAAAATTAGTGACAACTTATTCTTTTTTAAAAACAAGGAGGATTTAATAAGCAAGTTCCCTCTTTCCAAAATTCTTGCACAAAATATTTTGATTAAAGGATCGAGATCCATTGAAATGGAAAAAATTCTAGAATCAATTTAACCCTTTGCGCGTTCTCTCTCCATTGCGTTGTATATCAACAAAATTAAAAGACCAAATAAAATCCCTGAAATAATCAATAAAACACTTGTTAATCCACTAGCCGAAAAAGAAAGCCTTAATAATATGGTAGATATAATAAATCCTGTATTTCTTATTAGTTGACTATATCTTTCAGTGTATTGAAAAGAAATTAATAAAATAAAAACATCGACTAATATCAAAAGCGTAAAAAAATCATTAAAAAATAAATAATTAAGATTTTGATCAAATGAATTTGAAATTAGAGCAGTTGATAACCAATTATAAAAACTCAAAACACATATGACAATTAAAACTGGAAGTAATATCATACTTAAAAGTTTCTTTGAAGCTATAAAACGATCTAGTTTTTCTGAGACTGGTTTGACAGGTAAATCTTCTTTCGCGCGTCTAAATAAAAAAATTAAAAAGAAAATAATGATTATTCCAACAAGATCATATAACAACTGAAGGTTATATTGGTTTTCAAACCAGTTAGAATCTAAATCTATCAAAGGAATATCACCAAAAATTTTTCTAATTACGATAAGTGAGATTATTTCAAACTGTTTTCCAATAGCAGTTGTAAACGATCTTGGTATATAAAAAATCAAGAGATATGCTTCATATATCAATATGAACGAAAAAGGTGTATACAATGCAGAAATTGGATTTGATAATAGTTTCGAATTTAAGTTACTCAGATCGAGAAACCCATAATTCTGTAAAAAAATGATTGATAAATGAATTATAAATCCAACTGAAGCTAAATATAATATGTATTTCTCAACGGTTTTTAGAACACCATCTGAAAAAACCTCAGAAAAAGAGTATTCGATTTTATCTTTTAAACTCATTATACTATTTCAAAATTAAGTTTTTTTTAATTAATGATTTTTTTTCAACTTTATGATAAGTTTTTAAAAGTATCTAAATATTCATGAAAAAAAATATTATATCATTTGTTTCAATTTTATTAATGGTTGGTTGTGAAAGCAATTCAAATAAACTAGAGTGGGAAAAATATGATGAAACATTTGAAATTATTGAAAGTAAAAAAAATGACAATAAGAGATTACAATTCAAATACATACAAGCTGTAGATGGTAATAAAAATAAATGGTTTGAACCGATTAACTCTGAATTTTTAGAATTTGATGAATCCACTTATAACAAATTAAAACCCTTAATTTTTGAGAAAAGTATTCCAGAAATTCAACAAAGCATAATTTCAGAAAAATTAACTTACGAATTACTTGTTAAATTCTACTTACATAGAATTAGAAAAATTGAATTTAATAAGAACAGCTTTTTAAATTCAATTATTTCACTAAATCCAAATATTATTGAAGAGGCCAAAAAAAGTGATAAAACAAAACCAAGTTCTATATACAGCATACATGGAATTCCTATACTATTAAAAGATAATATTAATTTTTCAAATTTGCCCACTACAGCTGGAGCTTCAATTTTTAAGGATAATTACACTGGTAATTCAAAGGTTGTCAATAAATTAAAAGAAAATGGTGCACTAATACTTGGAAAAACAAATTTAAGTGAATGGGCATACTATTTTTGCTCTGGCTGTCCACTTGGCTATAGTGCAATTGGGGGACAAACTTTAAACCCTTACGGAAGAAAAAAATTCGAATCAGGTGGTTCTAGCTCTGGAAGTGGAGCGGCTATTGCAGCGAACTTAGCATCGGTTTCATTAGGAACTGAAACATCAGGATCTATATTGTCGCCATCCTCATTAAATTCATTAGTTGGCTTAAAACCCACCGTTGGACTTATTAGTAGATCAGGTATAATTCCAATATCATCCAGTTTTGACACAGCTGGTCCAATGACCAAAAACGTAATTGATAATATAATAGTTTTTAAAAATTCAATGGGATATGACAAAGAGGATCCAATGTCTAAAAGTGAAATTGATATTGATTTAAACATAATATTCAATGCAAAAATAAAAGGTAAAAGGTTTGCTGTTTTCAAAAACTTGATGGATCAAGAATTATACAAGGAATCTGTAAAAAAAATAATTAAACATGAAGGAATAATTGTAGAACTAGAACCTGAAAAAGTTGATTTTTCTGGATTTGGTAAAATCTTAGATTATGATATGAAAAAAGATTTGAATAATTACATCAAAAAACATATGAATAATGAATTGAAGATTGAAAGTGTGGATGATATTGTAAAGTTTAATTCACAAGACAGTCTAATCAGATCACCTTATGGGATGACTAGATTTCAAGGAATGGCTAAAAATAAGATTTTGGAAAATGATCATACAGAACTGAAAAAAAAGCTCAAAAAAAATGCAGAAAAGTTTTTTCGCAATATCTTAAAAGATAATCAGGTAGATGCTGTGCTTTCAATAAATAATTATCATGCGGGTTATGCAGCCGCGGCAAATTACCCTTGTTTAACTATTCCAATGGGATACAAAAAGTCTGGTGAGCCTCAAAATTTGACTTTCATAAGTACATCTTTTAATGAAAGTTTACTTTATGAAGTTGGTTATGCTTTTGAGAAAATTACAAAAAAAAGAATCCCTCCAAAATTATAATTTATTTATTGTTTTCAAGGTAATCCAAAGTAAGGGTAGACATTGATTTAACTCCTGTAATCATAGCTGAGTCATCAACATAAAAATCGGGGGTATGATGTGGAGCAACCTTAGACAAATCAGTTCCTTTTTTTGACCCTCCAATAAAAAAATACATTCCAGGAACCTTTTCTTGAAAATAAGAGAAGTCTTCAGCACCAGTCACTGCTTTCATAAAGTTTACATTATCTTGACCGTTAGCTCTTTTCAATGAAGGAAGCATTTGATTGTATAAATCCTCGTCATTGTATGTTATGGGATAGGATACTAAAAAAGTAACTTTTGCTTTAGCATTATTAGCATCAGCAACCTTTTCGACAATCTCGACAAGTCTTTTTAAAACTAGATCTTTCATTCCATTATCTAATGTTCTTATGGTTCCTAACATGTAAAGGCTTTCAGGTATAATATTACTTCTAACTCCTCCATGTATACTTCCAATAGTAACAACTGCGGCGGCCTCAGTTAAAGGCATGTTTCTACTAACAATAGTTTGAATTGAATTAATCATTTGAGAGGCAGTAACAATTGGATCAATTCCTGTCCATGGGGTTGAACCGTGAGTCTGAACTCCTTCAATGTCAATTCTGAATTCATTAACAGCAGCCATTATTCCCTCTGGTCTGACATAAACCTGACCAGCTTCAAACTGTGACCAAATATGCAAACCAAAAATTGCATCAACATCAGGATTTAATAAAACTCCTTCTTTTACCATCAACTCTGCCCCACCTTCTTCTCCTGCTGGAGCACCTTCTTCAGCTGGTTGAAAGATAAACTTAATCGTCCCTGAAATCTCATCTTTTAAATCATACATTATTTTTGCAGTTGCCAATAAAATTGCAGTATGAGTATCATGACCACATGCATGCATAACCGGAACTGTTTCACCATTGTACTCCCCCATCATTTCTGACTTCCACGGTAAATTTGCTCTTTCCTTTACAGGAAGGCCATCAATATCAGCTCTTAATGCAACAACGGGTCCAGGTTTTCGACCTTTTAAAACTGCAACCACACCTGTCTTTGCAACACCTGTCTGGGGTTTCAAACCAATTTTTGTAAGCTCTAATGCAATTCTTTCAGCGGTTTTAAACTCCCTATTACTAAGTTCAGCGTTTTGATGAAACCAATGTCTTAGTTCAATCATTTCAGCCTCATATTTAGATGCAAGGTTATTTATTTTTTTATCAAAGCTTTGAGCTTTAGATTCGGTTATAAACATGGTTAAGGTAATTAAAAGGTAAATCGTTAAAATTTCTTTCATTTTCATATCTGTCAAAGTTAAATAAAATTCATTCACCTATTGCGGTAATAATTAAAGTTCTGGATCCGGCTTTATTTCTGTGTTCACATAAATACACTCCTTGCCAAGTACCAAGCTTTGGTATACCATTTTTTACAGGAAAAGACACTGATGATCCTAATAAACTACTTTTTATATGGGAAGTCATGTCATCCGCTCCTTCATGGGTATGGGTAAAATAATTTTCATTTTCTGACACCATTTCATTGAAGTGTGTCTCAAAATCAACTCTAACAGAGGGGTCGGCATTCTCGTTAATTGTTAAGCTTGCTGATGTATGTTTAATAAAAACATGTACAATTCCTGTAATTTTTGGAATTATCTGCTGAATATTTTTAGTCACTAAATGAAAACCTCTTTTATATGGATCTAAAACAACTTCTTCTTGAAAAACCATTCTAATTTATTTTTCTAGTACCCCACTTTTGAAAATCTGAATTATTTTCATTACAATTTTGTAGAGTTAAATCACGAATTAAATGAACGGGGTTTCCTCCTCCACCCTCCTTAAAATTTGTTGACACAGTTAGACATAAGTTAGGGTCACTCTCAACAACTATATTACCATTTGCCTTTAGAACAAATTTTTGTTTTTCACTTTGATTACATTGATTTAATAACAAAGAAGATGATTCTTGAATATTTTGGGCCTCCATACAAACTTTAAAAAAAGTAATGTAAAATTGATTTTCATTGATTTTTGATTTATCGAAACCCTGATCTACAGAAATTTGACCTTGATATGAGTAACATGAATGACCCTGAAGCCCACTATTCACATTTGCATTCTGCTTAGACCCTTTTATATCTATACAAAACCCCCTGGAATCATTAAGGTTATTAATTAAATAAACTTCAACATTTTCAATTTCATTTTTTTCTTCATTGATAATTTGACTAACTGCTTCTGAATCATTACTGCAATTGAATAAAGTAATTAAAAGAAGTACTAGAAATATTTTTTTCATTAATTAAACCTTGATAATATAATTTTATAAAAAAAGTTTATGAGTAAATTCTACTTTTTTCATCTGATGTGGGTCATACTGCACTCGAACTCACCTCATAAACTATTCATTTTCAATAGCTTAATTTTTTAGGGTGTTCTCAAAGGGAACATTTTATGTTCCCCGTAGTATCACTTTCACTAAAACAAAACTAATGAAAATTAATGTAGAAAGATTCTGTCCACATTAATTTTAAATTTTAACATTATCTTATTATTTTAAAAACATTTGATTCACATTACAGTCATATAATTAAATGTGTTCAAAAAAAGACTAATAGATTTAGTTGTTCTTTCAGATATTCACCTAGGTACACGAGGGTGCAGAGCTGATGAATTAATTAATTATTTGAGAACTATCAAACCTAAAAAAATCATTCTAAATGGTGATATA
>PAGT01000068.1 GCA_002705485.1 Flavobacteriales bacterium | reverse complement strand
TTTTTTTCACAAAAGTCGCCTGTCTTGTATCTTATTAGTGGCATAATATGATTATTTAAATTGGTAATAACAATTTCCCCATTATCATCTACTTCTACAAATGTATGAAAATCAATAACAGAAAGATTTTCTTGTTTTGGCATTTGATAAGCAACAATACCTGATTCGGCTAAACCATATCTATCTATAACTCTCGCAGAAAAAAAATCTTCTATGTTAACTCTTTGTTCTTCTCTTAAAAATTCACCGCTGGTTTCAATTAATGGTATCTTAAATTTATCAATCGACTCACTAATTAATCCATTTATCTGACTAGGCATTCCATGCAAAAGGTTAGTTCTTTGAAATCGCAATTGTTTTAAATAATCAAAAGTTGATTCATTATTAAAATCTTTTATAAAAATATTTGATCTATTATTTGCTAATTCTTTTGAAAATTGGCCTAATCTTTCTATTTTTTTACCTCTTGATCTTGTATCAGTTGCCAAATGAACTTCTTTATTTGTCAAATTATGCCCATATAGGTATCTGCAAAATAACATTACGGCAGAACTCCAATCTATTGACTCTTGATCGTACGCAACGGACACTCTTCCTCCAGTAGAACCATTCGTATAACAATGTTGTATTTTGTTTGTATAGTCAGGTCTTAAGAGGAATTTTCTGCTAATTCTCAAAGTATCTTTATCCATAAATGGAATTTCTTTTAAATTTTCAATTTTAAAATTTAAAAATATTTCATTAATTTTATGGTCCTCTGCTAAGTTATAGAAATATGGAATATTTTCATAAGCATTTTTTAAAGTAAAAGATAATTTATTAGTAATAATATTTTTCCTTTCATCAAAACTCTTTGAGTAAAAATCTCCAATCTGTTTAAATTTTGAAAATATCTTTCTTTTACTTACTTTGTCTGACAGAAGTAGTGACAAATCTTGTATATTCACAAACTTAATTATTAATACATTACTAGTATTATATATCTAGTAAGTTTAGTAATAAAAGTGATAAATTTTTTATTGGCACAGATGCAGTTGATAATTCATATTTTTCAATATAGACTTTTCAAAATCAAATAGAAATGTTAATAACAGAAATGAGTACTGCCAGAGAAACTCGTCAGAGGGTTCATGGCGTCACTTATAGATATGAATTAGACAAATATCCTTTTAGAGAGGAGCTTGAAAAGCTTTTTGGTCTTGATCTACAAGATCTTCATCTATGGTTAGGTGATTTTGAGAAATTTGACCGAAAAAACGATCAACAAACAATAGTCCATAGAGTCTTCTATTCTAATTATTCAAAAATAATTGAACCAATTTATAAGGATTTCGTTACTGATTTTGTAAGCCAAATAATAGATTTCCCCTTTTCATATCAAGTTATTCCTACTTTTAGAATAGGCTTGCCAGGTAATAGATTTGTAGGAGAATATCATACCGATGCAAAATATAATCATCCTGATTTCGAATTGAACTTTAATATTGGTCTTTCAAATTATTTAAAGCCTTGTTGTTTGATGTCAGAAAAAGTATCAAATACCAGAGAATTTTATCCTTTAGAATGTGACAATGGAGAAATCTTTAGTTTCAATCATATAGATTGCGTCCATGGTTCAGATATTAATACAACCGATCAAACAATGGTCTCAATGGACTTCAGAGTTGCAATGATACCTTTTTATAAAGAGATAGATGCAAAATCTGTAAATATGAATAGCTCTTTTAAGATTGGAGATTATTTTTCTAAGGAGATTATTAATTCTTAAATAATATCAATTTCTAGTCACACCACAGAGCTATCTTTGTACGATTTCTCTCTAGGTAAGCGAAAGTAAATAAAAGAAGTATGAGTCCTGCTATTAGAATCAAAACACATTTTAAATAATTTACTTCTCCAGTTAAAATTGCACTTCTTACTATATCTAAGACTCTATATGGAATATTAACATTAGCTATCCATGCAAAATTATCTAACCTGGATGCTGGATATAGTATCGGAGAGCCAAGGAAAATAATAGTTGTAACTAGAGGTACTATTTCGGCAAAGTCTCTTATTAGACAACCTATTAATGAAAAATAAATAATAATTAATAAGTTAAAAACAAGAAAAACTGAAAGTGGTAAAAATAATTGAACATAATTACCAATGAGGTCTTTATTAACGATTAAAATTACGAAGAGAATAGATGCTAAACCAATAAAAAGATTCTGACAGATATAAAAAAATTTCCTTAAAAATAACGATTTTAGTGAATAAGTTGTATTTAAGATTTGACTTGCACTTTCAATAATAAATCGTGAGCCTAAAGCCATTGAATCTGCTATACAATTCCACAGAGTTATTCCAAGTGCAAGATATGAAAAATATTTAATTTCTCCATCAATGGTGCTTCCGAATATATCCCCATAAATAAAGCCTAGCACTGATGACAAAAGAACAACAGACAATGCGATCCATATCTCACCTAAGTAAGTTTTCGCATATCTAGCTTTATTATCTAACCACCCTAGCTTCCAATAATTTTGTAACTGATAAACTAATCTTAAAAATTTAGATTTTTGTATTTTAGTTTTTTTCATTTAGTAATTTTTAAGCAGTTAGATATGCCTTAGAGTCATAGAAAGAAAAAGCCTTTTCAAGAGGTCCATCAAATATCAATCTGCCTCCTTTCATAACCCAACCTCTTTTGCAAAATTGTCTTAAAAGATCATTTGAGTGAGATGCTAATAACAACGAACCCTCCGAACCCAAAAAACTCCTTAATTTCTCCTCAGCCTGTAAAGCAAACTTTTTATCGCCTGTCCCAAATCCTTCATCAATAGCAAGATTTTCAGAAAGTCTTACAGATGTTAACAAACTAAAGATTAATCTTGTTCTCATGCCCTCACTATAATATTTAATAGGCCTCAAAAAATAATCTCCAATACTGCAAGTTTCCTCTATTTTGGATACAAAACAATCTAAATCATATCCTAGAAGTCCTAAACCATGTTGATAAAAAAAGGCTTTCGCTGCATCTATTCCAGCTAAATCATCGCTCACGTTTAAATCTCTTATTATCATTGGGTAAAAATAATCCCCTTTCATTTGACCAATTGAGGGTTTATAAATTCCACTTATGAGTTTTAATATAGTACTCTTACCTGAACCATTAGCNCCTATTANTCCAATCCTATCTCCTTTATTAATAAANACATTGATATTTTTTAAAATTTGTATTTTGGATGGAGTATCTTTATCATTTTTATTACTTAATCTCAAATTNAGAGCTTTACCTACAATTTTAACTAACTCCTTTTTAATGTTTACGCCTTTAGATGTCATGCTATANAGATNGAGAGANGCATTATCTAATTCAGTCATTTAAATAGTTAGGCACAGGTGAATTATACCAAAAGGCTTGANTTGAATTAATNGTATCCATTTGGATTTTTAGTTTGCCAATTCCAACTATCCCTNCACATTTCAAATAAAGTNCTTTTTGTTTCCCACCCTAAAGTTTTTTTTGAAAGNGAGGGATCTGCTACATTTTNTNCAGTATCTCCAGANCTTCTATTGGNGATTTNANAAGGGATATCAACTCCAGTAACNTTACTAAAAGTTTTTATAACATCCAAAACGGAATGACCTTTACCACTTCCTAAATTCAACTTAAGAATTTGATTATTATTCTCTAATAATTTCCCAAGTGCTGATATATGTCCCTCAGCAAGATCAATAACGTGTATGTAATCTCTTATTCCTGTACCATCTGTAGTAGGCCAATCATTTCCAAAAACCAGAAGTTTTTCTAATCTTCCAATAGCAACCTGGCTAATAAATGGGAAGAGATTATTAGGCACCCCAAAAGGATCTTCACCAATTTGACCACTAGAATGTGCTCCAACCGGATTAAAATATCTCAGGATAGCAAAAGACCAATTATCATTTGAATTATATAAATCAGTTAATAAATCTTCAACTGCAGCCTTTGTATGGCCATATGGATTATGAGGATTTATATTATGATCTTCATTAATTATGGAGGAAGTTGTTGATCCATATATTGTTGCACTACTACTAAAAACTAATTTATAGCANTCATATTTAGCCATNACTTCAATTAAGTTTTTTGTCCCNAAAAAATTTACATCCCAATAATCAATTGGCTTAATAACAGATTCTGNAACTGACTTTAGTCCAGCAAAATGTAAAACAGCTGANAATGAATCCCCTGATGATGAATAATAATTAAAAACCTCTTCTAATAAATTTTTATCTCTTATATCTCCCTCAATGACTTTAATTCTCTTACTTAAATAAGTTTCATCGCATTTTAAAATTGTTTCAAATCTTTTAAAGACTTTCTCGGAGCTATTGTGAAAAGAATCATATATTACAAGATCATATCCTTGTTCCAGGAGTAAAAGAGAAGTATGACTGCCAATAAATCCAGCTCCGCCTGTTACTAGCAATCTCATCAGAGCAGTCAAAAATTAAGATTATTATACCAAAATTAGTGTTTCTGAATAGAAGCTAGATATAAAAAAATCTTAACTTAATTTAGAAATTTAAATAGCAAAATATTTAACATACATACAAATTTATAATTTTTGCCTGAGTATAAAACATGACTTAATTCTTATTTGATATATTTATTAAACATATGGTTAATTTAAAGAACTTAAAAAATATTCAAGAAAACTCTTTAAAAGAGTAGGTATATTTTGAGATATTTAAACTTATTTAATTTCTAATCAAAAAAGTTAATTTATTATTTTTAAAGAAAATTATTTCAAAAATATTTATTTCCAATTACAAAATAAAAGCAGCAATCATATATTCAAAAAATTTACAAGATATAAAATATTACTCAAAATATTACTAAGAGCTATTGGAAAATATATAAATAATAATAAATTTAAAAAAATAAAATTAACTCTTTTTATATCATTCCTTTTTATAAAAAGATTTATTATTAAAATTACAATACTTAAATTTAATAAAAGATTAAATAAATTACCTGCTAATAGTTCGATTTTGCTTAAACCAAAAAAAGGATTNAATATTTTNCCAAAAAATAAAAANAAGTAACATGCAATTGAAGATTGTNCTGATGAAAGAATTTCAAACCCAAAAATACTTTTTTGTGGAAAATTNATATTGAATTTAGGTTTCATATTTTTATTTTTAGGAATAATAATTTATATTTGCTAAATTTACTATATATAAATTCATAGAATAAATTTCCAAAAGATGAGATCATTCAATTAGTATAAATATTTAAAGAAATAATTTTTAAATAAATATGATTTATTGTTAAAAAATATTAGAATTAATCGCTCAAATACTAAAAGAAAGCAANTCCACATTTTAATATACTTTTAAATTAAATCTTCATATAGTAAACAATCTATAATACTTATGAAATTTGTAAAAATCTTAGAGAAAATAAGTTAAATTTTTACATACTTTTTATGTTTTTATTAATCAATAATTTAATAAAGATTTGGTCCGATAGAGCAACATACCAATTCGATAGTAGGGTAAAAGATAATGAAATAGGTGATATTTATAAAAAGGGTTCANTACCTTTTAACGAATATGAATTTTTTAATAACAAATTCAGAATATTTTTTGGTTTAAATTATGCTTTATCTTATAAATCCTTTTACCAAGATCTTATAATAGTAAATGATTTGTGTTCTATTAAGTGAAAATATAAATTTAAATTAAACGATATGACAAGAAATAAAAATAATTATAAAATAAAAAAAGGTCATTCTNTAGGGATTATTTTTAAAGAGAGNAAATTATTTATGAGAAATCTTTTAAAAATAAAAAAAGGGAAAATTATTATTTTTTTATTATTAATTTTTAATCAATTTTTATTTAATTCGTATGCCTTAAGTAAAAAGAAAATATATAAATTTGATTCCAGTAAAGATACTTTTACAAATAAAGCTAATAAAGATTCTAAAATCTTACTCACAGAAAGATCNAATAATAATAATCAATCTCTTATTAAATACGCAGAAGATATGGAGAAATCTATAGAAAATATATATAAATCAAACAATTTAGAGAATTTCAAAGAAAAAAAAGAGCAGCTTCCCACAAAAAAAACTAATTTAAATAAATCGGATAAAAATTCCATTAGTAAAGAAAGTGATAACAAAAATTTGCCTTCAAGCAAAAAAAATTACAGTGGCAGATTAAAAAATAAAAAAGGAATTATTAAAAGAATTGATTTAAAAAAAAATAATCTAAATACATTACCTTTACCTTCAAAAAGTAAAATATTTACAAGTCAGTTTAAAGTAAAAGCAAGAGGATATGTAAATTTGAAGGGACCTAAGATAACATTAAATCTTAAGGGAGCAGATTCAATAGAGACTTTAAAGCTTATAGGAAAATTAGGTGATTATGGGATAATAATAGTTGAAGATAATAATCCTGGGAGCAAAATAGGTTCTAATAATTCCAAAATTACAGTAGATTTTAAAAATAAAGATATTTCTGATGCCTTTAATAGTATTTTATTAACTTCAAATTTACAGGCCGTACTAGAGAACAATATTATTTTTATTGGAAAAAATATATTAAATAAAAGTATTAAACCAAAAGTCTCAAAAACTTATAGACTCAACCAAGTTAATGCTGCTTCTGTTGCCGATTATCTTTCTACATTAGGTGCTAAAATTTCAAAAGTATTATTAATAAGCGGCACACTTAGTGGATCAGAAGTAAACGATAGTCTTATAAATAAAAAGGAATTTAAAGATGAGAATAAAAATTCCTATGGGATAGAAGGAGGCCCATTATTTGGATTAATAGGAACAGCAGATTTAAGGNTACAAACTATTACTTTAATAGGAACGAAAGATCTTATTAAAACAGCAGAGAAATATATTAAATCACTCGACGTCAGACATAGACAAGTTGCTTTGACAGTAAAAATAATTGATGTTNCTTTGANTAAANCTGATATAAAAGAAAATATTTTTGAGTTCAAGNCCGGAGAAACACNAGTCANAGGAAACTCNGGCATGAATATTGNTACTNGTAATTTTTCATTTGGANAGGGCGAAAATNCTANTNTCCCTNGTGTATTTACNAATANCTTGNTAANTGGTCAATTTTTTAGTTGGTTGGAGGCTAAAATAACTAATGAGAATGCAAAAGTTTTAGCTTCNCCNACTNTAATNCTTGGTGAAAATCCAAATGTTCAAACTNNTGGTGCTGCAGGAATAGATGATTCATTAANTNCNGCAACAATNGGAAGACCNTTTAAAAATGAAGGATTTATAAAAGTTGGAGAAACAGTAGTTACAGGATTTNNACAATCANNCGAGGAAGGNAGAGTTACATGNACNGCTTCTGAAGGAACTGCAGGNATAACATTTGGAGCCAAGCTTGATAAAATAGATGATAACGGNTATGTAACTTTTGCCTTAAGTCCTGCNATTTCTTCGATCACAAGNACAGTNNCNATTNCNGGATGTGGAATACAGAATACTTTNAGTGTTAGGAAGTTAGATACAGGTGCAATAAGAGTTAAAAATGGAGAGACACTTGTATTGACTGGGGTTCTTAAAGATGAAGANAATATTAGTACTTCAAAAATACCAATATTTGGAGATATCCCTGTTCTTGGAACTCTTTTTAGAAAAAATTCAAAGCAAATAAGAAAAAGCGAATTAATCATTTTAGTAACACCAAGAATCCTAGAAGATAATTAATTTTGAATACTTACTATTCTTTTTAAAATGAAAAAAATAAATTTTAAACAAATTGATTTACTCAGAAAAAGAAGAGAAGAAGATAACTTTGCTAACCCATTTTTTATTGAAACAAAAAAATATATCAAAAAAGGTATTTTTATTGGCTTGATAATAATAGTAATATCTTTAATATCAGGTATCCCTTTTATTTATAGAATTAAAGTACTAGAAAATAAAAAAAATAAAATTAGAGTTTTTAGTGATGAATATGATTTGCTTGAAAAGAAATTAAATGAAGAACAAAAACAACTTAATCTTGTTTCAAGTTTTAATGAAAAACTTAAGGATTCAATTTGGAATATTAGTTCAAGTTCCGCTTTGTTTAAGGAAATAGCTTTAATTATTCCAAAGGATATTCAATTAATATCGACTACTTCAAAAGATAATTCTTTAGTTTTAACTACTAAGTTACCTAAAAATAAATATTTAGAAATTCTAAATTCATTTCTAATAAATTTGGACAAATCTGAATTAGTAAAATTTAATGATATTGACCTTATAGAAATAAAATCATTAAATGAAAATGCTGAAGTTAAAGGATATTTAGCTGAAATTAAAACTAAAGTTTCAAGTAATTATAGAGAAATTAATGAAAAATATTTAATTAAACTTGGTTCATTAGGATTATCTAATAGATTAAATATCCTAAAAAATATAAAAAATGGTATAGATTAAATTAATAACATGTTCAATCCAAAGAAAAGAGAAAATAATTTATTAACTCCCGAGAAAGCTGCAACTTTTCTACCAATTTTCATATCATCATTTATTTCAATTTTTATAATTATTTTTTATGCTTATCCTCAATTCACTAAGTCTAATAAAGTCAATTTGGAGTTAAATGAATTAATTAAAAAAAAGGATGATCTAGAAAACTTAAGATCTCGATACAAAGAAATTAATCAAAAATTTTTAAAATTAAATAAAGAAAAAGAAAGGCTTATAAAATTGATTAGCGGTTCATCTAATTTAGAAACTTTACTTTCTAAATTAGGCGAATTAGGTAAAAAAAATAAT